>JAFRPB010000212.1 GCA_017429345.1 Clostridia bacterium | reverse complement strand
CCAGCGGAATAGTGAAAATTGAGCCGAAGGTTCAATATATCATTTCGAGAAGCGGTATATTCTTCTTAAATAATCGTATGCTTAACACCTATGGAATATGGGGGAATCAATAAATGCCCGACAGGAAACATCCCGATACTATAGTCATACGTCCTGCCGTTGCAGCCGACGCCTCCGATATCTGCGAAGTTTGCAAAAACGGTCTCGGTTATGAATGCGACGCAGAGTTGGTCAAATATCGGCTTGAACAGTTAAAACAGGATGAAGAAATTGTTTTCGTATCAGATATCGGCGAAAAAACGGTCGGATTCGTTCACGCGCAGACGTATCGATGCCTGTATTACGAAACCGCTCTGAATATCCTCGGTCTTGCCGTTCTCCCCGATTTTCGGAGAAACGGCATCGGTTCCGCGCTGATGAAAGCGGTCGAAGACCGGGCGAAAAAGCTGGGAATCAACGTGATTCGGCTGAATTCCGGCGCATCCAGAAAGGGCGCGCACGAGTTTTACCGAAAAATCGGTTATCATAACGAGAAAGAACAAATCAGGTTTTTAAAGTATTTGCAGGAATAATATCCGTTCCTGTTCGGGGAATGCGGTATTTTACATGTTATTAATAGTAAAATAATGCGCTGCCGGGTATTGAAATATCAAAATTCATACATTATAATGAAAATATCACATTATAAGGAGTGTTATTGAAATGAAAAAAGTATTTGCGGTATTGCTTGCCGCGCTCATGATCCTTTCCCTTGTCGCCTGCGGCAAAACGGGGCAGAACGGAAAAGATACGCAGAACGCAGACGTTCCGGTTTCGGAATCAGATCAGCCGGCAGACAATTCGGACGCGTCTCCTGTCGGTGCGCAGACGGTCGACGTCGGTTCGCTGAACTGGGTGAAGGGCGAGCTCGACTGCTACGGGTATTCCGAGAAGGGCGTCGACTGCTATATGTCGTTCTCTTATCCCGATAATTTCAAAACGGGAGAAGAAAACAGCAGCGGTATGCAGTATCGCGGTTATTACTATAATCCCGCCGATCCCGAGACAAACGCAGACGCGTCTCCCTACGGTCTGTATATCTATTTCAACCAGGGCGCGTTCGGTGCGAAGAGAGAGACGATGGAGGCGGATATCGAAGGCGGTTTCACGGAGCGTGAGCTCGGCGGCCGCACGGTCCTTTTCGGCGAGGTCGGCAAGGATGAGAATACCGGCGCGTATGCGTTCTCATATTATACGTCCTATTCCGACGACGAATACGCCCGCATCTGGTTTATGGTTTGCGATCCCGAGGAGGACGGCGCGTTCAGAAGAGCGTTTGAAGAAAGCATAAGTTTTGTAAAAGAATAAGGCTGTAAGCGTATGAATAATCGGAGCAGGATCATCGTCTTTGTTTCGGTATGCTTTTTAATATGCGTTTTGTTCAGCGCCTGCGGAAAAAGCGACGGAAAAGTCATTATCAACGAGATAATGGCTTCCAACTCCGCGGCTTATACCGACGAGGAAGGCGATAACCCGGACTGGATCGAACTGTTCAACGAGGGCGATTCTGCGGAGGATCTCACCGGCTGGAGCATTTCGGACGAAGACGGGTCAAAAAAATACATATTTACCGGCGGCAGTATTCCGGCGCGCGGTTATCTTCTGCTTTACGCCGATAAATCCTCATCACGAACCGGGAACGCCGAGAACGCGCACCTTCCGTTCGGCCTGAGCGCGAAATCGGGAGAGACGTTGTCTTTATATGACGAGACCGGCAAACTTGTCTCGGAGCTGCGTTTCCCCGCCATGGGCGCGGATGAGAGTTACGGAGTTGTCGACGGCGACGCCTGTTTTCTTGAACAGCCCTCTCCCGGCGCGCCGAACAGCGCGCGTGCGGATACAGGCGAGAGCCTGACCGAGGCCGCTTTCGCGCCCCTCGGGAATTGCGACGTGGTGATCAATGAGTATACCACAAACGACACGCAGACGATTACCGACGCTGACGGTGATTTTACCGCGTGGGCGGAGCTTTATAACCGGGGGAGCGAGCCGGTTTCTCTGGGGGGATTCTATCTTTCCGACGATCCGGGTGAGCCCGACAAATGGATGATCCCCGAATGCGAGATCGAAGCAGGGAGTTATCTGCTGATATATCTGAACGGCGCGGATAAAACGGAACCGCCGAGCGCTTCTTTCTCGCTTTCGGGCAAAGAGGAGTATCTTTTATTGAGCGATCCGGCGGGCAACGAAACGGATCGGTGCAGGGTATATGAGCTCTTCGCGAATCTCACCTGCGGAAGGACGCCGGACGGCGCTGACGAATTCGCTTTCTTTGCCTCCGCCACGCCCGGCAGGGCGAACGACAGGCAGGCGTTTTCCTCGGTGGATTCCGCCGCGCGCACCGGCAGCAAAGCGCCGGTGATCACCGAGACTGCCGCCGTGAACACCTTTCAAAAAGCTCCCAACGGCGAGGCGTGCGATTATATTGAACTCTATAACCCTTCGGACGTCGCCGTGGAGCTCGGCAGATACCGCATATCGGACTCAAAAAAGAAGGATTCGTTTCTCCCGCTTCCGGAGTATACGCTGAATCCCGGGGAATACGCCGCGGTATATTGTACCGGCGACAAAAAAAACGGTATGCTTTCGGTGGATATGGGGCTGAACCGTTACGGCGAGACCGTGTATCTGGCGGATGAAAACGGAGCTGTGGTGGATTCTCTGAAATATCGGCGTCTGTCTGACGGCGTCAGCTGCGGGCGGCTGTTATCCGGCGATCTCACGCCGGTTTATTTTTCATCTCTATCGCCCGGCGCGGAGAATCCCGGGCAGAGTCTTGCCGCCGCCGTAGCGAACCCCGTCTTTTCCGTCTCGAGCACTTATGTGCAAAAAGGCGACGTTGTGAAGATCGAATGCGCAGATCCAGTGTATTTTACTACGGACGGCAGCGAGCCGGACGAGACGGACGCAAGGTATACGGAGCCGATCACGATCAACGAAACCACGGTTCTGCGCGCGCGGGCGTTCCGAAAGGGCGCGCTGCCGTCGGATATCGTCACCTCAACGTTTCTTGTCGAGGAGCGTCACGATCTGCCCGTTGTCTTTTTGTCTACCGACGAAAAAAATCTTTATGATAAATCGACCGGGATCTGGGTAAAGGGATCCGGCGCGTCGAGTGTATTTCCGTATGAAGGGGCGAACTTCTGGAAGGATTGGGAGCGCCCCGTTCACTTTGAGTATATGACGCCGGACGGCGTGAGTCAGGTATCGTTTGACGCAGGAATGAAGGTGTTCGGGCAGTACAGCCGCGCGGAGGAACAAAAGAGCGTTTCCATCCGCCTGCGGGACCGTTACGGCCCGCAGGAAGTGTGTTATCCGTTCTTTAAGGACAACGACGTCAACGTGTTTTCTTCCCTTGTGCTGCGCAACAGCGGGCAGGATATCCAATCAGCCCATCTGCGCGACGCGTTCTGCGCCATGGTACTGAAAAACAGTATGGACGTCGATATTATGGATTATCAGCCGGTGGCTGTTTATGTCAACGGCAAGTATCACGGCCTTTACGACCTGCGGGAAAAGATCGATGAGGATTATCTCGCGAACCATCACGGCGCGGATGAGAACAATACGGATCTGATCAAGGGCGTGCGGGACGTGCAGCTCGGAAGTATCGATAATTACAACGATCTGATCGCCTATATAAAAAATCATGATCCCGCGAATGACGACGTATACGCTTATCTTGAAACGCAGATCGACGTCGATGATCTGATCTGCTACTGGATGGCGGAATCCTTTTTCAACAATACGGATACCGGAAATATCCGCTTTTACAGAGAGAATAAGGACGGCGGGAAATGGCGCTGGATCTTTTTCGACGTCGACTGGGCGCTGTTTCCCTCTACATACCGGCGCAACGGCATCGCGGCGTATCTGAACCCGCAGGGACACGGCGTGAACAACGCCTTCAGCACCGTTATCATGACGCGGATGATGCGAAGCGAAAAATTCCGTACCCGTCTTCTGCAGCTGCATAAACAGCATCTTGATACGACCTTTGATCTTGACCGTATGCTGTCGATCTTCGACGCAATGGTGAATGAGATCGACAGTGAGATGAAACGTCATACCGAGCGATGGCCGTTCCTGAGTTATCGGAGCTGGCAAAACAACGTGAAAAGACTGCGCGAGATCATTTCGGAACGGCCGCAGCTCTTCGCAAAGAATATGATCTCGACGTTTCATATGACGGAGGAGGAGCGGCAGCTGTATTTACCCGAGCCGCTGAGATAAAATATCAAAAACAAAAAACCTTTCGGATAAACCTTTTGCGTGTTTATCCGAAATGTTTTTTTAACGTCGGTCTGCGGACGCTGGCGGATCAGTCCGTGTTTGAAAGCATATTGCCTATTTCGGTCCTTACGGCGAAGAATACGGCGGGGTCGTCGGTGTATCTCGTCATGCTGCGGGTGACGCGGCGGATCAGCTTTTCGGTCTCTTTTTCTCCCAGCTTTTCTTTCGCGAGGGTCAGCAGGTCGTAATCCTCCATGCCGTCCCGCACGTCCTTGAGACGCAGGGAGAGCACCGGGTCGGTGGTGCCGATCTTGTTGCCGGGGTAGAGCAGCAGCCCGTCACCCGCCTCGTCCGCATTCGTCGCGGCGCCGAAGGTGACGGGATTCGTCCACGGATCGCCTGCGAAGCCCCAGTTGCAGGTCTCGTAATAGAGGAATCCTTCGGAATTCTGCCTGCGCTGCTGCCAGAACAGAATGCGGTGCTTCAGACCGTTCTGATAGGTGAACAGGTTGCAGTTGCCGCTGCCGTCGGAGGGACCGCAGCAGACGTACCACCAGAGGCGGTCGCCCTGCGCAACGCGCTCGTCGAGCCACGGGCGGATCTCGTCGACGTAATCGCTGATCGGGCAGAGGATATCGACGACGTTCTCTTCGATACCCGTCGCCGTGCGCAGATTGCCGTTATGGTCCGTGACCTCGTAATCGCCGAAGGGAACGACCATATGATACCCCGGGCAGAGCCTGCCGAGCCGCTCGACGATCGCGTCGAAATTGTCGATCCTGTCCGCGTCGAAGGGTTCGTCTACCGGGTAAAAATACGCCTTGGACGCCCAAAGCTCGTTCGACATGACCTTCTCATAATATCTTACGAGCTTTTCATCATCGTATTTCGGATAGGGGATGCAGAACGCCGTGACGCGCGGATCGTTCATGTATTCCTCCGCCCGCGGGTCGAGCAGGTCGTAGGGCAGGAAGAACGCGCAGAGCTTATGATCGAGCAGGCAGTCATAGTATTTTTTATAGACCTCTTCCTGCTCGGGGCTCAGCGTGCTGCTGCCGTCGTAAAACGAAAGCCAGGTGTTCGTGCCGTAAAAATCATACGGCAGCCCCGCGGCGAGCGGGAAGAGCGAACCGTTCAGACCCACGGCGCTCGCGCTCGCGCCCGTCACCGGCAGCGCAAAATCCCATACGGTCACGGTGATGCGTGCGTTCTTGACGCAGACGTTGTTTTCGTCGCAGAGAGAGACGATCGAGACGTATTCCCCCGCCGCCGCTTCGGCGTCGGCGCGAAACTCGATAAAGAACGTCTGCGAGCGGTTTTTCTCAAGCGCGACGGTTTCGCCGCAATAAGGGATAAGCGGATCGGGAAAATCAGACGAGAAAACGTCTCCGTGCCCGTCGACCGTCAGATAATATTCCTGCCATATTTCGACCGGGAGCGTATTCCCCTCGGCATTCTTCGCCGGCGAGACGCGCAGACAGAATTCTGCTCCGTCGGTATCGGAACGAACCGTGAGCTGACAGCCCTCGGCCTCGTTTTTCGCCATGGAGACGGCGAAATCCCGATCCTGACCGAGATTGTCCGTCGGCTTCACCTTTTCCGTGGAATAGACGAAATCATAGAAAAGTTCTCCGCCCGCGGTCTCGACGCCGCCCTGCGTAAAGACCGTGCGATAGGAATCGTAATACTTCGAAAAATTGATCTTCGCGCCCAGCGGCATCAGAACAGCGAGAATCAACGCGATGATTTTGTTAAAAAGATCGATCATGATCCGATCTCCTTTCATGCGGTAATTTTTTAAATATTATATCATATAGACTTTAGCGGTGTCTACAGTTTTTTTAATCTCCATTCCGGCGCTCATTTGGGTATATAAACGGTAGGTCGCGCCGCCGGTCCCCGATGGGACGGACGACGCGCCGGAGTTTTTTATGGTGCCGCCGGGAGAGTTCCCGCGGTCTTCATTTTTTCTTTTTTTTGTGCTGAATGGGGGCTTTGTCCTCTTTTTGCCGGATCGGCAGGAATCGCCTGATCTTTTCCCACGTCTTCGCGCGGTCGACGTACGGGAACCGCAGGTTCTGGGCCTCGTCGAAATCCGGCACGCCTTTTTTCTCGCGCACGGCGGTCAGGATCAGCCAGACAAGACAGCAGACGAAGAGGATCGCCATCCAGAACTGCCAGAACGTCCACCCGGTATTAAGATAATTCTTTTCCCACACCGTGCTGTGCACGCGGTAGCCTTCCCAGTAACCTTTCGTCAGCGCGAACAGCATGCCCCCGATCGGGTAAATATAGCCTTTGTGCTTTTTGCCTATTGTATAGATCAGCACGATGCATATGATGACGATGACGAACGACGAGAGCGCGTCGTAGACCTGCACCGGGAACGTCTTATATCCGAGCTCCTCGTTCCAGATGCCGTGCACGTCCGCCTCGCCGTAGCAGCACCCGCCGAAGGTGCAGCCGATCTTCACGAACGTCATCACGCTGTAGACGCTCGGCGCAAGGTAATCCGTCAGTTTTTTGTAGGGCTCGCGGCACAGAAGGCAATAGAGCAGCCAGAACAGCGGCAGAAACATGGGGATGCCGTAATTGCGCAGGTTTTCAAAATGGTCGTAGGCGCCGTCGCTCGCGGCGTACAGCAGCCCGTTTTCGATCCATGCGGTCATCGCCGCCGACAGAAAGCCGAAGACGAGCGTAAATATACTGTAAAACGCAGCGCGCGGACGGGCGTAGGAAAAACGGTTCGCAAGACACTGATAGATGATCACAACACTGACAAGACCGAGAACAAACATCAGGTCATAGATGTGGACCGTGCCGCCGAACAGGTGCAGATCGGGATACATTTCCGTCAGCTCCTCTCAAATGCTTCATTGTTTTTTGTCTTTGAATTGCAGGGCGTTGCCTTTACTACTACCGGATCACGGCTTTGTAGCCGACCCCCCGGACAGCAACGATCTCGAACGCTTCCGGATCTCCCAGCTTTTTCCTGATCCTGCCGATGTGCACGGCGACCGTGGCTTCGTCGCTCTCGCTGTCGTAGCCCCAGACCCGTTCCATCAGCTCCGCTTTCGTGAATACTTTGTCGGGGTTGGAGAGCAGAACGTGCAGCAGAAGAAACTCTTTTTTCGGCAGGTGGATCAATCCGGTTTCCGTTCTGACCTCAAAGCGGTCAAAGTCGATGAAAACGCTGCCGATGCGAATATTGCTTCCGCCGTGATCCCGCGCCCTGCGCATCAGAGCGCGGCAGCGCAGGCTGATCTCAAGCGCGTCATACGGCGCTTTGATCCATTCGTCCAACCCGAGGCGGTAGAGCTGCATTGCAAGCTCCCTGGCGTCCTGCCGCGTTACGACGATGATCACAGTCCCGGGAAAGCGGACGTGCATGGTCTGCACGATATCGATCATATCCTCGTCGGAAACGTTTCTGTTGCCGATCAGCACAAGATCGATGCTTTCTTTTGCGAGGATCTCAAACAGATCACGCTTGTTTTCGACGTGAAAAAGATTCACCTCGTCTTTATGGAAATACCGGTCCCGCAGTTCTCTGATCCGTTTGGAGTGCGCCGGGACAAGCGTCAGGATGCTGACCATGTTCTCACCTCTCGCTTCGGTTTCGATTTCGGCAAATATGAAATAACTGTGTCTTTCTTATCCATATTGTAAATAATAATTGACAGACGTTGTTTTTTCGCCGGAATCCCGAATTTGTTTATCAAAAGTTTAAAAACTTATCCTATAATACAATCAGTATTATATTAATAATATACAAAATCCACGAAATATTCCGTCTTTTCTTCTCCTTATTTACGGCGTTTCTTCGTTTTGTTTGCTTTTTGATCCGCTCTCTGGGCATCCCGCATCGCTTTTTGAAACGTCTTCGGCCGCGGTTCGGCGGGATACCTTATATAAAGGAATACGATCACGGCGGCGCAGACCGCGATGATCAGAACGCAGGCGCATTGCCAGAACGTAAAATGCCCGAAGAACTCGCGCTCAGGGTCATAACCGTAATAGATGCGGTATTCGAGAAAGAATCTGCCGATGCACCAGAGCCCGCCGCTGAAAAAGAGCGCCGCGCCCCTGCGGTAAGACTTTGTGTGAATGTATTTGTAGGTTATAAACAGGATGAGCGCAGAGATCAGGATCTCGATGTGCTGAACGGGGAAAACGTTCGTTTGCAGTTTATGGGAATAAGGTCCCCATGCGCAGGGGACGCCGAAGCAGCAGCCGTTGACAAGGCAGCGGACTTTTGTTGTGAGAATGAGAATGATCGCACCGGGCTGCAGAAGATCATAGGTATCCCGGAGAGAAACCTCCCGGATTTGTTGTCCCCGCTTTTCCCGCAGGTAACGGCGAATAAGCTTTTCGATTTCGACGCCTAACAGTACGACGACCACCACAGTGATGATCGTGCCGAAGATTGTGCGTTTGAAATATCCCTGAATCCCCATTATGTTGTGAACCCAGTTATAAAAGTAAGCGCCCAGGTACGATCCCCAGAAGCCGAAGCCGATCATAACGACAATATATATTAAGGATCGGGATCTTGTTTCGCCGTATTTATAGCGCCAGAAGCGGTTTGCAATCAGCGTCGCAGCGAATCCCGGCAGATAAACCGTATTAATAAGCATATCCAATGATATTGACATCGGCTCACCTCCTTTTCAGGCTTATTATATTCCGAAAAAGAGCCGTTTGTCAATACCACACCCGATTCACGGTAAGCTCTCGGCGTGAAAAGCCGATCATTATATATAAACTTTGCAAATAATTATATGAAAGGACGATGCAAATGACCACATTTACAAAAAGAACATCGGGTAAACTGCTTGCTGTTTTTCTGGCTGCCCTGATGATCGTGACAAGCGTCAGCGTCAGCTTCACCGCAGTTGCGGCGGGCGAAGGCAGCGTCAGCGACGCGCAGTGGAACACCCTGGCGGCCGCGCTGCGCAGCGACAACGTGGCGGGCGCCACGTTCAACGGCACGAACAGTGTGACCGTGGAGGACCCGAGCGGAGACGTTTATACCGCCGCGAAAGCATACTACGCGGTATTGAACGCCTACATTTTCAAAGCGACGGGAAGCAGCGGCAGCGAAAACGAGTCCAAGTACGGCTACCGTACTTCCTCGCAGGTCCGCGATCTCGTCAAGACCAAGATGCAGAGCGTGATGGGGAGCGATTACAACACCTACAACGTTTCCAGCGTTCTGCAGTACCTGGGAGGCAACGTGACCGTGAGCGGCAACACGAACACCACGCAAAGCCAGGTGCCCACCACCACGGTAACGGTAACGGTAACGCGCTCGTCCAACCTGATGTCCTGCGCGACGCTGGCTGATGCCGCGACTATGCCCACCTACAAGTACACCATCAGCCACACCAACACACGTAAGTATAAACCCTCCGGGTGCGGTGCAAAGGATACTTATTACTGCACCTGCAGCGGCACGAGCGAAACCACCGGCACGGTGAACTACGATATCTCGCTGCTGACCGCGTATCAGACCGCGCTGAACAACAATGCGGAGCTCCTGTCCGCCGATCAGGCGGGCCAGATCGCAAGGGGCTACGACGCGCTTGTCGCGGCATACAACGCGATCACCACCGCGAAAACGAACGCCGTCAATAAATTCGGCGCGACGGTCGTGGCGCATTTCTTCAGCACATACGAAGATTCGATCGACGCCCTTGAGGCGGCGATGCGGATCGCCCAGTATGCGCCCATCGTTGACCGGATCCTCGAAAACGTTGAGACCGACATCAACGACTTCGGCCTTGCCGAACTGACGACGCTCTATCAGTCGCTGAAGGCGGACTACGACAGCTACAAGGCGATCAACATCGACGAGGTTTACGCTTATTTCGAGACCGACAACGCGATCCTCGACCGCGCTGCGGTTGACGCGAAATACGCGGAGATCCAGGACGCTTACGAGCGCGCGTACCTGCGCGAGAACGTGCAGCCCGCGATCGAGGCCGCCGTTACGGATTACAGCGCATACGATTCCGACTGGGTGATCGATACCGACAACGCCGACGTGGCGATCAACGCCGCGCTGACTGCGATGAACGGCTACAAGGATACCCTTGCCGGTTACAAAGCGTCGAACGTTGACGCGGTCTTCGGCGAGGGCTATGTCGCGCAGACGATCGATCCGCTGATCGGCGCTCTGACCGACCTGCTCACTTTACACGAGTTTAAAGCTCGCTTCGCCGAATATCAGAGCGTTTATGCTGCGGCGTTCGCACCCGTAACGCTCGATTCCTCCACCGAGCAGCTTTACGCCGTGCTGAGCGCGAGGGACGCCTGGTACACCTCGCTGAAAAACTTCGTTGCCGAGCTGACCGCTTTCGACGAGGTTCTGGCGGGCAAGATCCTGGGCGAGCTTGAGGCGCAGATGGAAGCGAAGATCGATTCCGTTTACGCGACGCTCAACGCCCGTCTGGAGGCAAGGATCAACACCGCTTACGAGCAGTATCAGGCCTTCGTTGCCGAATACGGCTACACGATCGACACCTCCGACGACGTTTCGGTGCAGAACTATACCGCGCTGCAGAATGTGTTCGCGCAGCTGAACCCCGTGCACTACGACTTCCTTGCGGCGTCGCCGAACTTCGATATACCCGCAGAGACGGTCGCCAGGTACGAAGCAGTCAGAAACGCGATTTTCGCATTCAGAAACTTTGACGCGACGAAGGGTCTTTCCGCGTATCAATATAATAAGGAAGACATTACGGATATCCTTCGTCTTGTGTCGACTGCCGATATCGCGCGCAACAAAGACTTTACCGTCGACGCCGAGAAGCGCACGGAGGTCTACGACAAGATCAAGGGGCTCCTGGTCAGCGATCAGCTCAAGGAGCTGCTCGGTTTTGATTTCGCGACGATCGGTCAGACCGTACAGGACGCGATTTTCACCGACGATTTCATCAACACGATTCTGACCTTCCTCTATCCGCTGATCGCGACCGAGTTCGCGAAAGTCTGGGCGGATCTTCCCGCCTCTGTTGTGACGAGACAGAATCTTCCCCTTGTCGGAGATAAGGACATCACGATCAATCTCAGTCTCTTCAATATGAAGGACGCGCTCGGCGCAGTCGGGCTTCAGCTCCTGCCGCAGCTGCTGGCGAACAACGTCAACGCGAGATTCCCCGACGTCGCTGCGAAGCTCCGCCAGGTCAGCTCCATCACGACCTATAACAAGACCACCGAGGAGATCACGGTCGACTCCTGGAAGGATCCCGCGATCTACGACAGCGAGACAGAAAAGCTGACGCTTGAATGGGGCGTTACCGGGATCGAAGATCCTGCGGAAAAGAGAGCGAAATTCATCGACGCCATGTCCGACGCGCTCTCCGGCGTCGGCCCGCTCCTTCTCGCGCTTCTTGCCAACCGCAGATTCGCGACCGACGGCGCCAGGATCGGTACCGGCTCCGGTAAGGTCAGCGTTATTGTCACAGTCAACATCACCGTTGATCCGATCAAGCTGTTCCTGGAATTTGACGCGAACCCGGGCTACAACAACGCCCTCGCCCCGATCCTCAGCGCCCTCGGCGCAGAGAACGTTCCGAACGGCAACAGCTTCACCACGGTCAGACAGCTTCTTGTGAACGGCATCATGGAGCCGATTGAGGGCGTTCTCGATCAGCTTGCGGGCAACCCGCTCGACTTCATTCTGAACGTGCTGCCGAACCTCGCTTACGCGCTGAACTTCGGTCTAGTCGAACCGCTGCTCAATGAGCTTAAAACCGTAATCCAGTATCACGCAGATGCTGTTTACACGACAGACTGTTCCGCTCAGCCCGGCGGCAATATGGACAACGCCATGGTCGGCGATCCGATGCCGATCAACGTGGGCGAAATGCTCGACCTGGGCAGCATGGGTATCGACATCAGCTCCGCGGAAGGTCTGATCAACAGCCTGATCGGTCTGCTCTCCAAGGATGAGGAAGCCGAAGAAGCCGATCCCGAGCCCGCAGATCCCGAAGCCGGCGAAGGCGAAGCGGAAGAAGAAAGCAGCGTCGATATCGGCGCGATCCTCGGATTGTTCGATATCAACGACCTCTTCCAGAAGCTTGCCTATATCGGCAACGACGTGACCTGGAAGCCCGGCCACAGAACGGTCTCCCCGTTCGCGATGGAAGGGCACACCGCCGACTTCCCGTATATTCTGGTGAACCATCCCGACGCGTTCATGTGGATCGTTCAGTATCTGCTTGACCAGATCGGAGCGAAAGAGGATCTTCTTCCTTCGCTGATCGCAGCCGTTTCCGGTGAGGAAACCGAGCTGCCCGAGATCGTTCAGACGATCATTGACAATGCGGTCGCGAATCAGGACGACGCCATTGCCGCGGTCGTTGAGCTGATCGTCTCGCAGAGATACGAGATGCCCGCAGGCATCGACTGGATCACCGAGGGCAACATCGGCGCCACCGATTACGCCCAGTACTGGACCGAGGGCAACGAAGAACTCACCAAGACGCACTGGACGCGCGAAAAGGCGCTTTACATGTCCGAGCATCTTGAAACCATTATCAATTACGTGATCGCCGCGCTGCGCGACAATATCGGCGGAGCCCGCACCATGGGCGAGGCGCTCGACTATCTGATCGGCACCTTCTTCACCGCGGAAACCGCAAACAACCTTGCTGCAACCCTGAAGGGTGCGTTAGGCGGCCTTGAGCTTCCCGATATCCTTGCGAAAATGGATCTGTTCGGCCAACTCGGCATCGATCTGACCGTCTGGGACGAAATGGTCTTTGATTTCGAGGACGGCGACAGGGAAGCGTTCAAGAACGCCCTGATCGAAGTGCTCAACCCGCTGGCTCCCGCACTCGGGCTCCTGCTTGCAGAGCAGAACGTATCGATCAACCTGCTCGGCGATCTGTCCGTAACGGCGCTGGGCTACGACGGCTACTCCTACGGTATCGTACCGCTGCTTGAGGCGTTGGGCTGCACCGATCTCAAGACGACTGAGGAATTCATTGCGGATCCCGAAAACGTCGTGAAAAACCTGATCGACCCGATCTTCTCGCTGCTTGACAAGATCATCGCCGATCCCATGGCGTTCATCGATGAGGTCATTCCCTCGCTGATCTACTTCGACAAGGTCGGCGGCGTACAGGTCGCGTTCGAACACCTGCTCTTCGCGGTTAACGTTGTGCTCGACACGATCCGCCCGATTTATGACGTCAACCTGAACATGCTGATGCGTGACGGTCTCGGCGTCGATCCCGCGGAGCTCGCATCCGACCCGCTGAAGTTCATCATGGGCAAGGTTTCCGGTCTGATCGCAGAAAAAGCCGGCGTGAACCTGGTCATCGACTTCTCGCTTGACACCCTTGCGGAAAGCGTACACTTCACCGATCCCGTCAAGTTCACCTCCGCCAACGGCGACGACGCTTACACGATCAAGCTTTCCGGCGACGGCAAAGCGGAGCTTCTTGTAAGAATCCTCGACTATGTCATCAAGCAGGTGATCTTTGAGGATAACTACGACCTGATCGCAGGTCTGATCGCCGACAACATCGCAGACGACGGCGTCCGCGAGATCATCGACCAGATTCTGGGCAACGTAGTTAAGAATTATCCCGAATCCATCCTGGCCGCCGTACACCTTCTGTTCCCCGAGCGCGTTGAAATGACCGCGCGCAGGATTGACTGGATCACCGAGGGCAACATCGGTGCGAAGGACGACTGGATGGGAGTCAACAAGAATCTGGCTGCCGACGAAACCTCGCTCTGGACGAAGGATAAGGCCGAATACATGGCGAAGCACCTCGGCGACTTTGCCGACGACGTGGTTGTAATATTCGGCGAACAGCTCGGCGGCGCTGAGAATCTCGGCGAGGCGGTCGACAGCATCCTGAAGGACGTCTTCACCGCAGCGAACGCGAACAAGATCGCCGAAGGCCTCAAGAACTTCATCTCGAACCTCGGGCTTCCCGAAGTTCTCATCGATCTCGGCATCTTTGAGCAGCTCGGTCTCGACCTGCACGCGTGGGATGATATGTCCTTCAGCTTCGAAGACGGCGATAAGGACGCGTTCAAGAGCGCACTGATCACGGCGGTCAAACCCATCGAGCCTCTGCTCCGGTTCCTGCTCGTGGAAGGCGGAGACCTTGAGTTCACGATCCTTGACGCGATCCCGCTCAGGGCGCTGGGCTACGACGGCTACTCCTACGGCATCGTTCCGCTGCTTGAGGCGCTGGGCTGCACCGGCATCAAGACCACCAAGCAGTTCAAGGCGGATAAGACGCACGTTGTCGAGAATATCGTCAACCCGCTGTTCACCGCGGTCGATCATCTGGTCGACGATCCTCTGGCATTCATCGAGAAGGTCATCCCGGCTCTGGTATACTTCGACAAGGTCGAGGGCATCCAGGTCGCGATCGAGAACATCCTGTTCTCCGTCAACGTGATCCTTGAGACCATCAAGCCGGTCTATGAGCTTGACCTCTACGATCTTATCGGCGAGAAGGCAGGCGTTGATCTCCGCTTCGCAGAGACCGATCCCGTCGACTTCCTGCTGGCCAAGGTCGCGGAGCTGATCGAATCGAGAACCGGTATCGAGCTGCAGATCGACTTCACGGTCGAATCGCTTTCCGAAACGCTGCACTTCTCCAAGCCCAAGAAGTTCAAATCCAAGAACGGCGATCCCGCTTACACCATCACTCTGACGGAGCAGGGCAAGGCGGATCTGCTGTCCCGCGTGCTGGATTACGCCGTCGAGCAGGTGATCTTTGACGACAACTCCGACAACCTTGCCAAGATCTTCGGCAATATGATCGAGGACGACGACACCAGAGCGTTCGTTCTTACGATCCTTGAGCTGATCAAGGAATCCGATCGTGATTCGGAAGATCTGCACGGCCTGCACGACGTATTCCTTTCGGAGCTGTTCTGGATCTTCTTCGGCGCCGACACGGTGACCGACGCGGTATCCGACTTCTTCTACCGTTACAAGGACGAGAGCTTCTATGAGGCTGTCGTGCGCGCAGCTGCGAAAGCTCCGGATTACGCAGACCGCGTAATGTTTGCGATGGACGAGATCTACAGTGTTGAGTATCCCGCGATCATGGAGATCGCTGAGGACTTCCCGTCCTACCTGAAGAATCCGCTCAGTTACGACGATCATCAGATGGATGTATTTGCGGGTATCATTCACAGGATCCTTGTATTCATTCAGGCGCTGTTCAATCTCTTCCGGGCAAAATCCGCATAAGACACAGGCATAGTTTTAACCTCTGCCGGGCTTCCCGTAAAAAGGAAGCCCGGCTTTTCTGCGCCGTTCCGTCGCAACAGGTCGCTGCTTTCTGCCGCATAAGCAGGAAAATACAGTCTGCATTCCGCTGTTCTCAGTCATCCTTTATGCCGTGAAAGAACGACTTTATTTATTGAATTATTTTTACATCGGCTCTTGAATTATATGTATATATATGTTATTATACTGCTATTATATTGTATAAACATGCAGGAGGCGCTATTCTATGAAAAAACAGATCAAGATCGCCGCGATCTCCGCCGCGGGCGCGCTGTGCGTCGGGAATGCCGTGCGCGCCGCGCTTTACCGCCCGAAAAAAGAAAAGCTTTCTCCTCTGCCGGAGGAAAGAGTCGATCTTGACAGATATATAGAAACGCTCCGGGAAGCGATCCGGTGCAGAACGGTTTCCAATCCCGATGAAGAGCTTGTCGACTGGAACGAATTTGAGAAGCTTCACCGCGTTTTTGAAGAGAGATATCCCTTGCTGCATGAAAAGCTTTCCAAACAGCCGGTAGGCAGGGCCGGTATAATTTTTACATGGCAGGGGAGCGATCCTTCTCTGAAACCGATCGCGCTTCTCGGGCATCAGGACGTCGTGCCGGTGCCGAAAGAAAAGCTTCCCGATTGGCTTCATCCTCCGTTTGACGGCGATCTTGCGGACGGATTTCTCTGGGGACGCGGCACGACCGATATGAAGAATCACGTCGTAGGCGTGCTTGAAAGCGTTGAAACACTTCTGGAAGATGGCTTTGAGCCGCGCCGAACGGTTCTGATCTGTCTCGGGTACAACGAGGAGGTCGTCGGTGCAGAAGCGTCCTCGGCGACTCTGATCTCTGAGGTTCTGAAAAATAACGGGGTTGAGCTCGAAAGCGTGCTTGACGAAGGGGGAGCGATTCTTGATCTCGATATCCCGCACGTGATGCATAATAAGCTCGCCGGCGTCGGCATAGCCGAAAAAGGTTACTGTGATTTTGAGATCAGCGTCGAGGCCAAGGGAGGACATTCCTCCGCGCCGCCGAAGCATTCCGCCGTCGGCGAGCTTTCAAAGGCGATCGTCGCGCTCGAAAATCATCAGTTCCACGCGCGTATCACGCCAGAGCTGAAAAATATCATTGATACCGCCGCGAGGAATACAGAGCTTCCTCTTCGTCTTGCGGGCAGTCATTTACCCATATTGCTGCCGCTGCTTAAACCGGTGATGACACAGATCCCGCCGGTCGCCTCGCTCATGCGCACAACGACCGCCGTCACCATGACGCACGGCAGTCCGCAGGCCAATGTTTTGCCGCAGAAGGCTTCGGCGACGGTGAATTTCCGTATCATGCCCGGCAGCAGCATCGCCGAGGTCGAACGCCATATCCGACGCGTTTTGAAGAACAAAAACGTCAATGTGCGTCTGCTCGGCGGAGACGAGCCTTCGGCCGTTTCTCCGACTGACACACCTTCCATGCGGGCGATATCGAGGATCTGCCGCGGGATGTTCGATATGAGCGCTCCGGTGCCTTTTGTGGTAATGGGCGGGACCGACGCGCGGTATTATCAGAGTATTACCGATTGTATCTATCGTTTTTCACCCTTCGTCATGCCGCCGGAGATCCTGATGCTGGCGCACGGCACGAACGAGCGAATCGCCGTTGACAGCCTCGCGAACGGGATCGTCTTTTTCAAAAGATATATTAAAACGATGGCGGGGGATGAAGCATGAGCACGGAACAGAAAAAACAGGAAGGTCTGAATATCGACAAAAAAACACTGTTCGGCATCGCGGGGATCCTGCTCGCGATTCTGATCATCGCCGGCGCGCTGACGCAGTTTCTGCCGCGAGGTGAGTTTCAGGTTGATGAAAACGGCTCCGTGATCGCGGGGACCTATACCGAAAACCCCGAGTATAAGCTGCCGATATGGAAGATCGCGGCTTCCCCTGTGCTGGCGTTTACAAGCGGCAACGCGGCGACCGGAGCGGCGATCGTAGCGATCCTCGTGCTCGTCGGCGGCTCGTTCCTGATCCTTGACAAGATCGGCGTACTGAAATATATCATGGCGTATATTGTGAACAGATTCGAAAAGCGCAGGTTCGTTCTGATCGCAGTCATGGTCTTCTGCTGTATGTTCTTAAGCTCCACCGCGGGCATTCTTGAGGAAAGCCTGACGATGGTGCCGATCGCGGTCGCGATCTCGCTCGCGATGGGTTGGGATTCGCTGACCGGTATCGGCATGAGCTTTGTTGCGGTCGCGTTCGGTTTTACTGCGGCGACCTTTAACCCTTTCAATATCATCACCGTGCAGAAGCTCGCGGATCTGCCCGTATTCTCCGGGCTGTGGCTGCGGCTGATCATTTACGCAGTCGTTTACGCGTCTCTGACCGGTTTTCTGATCCGGTACGCAAAAAAGATCGAAAAGCATCCCGAAAAATCGCCGGCGTATGAAACGGATAAAAAGATCAAAGACCGTTACCCCATCGATGTATGCCGCGAAACGCTCGGCAGCGAGAAGATCGCAAAGGCGACGCGGGTATTCGTATTCTCGCTTCTCGGCGTGCTGATCGGCACCGTGGCCTCCTTTGTTTTGAGCATGGCGGGCACAAAAACGGGCAACGAAACACTCACGACGATCGGCAGCTACGCTTCCATGGGCTGTATGGCGATCTTCTTTCCGGTCGGCAGTCTGCTTGCGGGGCATGTTTCGGGGCTTCGTGGAAAAAAGCTGTTTGCCGCCTTCGGCGAAGGCGTCGTAACGATCCTGCCCGTGATCCCGCTGGTCGTTTTCATTCTCGCGATCACTTACGTGCTTGACGAGGGCATGATCATGCATACGATCCTGAACGCGCTGAGCGGCGCGCTTGAGGGTGTTTCACCCTACGGCGTTATCCTTTTGATGTTCCTGTTTACGGCGCTTCTCGAATTCTTCATCAGCAGCGGCACCGCAAAGGCGTTTCTGATCGTTCCGCTGATGGCGATCCTCTGCGATCTGACGGGAATGACGCGGCAGTCCGTCGTGATCACCTTCTGTTTCGCAGACGGCTTCACAAATTTGCTTTATCCGACGAGCGGCCTGATGATCATCGCGATCGGCATGGTTGGCGTATCCTATCGGAAATGGCTGAAGTGGACAGCAAAGCTGTTCTTAGTGGAAGGTGTAATTTCAGTATTTTTTATGCTGTTGAGCGTCGCGATCGGTTATCAATAATTCTATTGCAATAAACATACTTGATATGATATAATAGCGGGGAAAAGAATTACACTGTAAGAAAGAGGTGTTCTTATGAAGTTCCCCGCTTTTCTTTCTCCCGATTTTTCAAAGGAACCGTTTCTCTCCGCGCCGGATGTTATAACCGAACCGGCCGGGGACGGTTTTCTGCCCGAACAGTTTTATGCGACGACGATCTATCCCGAATACTTTAAAATTGACGGCAAATGGACGCTGCTTCACAAAAGCCGCATGGACTGCGCCGTTGTGATCGAAAACGGCACGCCTGTCGTGACCGAGCCGCGCCGCGTGAAAAAAGGCGACCGCGTCGTCGTCGGAAGAAAAGACGACGGAACTATGGGCGTGTATGTTCACGCGAGCTGTTTTGACAATTCCGAGGAAAGCGCCGACGGAGCGTTTGTTTTCCGCACGGGGCAGTCGCGAGAGACGTCTTTCTCACGCGAATACGATCAGCTCTATGAGATCCTGCGTCACGACAGGGATCACGGCTATATCGTCTGGGTGCTCGGGCCCGCCTGCGTATTCGATTACGACAGCCGGAACGCCATGGCGAATCTCATCAAAAAAGGCTACTGCGACTGTCTGTTTGGGGGCAACGCGCTTGCTACGCACGATCTCGAAGCGGCGCTGTTCCATACCGGCCTCGGTCAGGATATCTATACAAAGAGGCATATCGAAAACGGGCATTACCATCATCTGCACACGATCAATCTTGTGCGCAGGGCGGGTTCGATCCCCCGTTTTCTCGAGGAATACGGTCTTGACACCGGCGTAATGCACGCGCTTGTAAAGACAGATACGCCTTTTGTGCTTGCCGGCTCGATCCGTGACGACGGACCGCTCCCGGAGGTGATCGGCAACGTATATGAGGCGCAGAACGCCATGCGCAAACACACCCGCAAAGCGACCACCGTGATCTGTCTTGCGACGCAGCTGCACACCATCGCCACGGGAAATATGACCCCCGCCTATTGCGAGACGGAGGACGGGATCCGTCCGGTGTATATTTATTCGGTTGATATTTCGGAATTCGCTGTAAACAAGCTGCACGACCGCGGTTCGCTTTCCGTAAAGGGCCTTGTGACGAATATTCAGGATTTTCTCGTTCATCTTGAAAGGAATCTGTAAACGATTAACGAAAATCCCCGCCGACGTCGCGTCTGGCCGTCGGCGGGGATTTTCGGTGCTTTCAAAAGAGAAAATAACCCGGTTTTAGCATGAGAAAAAAGCTTCAATCAGAGAAAGTGGTTTTTTATGACTTGCCGGTAAAGTTCCTGCTCATATTATACTCAAGCCTGCGGTCGGCGGAAAGCCAAAGAAACAGTGCAGATACAACCGCGAAGGTGATCCCCCATGATAGAGGATAGGAAACGTAGAGAAATCGCAGCGTCCGATTCATCGGCAGAACGAAGAATACCCACGCGAGCCGCAGACCGCATGCGCCGAACAGGGAAACGAGCATGACCTGAAACGATTTTCCGAGACCGCGCACAGCGCCGCTCGTCACATCCAGCAGCGAGCAGAAAATATAGAAAGGCATGATCAGCGCCATCCGCTCAACGCCGATGGCTGCGACGGCTGCGTCCGACGTAAAGAGAGATACGATCTGAAAACGAAGCGCGAAGCCGAATGTCTGCAAGAGAACAGCCGCCGCGGCCGCGCTGCCGAGTGAAATGAGCCAGAGCTTTCGGATGTTCTCTTTTTTCCGAGCGCCGAAGTTCTGAGAAATGAAGGTCATCGCCGCCTGAGTGAAACCGTTCGTCGCCGTATAAATATATGCGTCAAAGTTGGAACCTGCGGAGATGCCTGCCATCGCGTCCGAACCGAAGGTGTTGACATTTGATTGAATAATTACGTTTGAGATCGAGAACAGGGCGTTCTGCAGGCCTGCAGGTACGCCGATACGAAGGATCTGAGAAAGCTCTTTGCGTGAAAACCGGATATTCCGAATCGTCAGGCGTACGTCGCCGTCCGTTTTGACCAGTCTGCGTACTGCGAGAATCGCAGTAAGATATTGAGAGGATATCGTTGCGACGGCGACGCCCGCGACGCCCCAATGCAGAACAATGATCGTAAACAGGTTCAGAAGAATATTCAGTAAACCGGAAACCGCCAGATATTTCAGCGGGCGTTTTGTGTCGCCGGTGGAGCGGATGATCGCCGCGCCGAAATTGAAGACCATGGATCCCGGCGCGCCGAGAAAATAAATGCGGACGTAACACGCTGAAAGCTCGATCGTGTCGTCGGGAGCCTGCATCCAGCGCAGCAGAACAGGTGAAAATGCTACGCCGATCGCCGAAACAAGGCATCCGGTGATCAGACTCAGGCCCATTGCCGTATGGACCGCACGGCATACGCCCTCCTTATTTTTCGCTCCGAGCATCCGCGCCGTTACGACGCCGGCCCCCATCGAGAGGCCGGTAAACAGATTGACGATCAGGCTGATCATCGATCCGGTGGAGCCGACGGCGGCGAGCGCGGTTTTCCCCGCGAACCGGCCGACGACTGCCGTATCCGCCGTGTTGTATATGATCTGAAGCAACCCTGTGAGAGTCACGGGGATCGCAAACATAACTATTTTTTTCAGAAAAGGGCCTTCCGTCATCTGCGACGCCTGTTTTGTCTGCATCTTCCGGTCTCCGTTGATCTTGATATTTTATATTGCTTATATCGTTATAACACGGGGATAAAAAAAATACAACGACATTTTTCCCGTATTCAGTTCGATATTGGAAAATAATTCGGGAAATATTTTTTAAAGAATCTGCAGAACGTAAAGCAAATGTGCAGACAGTCAGCGACCGCGGACGGAAAGTCGTCCGCGGTCGTTTTTATCAGGGATTGATATAGACGTTTCATAGCTGTTATTTCGCAATCATTATGCTCTTCGCTGCGGTCGGGGCGGAGTAATACGTCGCGCCGGAGACTGTCTTATAGGCGCTGAGCCATATTGAATCATATATAGAGATTCATTGATATCTCGGCAGTGAACATACCGTTTTCGATCGTTACGATAAGTGTGCCGTCACAGCGTTCGACGCATCTTCTGACGTTTTTCAGACCTATGCCGTGATATCTTCTGTCCTTTTTTGTCGTCTGAAGGTTATTTTCGCCCGTCAGCGTCGTCGGATTGCTGACCTTCATAAAAAAGCATTCGCCTGAACAGCCTGCGCTGATAGAGATCGTTCTGCGGTCGGCATCGTTTTTATATATCGCTTCGATCGCATTATCAAGCAGATTTGACAGCACCGTACATAAATCCTCGCTGCGGATCCCCTCTGCCGGAACAGATCCGTCAAAGGTGATTTCTCCGCCGGTCTGCGCCGCTGTTACGGCTTTGTTGTTTATGATCGCATCGGCGACAAAATTACCGGTGGAAATCCGACGGAGCGCGCTGTCAACGGTCGTATTGATCGCCGTGAGATAATCTCTTGCCTCATCTGTCCGTCCTGCACTGAGAAGCGCGTTGACGACGATCATATGATTTTTATAATCATGGCGGAATCTGCGAAGTTCTTCATCGCCGCCGCGAAGCGCTTCACCGTAAGTTTTTTGTTCATTCAGCTGTTCGATGATCTGATTCTGCCGTCGGATCAGCCAGAAGATCTTGAAAATCAGATAAAGAACGCACAGAATGACCGACGCGGAGGAGATCGCGTAAAGCAAACCGTACCACGCAGCCGCCTCTCCGAACTCCTTGTAGTAACAGGTCAGCTCAAACAGAAGAAGAACAGCCCAGATCCATTTCGGGATTCCGGCGAAAACCTCCGGCAGAACATTAACGACGGAACGTTTTGCAGCAAGCAGAACGAGGCCGAATGCGGCAAGGTGCAGAAGAGCGCAGCAGAGCTCCTCGATCCACGGAGAAGAGGGGAGATAAGGCGCGAGAAGAGAATACAGCATCTCTATCGTCGCGTCATATACGATGACGGTCAGCAGCGTTTTGAACTGCCGCCGTTCACGGAAAAGCGCGTAGGACGCGGAAATCAGTAATATGATTGTAACGATATCCGCCCAGCCCGCAAAGTCATATAAATACCGTGCGAGAAACGGCGTAAGCAAAAACGCGTTCGCCGCGAACAAAACACCGAATATAGAATACACCGCGCGCGAACGGATCGGCTCTTTCAGAAAAACATATCGAAGAATCGCCCACAGGCTCAGCGCGGCGCAGAAGTCGTCTGCGAGAAACAGAGCATAATAAAACAAGTCTGCCATCGGTTCCTCCGGCGGTCAGTGACGCGAATTCAGGTATCTCGTGTAACGCCGCAGAAACTCGTTTTTTAACCTGCGGCTGACGTCGAACTGTGAACCATCCTCCATCAGAAGATGACAATCCTTGTGACTTTTGATATGTGCAAAACAGATGATTGTTCCGCGGCCGATGCGCATGAAAAGATTCGGGTTCAGATCGTCTTCAAACTCCCTGAGCGTTTTTCGGGAGTTGTATTCGGTTTGCGACGTTCTCACGGAGATATTGTTTTTGTTTGTGCAGATATAAAAAATCTCATTCATGGGAACGGAAAGATCCGTCATGACGAAAACGGGTCTGCGTTCGTTGAACGTTGAAAAATAATCGTCAAAAGTCTTTGTCAGCTGCTTTTCGGAGACCGGTTTGAGGATATATTTCAAATGATTTACGTCATAGCTATCAAAGAGATAATCAGAATAAGCAGTGATAAAAATGATCTCCGAGCGCTCGGATCTCGTTTTGATTCGCCGGGCAAGCTTAACGCCGTCTGTGCCGGGCAGTCTGCAGTCGAGAAGAAGCAGGTCGAATTTTACGTCGACGGAGAGCAGCGTTT
>JAFRPB010000211.1 GCA_017429345.1 Clostridia bacterium | reverse complement strand
TTCCGGGTGAGAACGACAGCGAGGACGAGATCCGCGCGCTTCTCGAGCTGCGCCGTTCGCTCGTCCCCATGCTTTCGAAAGCGTTCGCGAAATATCACGAGACCGGCGTGCCGCCGATCAGGGCCCTTATTATGGATTATTCCGACGATCCAGAAACCTATAATATCGACGATGAGTATATGTTCTGCGAGGATCTGCTCGTCGCGCCGGTCATCGGCGATCAGAGCGATACGCGCGAGGTGTATCTGCCCGCCGGGAAATGGGTCGATTTCTTTACCGGCGAGCCTGTCGCCGCAGGGAAATTCACCGTTACGACCGAGGGGATCCCGGTGTATCGGAGGGTGTGAAGACGTTTTGCGTATTGCGTTTTGCGACCGGGACGGAGAGATCGTGAAGTCGTGAGAGCGTGATGTCGTGAAGCCGTGAAATCGTGATATCAGACCGCGGATCACGGGTTGCGATGTGTCAACCAAACATTATGAATAATAACTAAAAAGGAAAAAATATTAAATAATGACTGCCGACCGTTGACTGTAGACTGCCGACCGTTGACTGTAGACTGCCGACCGTTGACTGTAGACAGTCGACCGTTGACTGTAGACTGCCGACCGTTGACTGTAGACTGCCGACCGTTGACTGTAGACTGCCGACCGTTGACTGTAGACTGTCGACCGTCGACTGTCGACCGAAAAACCGCCGTGTCCGCGGAAATCCGTCCGCGGGCTTCCGACGGCGCAGACAATAAAAAAAGCTGCGCCGTCGTTGCCGGGCAGCCGGGAGAGATCATCCGGATCGAAAAAAGGAGAGAGAATCATGCAGGGAATCCCAGAAATAAAAACGCCGGAACAGGCGAGAGCTTTTTTCAGCAACGACAGATTCGCTACAGGCAACGGAATGACGATCGAATCCGTAGAGCCCCGTCATGCGGTGATCCGGCTGGAGCTTGACGAAAGGCACAGAAACGGCGTCGGCGGCGTAATGGGCGGCGTGATGATGACGATGTCCGATTTCGCCTGCGCCGTGGCGTCGATCTACGACAGCGACAGCGGATATGTCACCGCGAACGCGAACGTCAGTTTCCTGAACGCGGCAAGGGGCAAAACGCTGTTCGCCGAATCGGTTTGCGTAAAAAGGGGAAGAATGCTTGATTTTTATGAGGTCACGATAAAGGATGATCTCGGGACGCTCATCTCTAAAGCGGACTTCACGATGTTCAGGGTGTAAATATCGTTTCCAGCTTCGCTGCGCAGCGAAGGATCGTTCTCGCGTCGCGGGTATTGATTTTATTATCGAGGTTTACATCCGCGGCGCTTTTTTCTTCTGTTGACAGAACGAGCAGCCTTGCCGACGCCCGCAGAACGATGCGCGCGTCCTTCGCCGTGATCTTTCCGTCGCCGTTCACGTCGCCCGAAAGCTGCTTCGCCAGATCCGCAAGCTCGCTGTCAAATCCCGTCGCGGTCTCGCCGGGAAAGGATGATAAAAACTCAACTGTCGCGGCTTCCTCCGTGACGCCGGCGTCCGATCCCGCGGTGACGCCGTAGATACGTATCACGAGAAAATCACTCCCGCTGGGGTGATTTTTTGCTTTAAAGCGTTCCACAACGCCGTATTTATGGTTCAGCGCCTCAACGATGGTCCCTTCCGCGGTATAAATGCCTACATGACCGTTCCATGCGATCACGTCGCCTTCCGCCGCGTTCTGGTATGTGCCTCTGCCTACGACCGTTCCGTACGCTTCGGGATTCTGACGGTAATACATGGAGCCGTGGGGAAGCTCGATCCCGAAATGCGCGAACACATAATAAACAAAACCCGAGCAGTCGAACGCGTCCGGACCGGACGCTCTGCTCTGATACGGATAACCGATAAACGAGCGCGCGTAAGCGACGATGTCCCCGCTGAAGACTTCTTTCGCGTGAGCGCGGCTGAAACCGACCGCGCCGAGCAGAAGAAGACAAGAGAGAAAAACGCAGAGAACGCGTCTTTTTGCTGCGGCCATATATTTCAACACCTTAACGTACTGTTTTCAATACATCGAATATACCATATTTCGACACAAAAAACAAGTGGCAGATGTTGATGCGCGGGATATCGGAAAATACCAGATAGCAGAAACGAGCTCAGCATGCGACGTCCGCGATCATCATCAGCGACGCGCCGAGGCAGAACGCCGCCGCGCCGACGTTTTTGTTTTCCCCCGCC
Organism: Clostridia bacterium; assembly: GCA_017429345.1. GTDB lineage: Bacteria > Bacillota > Clostridia > Oscillospirales > Acutalibacteraceae > RGIG2774. Next base: position 15,581 of record JAFRPB010000211.1, on the reverse strand, counting down.
GCGCTGTCCGGAATCAGCTCGCCGACCGCGACCCATACCATTGCTCCGGCGGCGAAAGAGAGCAGATACGGCATCAGAGCGACGCTGAGCTTCAGGGCGGCGAAAGCCGCCGCGGCTGCAAGGGGCTCGACAGCTCCGGAGAGCGCGCCGAACAGAAACGCCCTGAAACGTTTCATGCCGAGAGACCGCAGAGGCATGGAGATGATCGCGCCTTCCGGGAAGTTCTGTATCGCGATCCCGATCGCGAACGCGAACGCTGCCGCCATGCCCGCGCCGGAAGATGCCGCCGTTTCCGCGAAGACGACGCCGACCGCAAGTCCCTCGGGTATATTATGCAGCGTTACGGCCCAAATCATTTTGTTGATATCTGTGTTCCCGGCCTCGTACTGCGGGGGAGTATACCGTTCCGTCGCCTTGTCGAGCGGCAGCATAAAGCCGATCCCCGCCCAGAAGCCGACCAGCGGGGGCAGAAAACAGAGTCGTCCCATGGCGGCGCACTGCTCGACGGCGGGCAGGATCAGACTCCAGACCGAAGACGCCGCCATCACGCCGGCGGCAAAGCCGGTCAGCGCGCGGCGCTTTCGCTCCGAGATCCTGTTTCTCATCAGATAAACGCATCCTGCGCCGAGAGTTGTACCGAAAAAGGGGACCAGGATCCCCGCAAGCGTCCGAAACATCATATTACCGCCTTTCACGATAACACTATATTCCGTTTCGGGCTTTTCGTGCGGCGTTTTCCCGGCTCGTTATCGGAAAATAATGATTGGTCACCTTTAAAAATTCTCGTGCATTCATCTTGCGTGATTTTTTTTCGTCATATTTTACAAAAATGCTCGTGAATACACAAAGTATTCCCTTCGCTTTTTGTTTCATCTGACGAAAAAATCTTTACGCGATTTGAACGCGTCCAATATTTAGAGGTTCCCGATTGAAAACGGGCGCAAAATAATATATAATCGTATCAGGTGATTGTTATGAAAATTCTGTATCTCGGCAACAGCATCACGCTGCATTCCGCTTCGCCGCAGCTCGGGTGGCGCGGGGAGTGGGGAATGGCTGCGTCCTCACCCGAACGGGATTACGTTCACGTCATGAATAAGCTGGTCTCTCAGACCGGGAAATATATCGAATACCGGGCGGATAATATCGCCTCGTTCGAGCGTGAACCGGAGCTGCTTGATTTATCGGAATTTGAGAAATACGCCCGTTTTTCCCCGGAGCTCGTGATCTTCCGCATCGGTGAAAACGTTTCGCAGGACCTCACGCAAGCCTTTGACGCCGCGTTTCGGGAAATGCTCGGTTTTTTCTCCCGCAAAACAATGGCCCGGATCTTCGTCGTCGGCACTTTCTGGAAGAATGACGCCGTCGAGCGGGTGATGCGCTGCGCCGCCGAAGACGCGTCCGCGGTATTCGTCAGCCTTGCGCATCTGCAGACCGAGGAATGGCAGGCGACCGGTGAGTATGAGAACGCGGGCGTCGCCTCGCATCCGTCGGACAGGGGAATGCAGGCGATCGCCGAGGCGATCTTTGACGCCGTGTCGGCGTCCGGCTTGCTGGAGCCCCCGCTCGTGTCCGCCGTGCCGGAGAAAGAGGACGTTTACGAGGGGATCGACGTGAAGATCGACGGCAGGAGCGTTGATTGTTATAAGGCGCGCGTTTCCGCGATGCCGTTCAACCGCGTCTGGCCGGGGCGTCAGAGACCGCTCGATCAGACGGAGCTCGCGCCGTTCCTTTCCTTCGAGCTGACAAAAGGCGCCGATTTCTGCGTCAATATCTTTGAGCCGCCGGAGGACGTAACGATCCGTCCGCTTTCAAAGGGCGTGAAAACGATCGTGAACGACGGCAAGGTTTATTTCACGCTCCGCGAGGCAGGGCAGTATTCCGTTGAGATCAACGGCAGAAGCCATAACCTGCATATCTTCGCCGACGCGCCGGAGGACGGCCGCCTCGATCCCGAAAACGCGACTTATTATTTCCCGTCGGGGGCGCACCGCCTTGAGGAACGGCTTGTACTGAATTCCGGCGAAAGCGTATATATCGCCCGCGGCGCTGTGGTGTACGGCGAGATCGAGAGCACGGATGCGGACAATGTCGCCGTATTCGGCCGGGGGATCCTCGACGGGTCCCTTGTGAAGCGGGAAACCGAGGGCTTCGGCGACGTGCGGATCGACGGCCTTGTGCATTTTACCCGCTGCAGAAACGTGGTCGCGGACGGCGTGATCCTGCGGGATTCGGCGCTCTGGACGCTCACGCCGATCAACTGCGAAAACGTGACGGTGAACAACGTCAAGGTCATCGGCATGTGGCGCTATAATTCCGACGGCTTCGATTTCGTCAACAGCCGCAACGTGCGCGTATCGAATTGCTTTTTACGTACTTTTGACGATACGGTCGTGATCAAGGGGCTGTATTTCGGCGGCACGGACCGCTCGAATGAAAAAATGAACAACGAGAACTATCTTGTCGAAAATTGCGTACTCTGGTGCGACTGGGGCGGCGCGCTCGAGGTCGGCGCGGAGACCGTCGCGGACGAATACCGGAATCTCATATACCGCAACTGCGATATCATCCGCAACGCCGACGGCGCGATGCGTCTGCACTGCGGCGATCGGGCGTTTGTTCACGACGTTCTGTATGACGGTATCCGCATAGAGTATTCAAAATATGACAAAAAGTCGATCCTGCAGGAGTCGGACGAAATGATCTACGCTCCGCCCGACGAGCCGAATCATCACGACGCCGCGAGAGCGTGGCTTTACTGCGGCTTGTGGTCGCCGGACAATATCCCCGGGAAGCTTCGGAATGTGACGTATCGCAATATTGAGATCCTTGCGGACGATGAGGTCCCAGAACCGATTTTTTCTTTCAGCGGCGCGGACGGGGAACACGACGTAAGCGATATCACGATCGAGAGCGTATTTTACAACGGCGAGAGGTATCTGCCGCGCGTGCTCAAAAATGAATTTGTCAGAAAAGTGGATGTGAAATAATCATGGAGATGCTTCATCTGACCTGTCCCGACTGCGGGGCTGCCATGACGGTCCTGCCGGACGGAAAAAGCGCGGTCTGTGAGTTCTGCGGGCATCGCGCGCTTCTGCAGAAAGAACAGAAGACCGAAACGAAAACCGAGACGCAGAAAATGATCGAGCGTCTCAGAGAAGAGCGCGCGCAGGCGGAAAGGAATCCGTCGCCCGCCGCCACGCCGGACGAGCTGCGGGGCGGCATATTGGCGGCGATCTCCGCCGCGGTCCTTCGGTGGCGTTATCGGGTGAGACAGGCGGTTCGTTATATCGTTTTTCTTGCCGCTGCGGTCGCGGCGGGCCTGTTGATCTACCGTTTTCTGCCGGCGGAGTATTACGCATATCTTCCCGTCGCGGGCGTGGTTCTGGTCGGCGCGGGGATCTTCTGCGTGACGGTCTCATTCAGCAGCTTCCGGAGCCTGCCGCTCGGACTCGGCGTCGGCGCGCTTGCCGTCTGGCTGATGCAGCTTACGGGAACGCTGAAATGAGCGGATCCCGGTTCCGCAGGCTCCCCGCGGGATGGCCGTCGGTCCGCAGCGTATGATAAAAAACGGATTTGTTTTTTTCAGCGTGACCTTCAAAGCCTTCGGACCGGCATATTCTGTCATTAACGTCAATTCGAATACCACGATGTACGCCCGGCGGAAAGAAGGTTTGCCGTCCGCCTCCGGGACGATCGGAGATCTGTTCGCGGGAATCACGGCGTTTTCAGCTCGATCATCAGCCGGTTTTAAAATATTTTTTCCCGATCGGGTAATTTTTGAAAAAAGTCTTGATTTTTAAAATATGATTGTGTATAATAGTCCAGTCGCCCGAGGTGACAGACAATTATATACTGTGGAGAGTTGTCCGAGCTGGTCGAAGGAGCACGATTGGAAATCGTGTAAACCGTCAAAGCGGTTTCGAGGGTTCGAATCCCTTGCTCTCCGCCAGAATAGGATTGCTATTTTTACAAGATAGCAATCTTTTTTTTTTCGAAAAAACTTGAAAAAGGGGACATTATATTTTTTTCTTGTATTATATATAATATTGCAGATAAAAGAGAGGTATTTATATGGAATTGATGTTGAAATCTATCCTTGGGTTGACTCATGACCAAATTAGAAACAGCAAGATTGAGTTGAATATGAGAGATGGTTCCGGTGGGGATGAGTACTTGAACATTTGGCTCAAGCACTCGGATTTCGAAAAAGAAGAAGGGCTTTGTACCGATTGTTCATATTGGGGATGGTATGGAAAGCATAAAAACTTCTATCCCGGACAATGGGTCTTCAGTTTTGTTCGGATGCCAGCTGATGAATGGCTAATGATTTCTGCTGCGGAAATTATCGAAGTCCCAGCGGGAGACCGTGCAAAAGTACGTATTCTTGAAACATATAAGCCATTTTTTGGGCGCCTCATTATAAAGTATTATAAGGGACAGAAATTTGCGCGTTATGTGTTTAATATGGAACCTATTGTATCAGATGCGGTCGTCAAAGAAATACTGCCTTGTCTATACAATGGCAGAAAGTTCGAAGGATACGACAGAGTTCATTTATCGTATTCGGAATTGCAAGCTGTTTTTGACGGAAAGATTATGCCGACATATTTAGAGGCATTAAAAAAAATAAACGGTGTTTATTGCCTTACGGATTGGAAAACCGGAAAGCTCTATATTGGTTCGGCATCTGGTGAGGAAGGTGTTGCACAAAGATGGCGAAATTATTTAGACTCAAAACATGGCGACAATCGAAAATTAATTGAACTGTTCAATAAAGAGGGAGCTGAGTATTTTGAAAAACATTTTACATTCACATTAATTGAATATTTCGGGCTTTCGTATGATCCTGTGAAGATTATTGCGCGAGAGAACTATTGGAAGGAATGTTTGGATACAAGACGGCACGGATATAACGGTAACTGAGTTTGTAACATTTTTATATGTGATGACTTCAGTTTTTTATCTCGCCTTTGCTCATCATGACAAGGAACATTCTACTATCTTTCTTCTCATCTGTATAAATTGATTTGTTCTTGTGTGTGAAAGAAAGGTGTGAAATATAACGATTCCCCCTATTATGTTGAAATAGCAATCTTTAGCCAGAAAATAACCGCCGAAAGGCGGTTTTTTCTATCTGTGCAGACGAAAGACTGCACGGTATGTAATCACGGCGCAGCCGTGTATGTAATCAACGCGCATGCGTGTTGTATGGAATCACTGCTTCGCAGTGTATGTTATCTCTTTGAAACAGTATTTATCTTTCAACGCGCATATGCGTTGTATGGAATCACGGCAAAGAAATGCAAAGATAATATGCGCCCGGTGCGTGTATCTCGGTGTATGAGATCAGACGCCGGGCGCATATTTCCATATTTAATTTATACTTATTCTCCCGTTGCGGAAAGAATGGTCCCGTCCGCGGCGACTTCCACGGTGACGACGTAGGTATAACCCGGTGTATTGCCGTCCCAGTCGCAGGGCGTGGTAAAGGTGATGGTTGTGGTCCCCGCGCTCTTGCCCTGGAAGCCCGCCGACAGGATCCCCGCGGCCTGACTTCTCAGCGCAGCGTCGCTGGAAAGCGTGAATTTTCTGTTGAGAGAGTAGTCGATGATCTTGTCGTCTCCGAATTTGTTCGTCCACTCGCAGCCGGTGCTCTTGTTCGTGCCGAGTTTCACGGTAAGCTCCGTGCCCTCCCAGGACAGCTCACGGTAGGTCGGCAGATCCTTTGCGGAAGGCTTTTTTGCGCCGCCCCCGCAGGAAGTCAGAAACAGCGTGAGCGTGAGAAGCAGGATGACGGCGGCAAGGATCGCCCGTCCGGACCTCATTTTTGAACCGAACATAAAATATGCCTCCTTAAAATTTTATTCGGATAAATACAGTATACACCTTATTTGTGCGCAATGCAACGGGGAAAAACGATTTTTCTCGGCAGGGGAAACATCGAAGATCCGCCTGCGGCCGTTGACAAACCGCTGTTTTTGGGGTAAGATAATGTACGAGAATGCTACGGAGGTCAATACGATGACGGACAGAGAATTTCTCGATATCCTGCATATCGCCGAGCGGCTCAAGGATACGCCGCGGCACTGCACGACGAGCCGCGGCAGAACGGAGAGCGTCGCGGAGCATTCGTGGCGGATCTCGCTGATGGCGCTTCTTCTGCGCGGCGAATTCCCCGAGCTCGATATGCGCAAGGTCACGGATATGTGCATCATCCACGACCTGGGCGAATGCTTTACCGGCGATATCCCGACCTTCCTCAAAACGGACGAGGACCGGCAGACGGAGGACTCCCTTTTAAGCCGCTGGGTCGCGTCGCTCCCGCCGGAGGTGTCGGAACGCCTCGCGGCGTTATACGATGAAATGGAAAAGCAGGAGACGGCGGAGGCGAAGCTGTATAAGGCGCTCGATAAACTCGAGGCGCTGATCCAGCATAACGAGTCGCCGCTCGACACCTGGTCCGAAAACGAGTATGATCTGAACAAGACCTACGCGTTCGACGCGGTCGCGTTTTCGGAGCGTCTGACCGAACTTAGAAAAACGATCCTCGCGGATACTCTCGAAAAGATCGCCCGAGAAGGGAAATAATTATATGGAAAGGTGAATGTAAAATGAAAAAATCCGTACTGCGCGCCTATGCGCGTCTGATCGCCGTCTCCGGCGTGAACGTTCAGAAGGGGCAGGAGGTCGTCATCCAGTGCGAGCTCGACCAGCCCGAATTCGTGAAAACGCTCGTGGAGGAATGCTACCGCGCGGGCGCGAAAAAGGTCATCGTCGACTGGGATTATCAGCCCCTGCAGAAGCTGCACTACCGCCACCGCACCCTGACCACGCTCGGCAGGATCGAGGAATGGGAAAAAGCGAGATTCCAGCATTACGTCGACGAGCTGCCGTGCCGCATTTATCTCGTATCCGAGGATCCGGACGGCCTGAAGGGCATCAATCAGGAGAAAATGGCGAAGGCGCAGATGAAGCGCTTCCCGGTCATCAAGCCCTACCGCGACGCGATGGAGAACAAATATCAGTGGTGTATCGCCGCCGTCCCCGGCGCGGCGTGGGCGAAAAAGGTGTTCCCCGGTCTGCCGAAGGGTAAAGCGATCGAAAAGCTCTGGGAAGCGATCCTCAAGACCTCGCGCGTCGACGACGACCCGGTCGCGGCGTGGGAGGCGCACAACAAGGACCTGCACGACCGCTGCGCGTATCTCAATTCCCTCGGCATCGATAAGCTGGTCTATAAGGGCGATAACGGCACCGATCTCACGGTCGGCATGATCGAGGACGCCGTCTTCAAGGGCGGCGGAGATACGACGCTCTCCGGCGTGTTCTTTAATCCCAATATCCCGACCGAGGAATGCTTTATCTCCCCGATGCGCGGCGTCGCGGAGGGAATCGTCTACGCCACGAAGCCGCTTTCGTATCAGGGGCAGCTGATCGAGAATTTCTCCGTCCGTTTCGAGAACGGCAAAGCCGTCGAGGTGCACGCGGAGAAAAACGAGGAGCTTCTGAAAAAGATGATCGCCATGGACGAGGGCGCGGCGTATCTCGGCGAGTGCGCGCTCGTGCCCGTCGATTCCCCGATCTCCGAGAGCGGCCTGCTGTTCTACGAGACGCTGTTCGATGAGAACGCCGCCTGCCATCTGGCGCTCGGCATGGGCTTTGCGGACACGATCCGCGATTTTGAGAAGTACACCCTCGAGGAATGCCGCGCAAAGGGCGTCAACGATTCGATGATCCATGAGGATTTCATGATCGGTTACGAGGGGCTCGATATCGACGCCGTCACGCGCGACGGAAAGACCGTACCGATCTTCCGTAAGGGAAAATGGGCGTTTTAAATTACGATATCAGAAAAACAGCAACGGCAGATTTTGTCTCTGCCGTTGTTGTTTTTTTAGGGCAATACCGCACAATTCGGGCGTGCGGATTGCGCAGTAGATTTTTTCGTCAGATTGTACAGATTTTTCGCAGGCAACCTGACGGTTGTCAAGAAAAAGCTGTGCAAGATGACGGAACAAAGATCAAGCAAGACGCGCATTCGCATTTGTGCGGTGTTGCCTTAGTTCTTAATCGTTGAAGATGAACCCTTCTTCGGTCCCCGAATAATAAAACATGAGTTGACCATCTGCAGCTTTAACATCAACAAATGCGGTAGAATAAAAACTGCTTTCACCGGATAGACCTTTTTCACGCGAAATGATTTTCAGCCGGATCGTTCCGTCGTAAACACCGTCGAAAATCAATTCTTTATTTTCACATACAATAAAATCCAAATACAGCAATTCTGATTTGTTCTCTGCGATAAAGGTATATCCCTGATATCCCGAAAGTCCCGCGTCGATCATAAGAAAATGCTCCGTTTTTCCGTCTCCGTCAAGATCTTCGTCGCACTCGCCCCATAGCAGGTTGAATATGTCACGGTCTTCAATGAAACCGTAAGCATCTGCGGTGCTTTTTTCTTTGTTGAAACACAAATTGCCGTCGAACACAAAGGTGTTTCCGGTTTTCTTCTCCGTCAGCGTCAGGATCCCTTCGGGCGATCGTTCATAGGAGCCGGTTACCGTTCTGTTTGCCGCGGTTCCGAAATTCAGAATGAACGTTTTTGTTTCATCGTTCAGCGTGAATCTGACGCGTCTTGTCGGATCGTCGCACGTATCGGGCATAATATAAGTTCGAGTGTTTTTGTCTTCGGCGTCGTTTTCAGCTGCGAGAAGATCCTTTCCGCTTGCCTCGGAAACCAAACGCAAAAGCCCGTTTGACAGACTCAAAATATAGTATTCTTTTTTACCCGTATCGGGATCATAGATCCAGAATCTGAGGTTTTCCGTGTTATCGGAGTCTGCGCCGATCCTAAGGGTACCGCTGAAGGCGACGCACGGGAGTAAGTCTTCGGGGATGCCTGCAGTCGCGATGATATCGTGATTTTCATTATATACCGCGATATTATCGATCGAAGTGGTGTTCCCGACCGGATAATGGAATTCTATCGTTTCGTTCTTTCCATCCTTGTTGAAATCAAAATCACAAAATTGAGTTATTGTCCTGTATGTGATAGTTTTTTGTTGCTGCAGTACTCCGACCCTGTCCGCTCGCGATATATCGGCAAAATTGATTTTAATTGCTTTGAGCGGGTTCTGTTCGCTGTCTGCATTGCTTTTTACTTGTTTGTAATTAAATTCTATCTCATAATTGTTAATTGTAAGATTTTCTTTGATATAGTCGATATAGTCTCTCGAAAGATTCAGTCCTTCGGGCAGCGTCAGTGTAATGGTTTTGCTTTCCGAATGCGGAGATAGATCGATTTCTGCCGGGGATTGCATCGGCAGAGGCAGTTCTTTCGTCTGCTCACCGTTTTCACAGAGAAAGAGATGATAACCGCCGATTGTCTGCAGACTGAAATCGCTTTCATTCCTCAGTCTGAAAGCCACTTGTCCGCCCTCTTCATGAACGATACAGCTTTCCAGAATGATACAGACGTTTTCATCGCCGGAATCCGCCGTAACAATATCCTCTTCCCGATCAAAATAGCTGTTTCGGAAAAATATCGTTCCGTCTTTGATATCGCCTTCATAATGACCGGTACTTTTCTTGGCGTTGAAAATCAGATTTCCTTCTGTGGTTTTTTTAAAAGAGTATTTGCCGCCGTCCGATGTGTTTTTCAAAATGATTTCATTCTTGTCTGAGCTTTTGACGTTTCCGTTTGCAATATAATCACTGTTTGAACCGAAGTCAAGACAAAAAGAACCGTCGTCTAATATCACAAGCGTCGGGTACCAACCATACTGACGATATTCGATCGGTGCGTATTTATCTGCGCAATCAACAGTTCCATCAAGCCCGCCGAAGAAAACGGTCGCGGTATAGATTTTTTGATACGCTTCGTCGTTTTCATCCTCCGCGATCCGGTAATACGTCTCGAGCCGGAAGGTCTTTGTAAGGTCGAGCCCGTCCGGGACGGAGAAAACAACTTTCTTTCCGGTTTTGCCGGGGGCGATCGCATAATGCTGCAGGTGGTGCGGCGGCAGTTCGATCTCTTCCGCGTCCGTTCCGTCGTTCGTTAATATGAAGAGCCGGTGATCGAGCCCGTAAAACAGCGTTTTATCGCTGTTGTTGATGAACCGGAACGCGATCTGTCTTTTATTGCCCTTCAGCGTGCATTCCTCGAGTTTGATCTGCGCCTCATCGGAGCCGCCGTCGAAGAATACGTGACCGTCGAAGGTCGACGCGGGGACGAACACCGTCCCGTCGGCGATATCAAGCACGCCGCCGAGGTAGCTGTCTATGTCGCTCTTTTTCGAATCATAAGCGTAGCCCTTACCCTTCCACGAAAAAACGTACATCCCGACGTTTTCGATGCGCAGGGTGAGCGTTCCGTCTTTATCAAGCGTCCATTCCCCGCTCGGCATATAGCTGTAAGCGGCGCCGCGAGAAAAGCGGAACGTCCCGTCCTCCGAGAGCGTGAACGACGCGCCGTGCCCGAGCGGCGTCGGATCTGAGACGGTCACGATATATTCGCCCGCCGCCTCTTCGGCGTTTTTCGGCGCGCCCGACTTCTTCGGATCGGTGACGAACACGACCGTCAACACGACGCTCAGCGCGACTGCCGCCGCTAGGATCCATACCGTCGGCTTTTTGTAGCTTAATACGGATTTCACGCGCTCCTTCACGCCCGTCTCGCCGAACGCGACGGGGCAGGCGGAAACAGCTCTGCGCGGTGCGCTGAAACGCAGGATCGTCTGCGAATACATCGCCCGTTCACGATCGGAATAGTGTTTGATCACGCGCTCGTCGCACGCCGATTCGATATCGCGGCACAAAAGGAGATACGCGACCCAGAGCAGCGGGTGGAACCAGTAGACGCTCAGCAGCAGAAAGCCGAGCGGCTTCCAGATATGGTCGAACCGTTTCAGGTGCGCTTGTTCATGCGCAAGAATAAACGTCTGTTCTTCGTCCGTCACGTCCGACGGCAGATAGATCCGCGGGCGGAAAATGCCGAGCAGAAAGGGGGAGGGCAGACCGTCGCAGAGGTATACGTTCCTGCCGACGGGGACGCTCACGCGCGTCTGTCCGCGCACGCGCAGATAGGAGAAAACCGCCCACGCGAGCATCAGCGCAGCGCCGCAGAGCCAGAGATACGGCGCGGCGGCAAGAAAGCTCTCCCATTGCGTTCTGCCGGTCTGAAGCGGAACGGCGTTTTGCGAGATCACGGGATTCACGACCGTGTTGAACGCGGAAAAGCCGCTGTTGATCACGGGGTTCCCGACGGGATCCGAGCCGACGGTCTCGGTCGAGGGGATCAGGCTCACGACGCTTTTTAAAGTGAAAGGCAGAATGAGCCGCAGTCCGACGAGGCCCCAGAGCGCGCAGAGCAGACGCTTCGGCGCTTTGCGGAAGACAAGCCGCACCGCGACGAGCGCGAGCACCACCCACCCCGCTGTGACGCTCATATTGAAAAGTTTTAAAAATAAATCGTCCATGGAATAACCTCGTTTCCCGTTTGTCCTTTTTTACGGCAGCAGCGCGTCGTTCGGATCACGGAAATAAACGTACACGTCAAGATCTTCATGATCCATATCAAGAAGCTCCGGTTCTCCGTCGGTCAGCCGGATCGGATACTTACGCACATAGGCGGGGGGCGGATCGGTCTCGCCTACGAGCTGACCGAAATTCGCCATAACGAACAGCTTTGCTCTGCCCGAACGGTCGCAGCCGAGCCAGATCTCCGTTGTGGACGCGAAATAATCGACTTCCCGTGTGATCCTCGTACCGTCACGCATGGTAATAATAAGATAATTTTCAAAAAACTCGCCGCGAATCAGCATCAGATGCTCTTTTCCCGGCTGCCCGTCGATGTTTGAATCAAGCTCGCCGACGACGAGCATGAATTCGTTCTCATCCGGCACGGCGTCGAGCGCGTTTCCGGTGCTCTGTTCCGCAAGGAACGAATAAGAGCGAATCCAACTGCCGAATACGTAGACGTCGCCGGTCCTCGCGTCGGTGAGTGTATAATTGCTCTCATTCGCGTCGGGAGAAAAGCTTCCTCTGACCGTTTTTGTCCCGTCCGGACCGTAGACGCGCAGGGTCGCCCTCCTGATCGTTTCGTATGCCGTCAGTTCCGACAAAACCGCGCCGTCCGTTTTGTTGAAGAGAACGTATTTTTTTGCCGGACCCGGCTCGGCGCTGACCGGATCGCTCAAAAACGCAAAGCCGAAGATACAGGCGGCGATCAGGATCACGGCGATCAATGCCCGCGCAGGCTCTTTGAATTTTACAACGAATCTGATCCTTGCCTTTACGCCCGTCTCGCCGAAAGCAACGGGGCAGGAATATAAGCTTTTCATCGGAGCGCTGAAACGCAGAAGCGTTTCGGCGTATTCCGCGCGCTGCGTATCACTGTATTTCCCGATCGCGTATTCGTCGCACGCGCCCTCGACGTCGCGGCAGAAAAGATAATAAGCGAGCCATACCAGAGGCTGAAACCAGTAGACGCAAAGAAGAAGGAAAGCGATCGGTTTTCTGATATGATCGAGACGGCGGATATGCGCCGTTTCGTGAGCTTCGATATATTTCAGCGCAAATTCGTCCGTCCCCGCGGGAATATAGATCTTCGGGCGGAACAGCCCGAGAATAAACGGTGAACCGACGCCGTCGCAGAGGTATATTCTGTCACGGACCGGCGCGGATTCCCGAACGCTTCTGCGAACACGAATATAACTCACCGCGGCGAGGACCAGCAATACGCACACGCCGACGAACCACGTGAACGAGATGCGGTAGAGCCACAGCCAGATCTGATCGTTGGCGGATACATAGCCGATCTGATCGACGCTATCGAGTGCCGAATAAACGGATTCGTTCACGGTTTCGATCCCCGTATCGAACATATAAGGCGCTCCGACGCGGTCCGGCTGCAGAAAACTTGCCGACGGGATCAGACTGAACGGGTTTTGAACGGATACCGGCAAAATAAGGCGCAGCGCAGCAATTCCCCAAAGATCGCAGAGAATGCGTTTCGGGGCTTTTCTGAAGATAAAGCGCAGGGCAATGAGCGCAAGAATGACCCAGCCGGCGTTGACGCCGATATTGAGAAGAAAAATAAAACAGGAATAAATGGTCATTCTTCCGATCCTTTCAGACTGTCGATCATCGCCTGCAGCTCGTCGATATCCTTCTGCGAAAGCTTTTTGCCCGAGGTGAACGCCGCGAAAAACGCGGGCAGAGAGCCCTGAAACGAATCCTCGACGAATTCCGCGCTCTTTCTCGCGTAAAAATCCCCGCGTCCGATCAGAACGGTGACCTTTCCGTCCTCAAGCTTGAATATTCCGCGCTCGCACAGGCGTTTTAATACGGTATAGGTCGTGGTGCGCTTCCACTGCAGCTCTTTTTCGCAGCGTCTGACAAGCTCCGCGGTGGAGAGCGGAGCGCCCGCCCAGACGATATCCGCAAATCTTGCCTCGACCGCGCCGAGTCTTAAATCGCTCATAGGAAAAACTCCTTTGACTACAAATTGTCGACAAATACAGTCTACCATATGTAGACAGAGATGTCAAGAAAAATATTAAAACCGAAGACCGCAGATCGAAGGTCGGAGACTGAGCGATGAGAACCGAAGGGAGCAGAGCGCGGACAAATCTGCGCTTCGGGCGCGGCTTTTCCGTTTGAGTCGAAAAACAAAATTTGACATTCCGCTGTTTTTGTTGTATTCTGAAAACAGAATTCAACAAGGGGCGTGCGGCATGAAAAAGACCGTTTCCGTATTTGTATCCGTTTTGTTTTTGCTTTCTGCGCTGATCCTGCCTGCGCGGGCAGAGAAAAAAGACTGCGTCTTTGCGGCGGCGTCCGATCTGCATTACAATCAGTCGCGCCAAGCGCTCGCGGGGGAGATCGACGACCCGATCTACTGGTACGCGAACCGCCGCGCGGCGATGGAAGACGAGAGCGGATTTATCATCGACGAATTCCTGCGGCAGTGCGCCGACGACGACAGCGTTGAGTTCGTCCTGATCGCGGGCGATATGGCGGACAACGGCAGATCGATCGTCGAAGAGCATCTGGACGTCGCGGAAAAATTCCGCTGTTTCGAGCGTAAGACGGGCAAACAGATCTATGTGATCGACGGCAATCATGACATGGGCGACGATTCCGCCTGCGATACGGCGAAATTCAAAGAGATCTACGCCGAATTCGGCTACGACGAAGCGCTGACCGTGGACGATGCGACCTGCTCCTATACCGCCGACCTGAACGAAACCTACCGATTGATCGCGCTCGACAGCTGCGATCCTTCGAAATCGACCGAGGACGGACTGACGCTCTCCCGCGTGAACTGGGCGCTCGCGCAGGCGAAACAGGCGTACGCCGACGGGAAATATCCGATCCTCATGATGCATCACAATCTTCTCGATCATCTTCCCGTCCAGCGCGTTTTAAGTCATGATTTTATAGTGCGCAACCATCTGACGACTGCCGCGCGCTTTGCCGACGCGGGGATCCGCACGGTGATCACGGGGCACGAGCACTGCAGCGACGCAGCAGGATATATAAGCCCGCTCGGGAACCGGATCTATGATTTTGCGGTGACGAGCCTGACGATGTACCCGCTGCAGTACCGTTGTTTTTCCCTGACCGACGGTGAGATCGCGTATGAGGCGAAAACCGTTTTAAAAATCGATACCGACGCGCTGTCAAAGGCTGTCGCGGGGTATTCCGAAGAACAGCTCGCACTGATGAACGAAGATATGAACGCCTATGCGAAGGGCTTTCTGAAAAAAGGCGTCGAATACCGTCTTTCGCTGTCTCTTACGCCCGAAAAGCTCGGGATCGACGAAAACGCGTTTTATGCCGCGCCTGTGCTGAAGCTCGTTGATAAGCTGACCGGGATCCTTGACGCGCCGTATTACGGCGAAGACAGCGTTTCTTCACTCGCCGAAAAATACGGGATCGCGCTGCCCGCGACGCAGTACGAGACCCCGTGGGATCTTGCGACCGAGCTCGTCTCATGGCATTACGCGGGCGAGGAGCATTTCGAGCCCGACAGCGACGAGGTGACGCTTCTGCTTTTGACCGTCGCGCTGATCGCGCGCGCGGAGTTTGCCCGCGACGACGTTCCGACGCTTCTTGCCGCGGCGGATGCGCTGAACGCCGACGGCGGTGCGGACGCGCTGATCGCTCAGGCGAAAAAGCTGCTCGGCGGCGTATCGCCGGCGGAATATCTCGCGGTCGCCGCGCTCTCGCCGCTTCTCTATGAATTCGCGTACGACGCCGACGGCGTAAACGATAATAACGGTACGATCCCGGGGTACGCCGAAAGCGGCAGCGCGCAGCGCGCCGCAAATCTCTCGGAAGCCTTCGCCGCCCTCTTTGCGCGAATTGCGAAGAATTTGAGTTTGATATTATCGGTGTTGAGTAACATCGGTAAATTCTGATTTGTCAGGGAGGCTATTTGTAGGGGCGGGCATGACCGCCCGATCGACGGCGAAGGCATCCCCACCCTTGCGGTGGGGGTGGCGAGGCGGAGAAATTGTATATTTTTCAATAGATTTAACCGTTTTGCATTTTTCGCCCGTCCAAAAAGGACGGGA
>JAFRPB010000017.1 GCA_017429345.1 Clostridia bacterium | reverse complement strand
TGAGGGATAAGGGCTTGTAAAATCTATTCTTTGCCTCAAAACAACGCGACAGCGTTAATTCTTCGATACAAACGAAGAACTACCCCAGTCGCAGAGCGTAAATTTCGCGTTCTCTCATCTCTTATCTCTTATCTCTTATCTCTCATCTCTTCGGGCGAAGCCCGATAAATCAGAATTTGCACACATCACCCTACCGCTTCGCGCAGGTTCCAAAAGAAATTATACACCGCGCAGATAAAGCGGACGATATTGACAAATAGCCCGTTACCGGTATAGCAGAAGCAGCGCGCGCCGTGGATCACGTCAGTGGACACGGAGCCGTCGCCCCCACGCCATGTAGTATGAAATATTCAATCCGAAAGATGCGCTGAAATGCGTAGGATTTGCCGCGCGTCGATGGAATTAACCTTTCCGTTACCGTCGATATCGGCGGCATATTTTTGTCCGATGTCGATCTGCTCGATCTGCGCCGCGGCACGCAGTGCGATGCGCGCATCAATGGAGTTGACCTTTTCGTCTCCGTTCAGGTCACCCTTCGCGAGTATCTGCAGTTCGGCGCGGATTCCCTTGCAGTTGAGAAAGTTGACGTCGAAACTGTATTTCCCGGGATCGAGTGTATCTGTGTACGTTTTCTGCAGAATGAGCAATGTCGTTGCGCCCATACCAGAGACGGAATAATCGTCGGCGGAGAGCGCCTTGCCGTCTAGATACAGCCCCTCGAAAAGCTTCGGGTAAAGCGTCGCAGTGGCACCGAGCTGAAGCGTCGTGCGATACGCGCCGTCGTCCGATCTTTCAAAGACGAATGCGTTGCCGCTTATCGTGACGGGTTGCGTGACGACGAACAAACGCAACGGGACCGTCACAAATTCGAACACTGCGTAGAACAGATGACTGCCGTCTGCCAACTGTTTGATGTACTTCTCTTTCAACTCAATGACCGTGACCCCGTCGCGCTCAAATACATTGTAGGACTCCATGTCGAGAATGTTGTCGTCTTGGTCGCCGAGCATACGAAAGGCATCCGGTGCGAGAGAAACGCTATCGCGCAACGACTCCGGAATGAATTTGGGATCTACAACAACCTGCACGGAGTCTTCACCGGTCCAAACGTCGAACGTCAGAAACGTGTCGGTAAACTGATCCTTTCCCGGAATCTCATAAGAAACGGCAAATGATGCTGTTGTAAAATAAGATGCTGCAAACAATAAAACCGGTAAAATGAGTGCTATTAATCGTTTCATGTTCTCTCCCTTTCCGAAAACGATTCTTATCAGATGAATTGAAATTCATGTGATGAAAATGTTCCTTTTTTCTGATTATTTGGTATAAATCGAATTCTTTTTATCACAGAAACATACTTAAATATCAAGCAGACGTTGTATCATTTCCTTAAAATCCCCATATATTACCTCCCAATGTTCTTTATTAAAGGTGGAACACAAATCTTTCGATAAAAAAAGCTTTTGCTTATAAATAAATACTCGAATTATTTTCTAAAAACTGTAAACCAATTTTCTGCAAGTTTTATATAGTATTTATCATATTGATCCGAATTAATGAGTGATTCTATGACATTCGGATTTGTAGAATAAATCATTTCTGCCTTCTTTGGCGACTCATTATCAGTTGAAATCAAAAAGTAATTATCAAATACTCTTATGCAATAATATTCAGCGTGTCTGCTGCGAAGATCAGAAATATAACGCGTTTCATTTTCTGATAAATCCAAATATGAAGCGATTTGATTAGTCCACGAATAGCTGTATATTTTACCGTTCGGATTTATCTCAAGGTACTTCCCGTTTGTGTCTGGTATTGATTCAATTTTATTCTTGTTTTTTGAAATGACCCGAACTAAAGTATCATATTCTTCCACATAATCTTCAAAATCATTGAATGGATTTTGATATTCATTTCTATAAATATTGTCAAAATATTCTTCTGTCGAAATTCCTAAAGACTTTTTATGTTTATTTCTAAACTCAAGAATAACTTCTATTTCTCCTCCTTCGCTCAATATTTGTTCTTCATATTTATTCAAATATATATCTACAGCTACTACAGAAGTTCCTAAAAGACTCGCAAATATAATAATGGCTACAATCAATTTAATACTTTTTTTCATAAGAATTCATAAAAATCTACCTTTCGGTACAATATTTGTGTCCTGAATTATATCATCGTCCGGTTCAGCAGGCTGTAAAGAAAAAGGGAAAGATTCGATAAAGATTTTCGGCTATAAAGTCTGACACGGCGCGCCTTCGCTTTTCTGTATCGGCGTTTTTCTTCGTCCCGTTACTCCTGCGGAGAATAATCGGAAATATCATACGCCGGAACGTCGCAGCAATACAATACGATCGTGCCGTCCGCGCCGTCTGTTGACGCGGCGGGTTCGCCGTTCAGGGAATCGGCGGTGAAAAAGAACCTGCAGACCGGCACGCCGTAAGTCCCGTCCGACGTCGCCGCGGTGATGAACCTGCCACCGGCGAAGCTCAGACCGCCGAACCCCGCGTCTTTCATCTTCTTCACCGCGAATCGCAAGGCTTCGTTCAGATCCGCCGCGGGGAAATCGTCCGCAGTCTCGGTCTCGTCCCCCGGGAAAAACGCCGTCAGAATGCCGAGACCGCCGACGTAACGGATCCTGATGCGCATCTCCGACCGCTCCGACTCTTCGGCGTCGTAAAAGCCGAACGCGGGCGCGCTCGCATCGCGCAGCGGAAAAGCGCGGAGCTCCCCGCCGCCGCACAGAGACCGGAGCGCGGAGAAAAACGGATCCCGCGTCAGCGCTTCGGCGTCGTCATACGTTCCGTTCTGCCGGACCGCGATCTTCTTGGCAGAACAGCAAACGATGGTTCCACGGATATTTGCCTGAATATAATACACAGGGTGCCCGTCTGCAGCGTCGGCGTCCTCGACCTCGAAAAACGTATTCTCCGCCATTACGCAGTCCTGCGTCGGCAGCAGCCCTGGATAAGACGCGCGGAAGCCTTCGGGGACGACGGTCTGCGTCACCGAACCGGACGGAACGGACAGCCGATCGAGAAGCGCGGAAAACAGCGCCCGGGTCTTTTGCCGATACGTCTCGTCCGGGTTTTCAATCGGGAAACCGGCAAAGGAATAGCCGTAAAGGTATTTTTCGACCTGCGGACGCAGCTTTTCCGCTTCGGCGACCGACCGGAAGATCCTGATATCGTCCGTGACCTCCTCCGGGGACGACGCCAAGAAAAAGTCTTCGCCGGGAGTATCTGAGCAGCCCGCGCCGCCGGGCAAAACCAGCCCCGCGCCGTCAGGCGCGCAAGCGCCGTCGACCGCGAGCCCGTCAAGCTCCGTTCCGAATACAACGGGATACGGCGGTTTTTTTCCGTACGGCTTCAGCAGAAGCATGACCGAAACAACGATCGCCAGCGCTGCCGCGGACGCGGTCAAAACCGCAAGCGCCCGGCGCTTAACGAGTTTTGCGCGACCGGTTGCAATCGCGAGCCGTTCGACCGCAGCGAAGTCCGGCGTCATATCGCCTGCCGCGGCGAAAAGCGCTCTTTCCGTCATGATTCATCGTCTCCTTTCCGATATGCTTTGCGCAATACCTTGAGCGTTCTGTATAGCTTCGTTTTGACGCTGCTTTCTTTTTCGCCCGTCAGGGCGGCGATCTGCGCCAATGTCAGACCGCAGGTATAATAGAGATAAAAGATCCTCCGTGTTTCGAAATCCCTGCCGCGCAGCTTTTCCCGGATCTCCGAAACCGTCGCAAGTGTAATTGCCTCGTTTTCGACGTTTTCCTCCGCGGCGATCAGAGAAACGATATCCCCGTCTTCCTCGGTAAGCGCGGTGAACGGCGTCGGGCGGCGCGGCAGTTTTTCATAGTAACGGGCGATCCGGTCCGAGGCAAGTCGCAGCGTGAACGCCCGCGGATCCCGGATATAATCCACGCCTTTCGTCCGCAGAACGTAATACAGTTGAACGTACACGTCCTGCAGCAGATCCCGACAGTCCTCCGACGATCTGCACCGGCAAATGATATATTGCCAGACCTGCGCCCTCGTCTGCTCAAAAATCAGATGGAAGCAGGCATCGATCTCTGCTTTTTTGTCTTTCATCCCGCGTCACCGCCTTTTACATTATCAGCGTCCGATTTCGCAGAAATAGTTTCATTTTTTTCGTTCGATGCGCACATTATCGTGACGAGCACGTTTTTATCGTAAAACGTATAGGCTCAAGATTCGAGTTCCGCGAATAGAAATATAAGCGGTAAGTTTTTGCGCTATACTCCGACAGCATTGCAAAACCAAGGAACAGCGGGACGCATCAAAACAGAATCCTTTGATGTGTCCCGCTTTATGGTTGTGTTATTGGGATCTGCGCATCGGGGTTCACAGTAAGGACGTCGGACAAGGTCCGTTTATCGGTCACACCGCAACTGCTTCGCACAGGTTCCAAAAGAAATTATACACCGCGCAGATAAAGCGGACGATATTGACCATCAGACCGTTCCCGGTATAAGTATAACAGAAGCAGCGCGCGCCGTGGATCGCGCCAGTCGGCGCGGCGGGGGCGGTGGTCGGGACGGTCGTCGGCGCGGTGGTGGGATCTGTCGCCGGTTCGGTCGAAGGTGAGGTCGGCTCTGTCAAAGGCTCTGTTACCGGCTCCGTCGTAGATTCCTCGGGCTCAGTTGTCGGTTCCTCCGGCTCCGTCGTGGTCTCCTCCGGGGGCTCCGTGACGGGCTCTTCGGGAACGATCAGCGGTTTTTCGATATGACCGGAGATATACCGGCTGCAGTCGCTGCAGTAAACGCCCGCGGTGTAGCCGTGCTCGGTATAAGTGGAATCTGTTTCAGCGACTTCGACGGTGTTGACGTGGTTGTTTTCATCGATCGGAATGATCCTGTGTTCGTTCGGGAACGTCACGTCGCAGCCGTCCTGCGCGCAGACGAGCACCGCGTCATAGCTGCCCTCTTTGACGCAGGTCGCGGGGTCTTCATTCTGCCGTTCGGCGACGGCGGGCGTGTGGTCTGTCATTTCGTAATGCACGATCACGCTGTCGGCAAGCAGCTCCGTATTGCTGCTGTCGATATTGATCGCCTGCCACTGCTCCCGCGTGCCGGGATAAAATACGTATTTCAGGGAGGTGCAGTAACGGAACGCGGTCTTATAGATATACGTCACCGTCTCGGGGATCAGAATATCCTCCAGCGCCATGCAGTAGAAAAACGCGTCCTTGCCGATGCTCTTCACGCCGCTGTTCATTTTAACGGATTTCAGCGAGCCGCAGCTCTGGAACGCCTGTTCGCCGATATTTTTAACGCCGGCGGGGATCTCGATCTCCGTGAGACACCCACACCCGGCGAATGCTCTCGCGCCGAGCGCGGTCAGCGTGGAGGGCAGCTCGACCGACTGCAGAAAATAGCATTCCCGAAACGCTTCCTTATTGATCGTCGTCAAGCCCTCCGGCAGGTTGATCTGCAGAAGATTTCCGCAGCCGCTGAACGCGCCTGCGCCGAGCGTTTCCACCCCGGACGGCAGCTCGATCTCAGTCAGACCGGTGCAGCCCTGAAACGCCTCGCCCTGAATTTCTGTCACCGACGCCGGGATGTCGATCTGCGTCAGGGCGGTACAATTCATAAACATACCGCCGGAGATCTTTTCCGTCGTTTCGGGCAGGTTCACCTGCAAAAGAGACGCGCAGTTCTGAAATGCGCGGGTACCGCAGTTCGTCACGCCCGCGGGAATCGAGATACTTTCCAGCCCGGAGCCGTAAAAAGCGGACGACCCGATCGAGACCGTATTTTCAGGCAGCGAGATCCCGCGCAGCGACTGACAGCCTGCCATCGCATGGGAGCCGATCTTTGTGACGCTTTCCGGCAGATCGATCTGCCGAAGGGAGGTGCAGCCCGAGAAAAGGGAGTCCGGGATCTCCCTGACGCCGTCCGGGATCACGATCCTCGTCAGCCCGGTGCAATTCTGAAGCGCGCCGCTGCCGAAAACGCTTACGTTCGAGGGCAGCGTCAGCTCCGTCAGACCTTCACAGCCGTAAAAGACCTCTTTATCAAGTTTCGTAACGTTCACCGGAATTTCAAACGACGCAAGTCCGGTGCAGTTTTTGAACGTCCCGACGCCGAGATCTGCGATCTCCTCGGGCAGCGAGATATCGGTCAGCCCCGTGCAGCCGGAAAAGACCTCCGTGCCCATGTGGAGGATATTATCCGGGATCGCGATCCCGGTCAGCGATGTGCAGCCTTCGAAAGTCCAGGTCCCGAGGGTCGTCGCGCCCGTCGGGATATGCACCTCGGCGAGGCTTGTGCAGTGCGCAAAAAGGGAAGAACCGAGATCCGTCACACTGTCGGGGATCTCTACCGCCGTCAGGCCGGTGCAGGAGGAAAACGTAGCGTTTCCCAGGCTTGTGATCCCGTCGGGCAGCGTCAGTGACGTGAGCCCCGTACAGCCCGCAAAGCAGTTTCTGTCGAAGGTCGTCCCGGAAGGGATCTCCAGCGCGGTCAGCCCGGTGCAGTTCGCAAACGCTCCCCAACCGATCGTGATATTCTCCGGCAGCGTCACGCCCGTAAGGTTTTCACAGCAGATAAACGCCTCCCTGTTGATTTTACTGATTCCCTCCGGAATGACGATATCGCCGATCGGCTCGCCGTTGAGGTACAGATTCTTCGCGTAATACAAGGGATTGGACTCACCCGCCGAGAAGCTGCACCGCAGCCATGCTGCAAGGTCGGTGATGTAAACACCCTCCAGCGCGGTACATTCCGAGAACGCCCACGGACGAACGGAAGCGGCAGTGGCGTGAAAGGTCACCTTCTTCAGACCGCTCAGCCGCCGGAACGCCATATCTTTGATCGACGTCAGCGTCGAGGGCAGCTCCACCTCGGCAAGCTCGTCGTAATAGGTCGCGAACGCGTCACTGCCGATGCTCGTCACGCCCTCCTCCACGACCACCTTTTTGATCCTGCCGTTATTACCCAAAGAATACCACGGTTCGGCCGGGGGGCCGAAGTCCGCCATTTCACCGGTCCCGCTGACGGTGAGGACGCCGTTTCTCAACGTCCAGGTCAGATTGTCGCCGTCCTTTCCGCAGCTCCCCGCCGCGGAGGACGCCAGCGGAAACGCGGCGAATAACAAAACCGCGGATATCAGAACGGCAAGGCTGCGTTTGAATGTGGTTTTCATAAAAATTTCCTTTCTGTCGATAGCTTCCCTTTTTTTAATCATAACACGGTCCGGTTCTGCGGGCGGTAAAGAAAAAGGAAAGATTCGGTAAAGATTTCGGTTTCAAATTCTGATTTATCGGGGTGTTTCCCGCGGCGTTGGGCGACAATTTGTAGGGGCGGGCATGACCGCCCGATCGACGGCGAAGGCATCCCCAAGTCTCGCCTGCCGGCTCGGTCGGTGCTTCTGATTCTCGGCTGCCGCCTCGGTCGGTGCTTCTGCCTA
>JAFRPB010000210.1 GCA_017429345.1 Clostridia bacterium | reverse complement strand
GCCGCCAATGCGACCGCACATTTTGGCTCATTTGTCAAGCCCTTTTTTGAAAAAAACTCGTTTTTTTCAAAAAAAGTAGGACCCCTCTTTTGAGGAATCCTTAACTTAATGACATTGCAGAGGTCTGCCGTGCTACCATGTAAGCCAAACGCCGCGGGAAACATCCCGACAAATCAGAATTTAAACGGATACGACCTCATCACCAGCGTCAGCGTATGCTTCGCGCAGTCCTGGATCTCGCCGCGGGTGACGCCGCCGGGCTTGCCCAATGATTCAAGCAGCGAATTATCGTATTTCGCCCGTCTCGTTCCCGGCGCGGCGCCGGGCATGAGCACGTCCACGCCCGCGCGCACGCGGTAGGCATTGTTGCGCAGCAGCGGAAAATCCGGGTCACGGTCCGCGCGCATCCACCAGTCGGTCATCACGCAGCCGTCAAAGCCCCACTCCCCGCGCAGGATGCCGGTCACGAGGTCGAAATTATAATGCGCCCACTCGCCGTTGATCTTGTTATACGAGGTCATGATATTGAGCGGCTTCGCGGTTTTGACGCAGATCTCAAAGCCCTTGAGGTATATTTCACGCAGGGCGCGCTCCGACACGCGCGAATCGTTGTGCGTGCGGTTGACCTCCTGATTGTTGCAGGCAAAATGCTTCGGGCATGCAGCGACGCCCTTTGACTGGATGCCGCGTACGACCGCCGCCCCCATGCGCCCGGTCAGCAGCGGATCCTCGGAGAAATACTCGAAATTCCTGCCGCAAAGCGGGTCGCGGTGGATATTCATGCCCGGCGCGAGCAGAACATGCGAGCCCTTCGCCGCCATTTCTTCGCCGACGAGCGCGTAAAGCTCGCTGACAAGCGCGACGTTCCACGTGCAGGCGAGCGCCGCGCCGATGGGCAGCAGCGACGCGGTCACGGCAAGACGGATCCCCGAGGGACCGTCGGTGGCGGTCACGGGACAAACGCCTTTATCTCGCAGGCTCTGCAGCGTGCCGCCGTAAACCGCGGCGTTGCCCTTTGCGCCCAAGGGACTGTTCATAATATAATCGCCGCGGGTAAGCGCCTCAAGTTCGATATCGGTCAGCTGCGCGACGAAATCGTTCAGCGTGATCTTCCCTTCCGCGACGTCGGAGAGCAGATATCCTTTATCGCCCGTAAAGGGGATCTCCCCGGGCAGATGTTTTTCGACCGCGCGGCTGCGCGAGGTGATCCGCGCCGGAACCGGTTCGGTCATCGTGTAATCCTTATCCGTAACATAGGTAAGGCGCGAGAAGGTGCCGTCGCGCCGCGGCGCGAGTTGCTGCGAGAGCGCGCTGACGCACACGGTCGCGCCCTGACGCATCGTGTATATTTTCTCAAGCGTGCTGCTGTTTTTGCCGAGATAAAAGTCGTAATCGCCCTGTTCGAGCACCCAGGAATACGGATAGCCCGTCGCGCCCTTGTCATCATAGGACGCCGCGTCCGCCTTTGCGACGGTCAGATTCACGGTCTGTTTTTCGCCGGGTGCGAGCTCCTTCGTTTTGAAAAAGCCGATCAGGTTGACGCGCGGCTTCGCAAGCTCCCCCTCCGGCGGCGTAAAATAGAGCTGCACGACCTCTTTGCCCGCCCGCGCGCCGACGTTTTCGACCGTTACGGAGAAGGTCAGCGTTTCGTCTGTCTCATCCGTCTTTTCGGCGGACAGGGCGAATTCCGTATAGGAAAGCCCCCAGCCGAACGGATACAGAATTTTCTCACGGGCGAAGCTCTCGAAATAACGGTAGCCGACGAAGATATCCTCTGCGTAATTATTGAACGCCCTGCCGCCGAAATTCGCGGACGCGGGATAATCTGCGTAACGCGCGGCGACGGTGTCGGCGAGCCTTCCGGACGGGCTGACTCTGCCGGTAAGCACGTCGGCGATCGCCCTGCCGCTCTCCATTCCGCCCTGCCAGACGAAGGCGAGGGCCAGGTCTGTTTTCGGCAGCGTCAGACTCCACGAAAGGTCGATCACGCTGCCCACATTCAGCAGCACAACGACCCGGTCGAACGCTTTGCATACATTTTCGAGCATATCCCACTCGGTATCGGTGAGATAGAAGCTGCCCTTTTCGAGCGCGTTCTCGCGGTCCTCGCCGGACGAGCGTCCGATCACCACGACCGCCGCGTCGGAATTCGCCGCGGCGTCGGCGGCAAGCCCGGCGGAAACGGGCATTTCTTCATAACACCGCGGCCACGCGCCCCAAAAGCCGTCGTCGCGGGGATTATCTGCGATCCATTTCTGGTATACGCCGTCGAGCGCGGCATTTACCGTGATCTCGGGCGCTTCGGCAAGCGCGTCGGCGGGCGTATACAGATACGGACGGTTCACGTCGCCGCCGCTGCCGTAGCCTACGGCGAAATAATCGTACTGCACCCTGCCGAACACCGAGACGACCGTGCCTTCGGCGAACGGCAGAACGTCTCCGTCGTTGCGCAGCAGGACGATTCCCTCGGCGGCGGCCTTGCGTGCCGTTTCGCTCATCCTCCCGGGAATAAACGGATTGTCGTTTTCCACGTCGACCGACGTCTGTGAAACGGAATTGACGACCGTGTTGACGAGTTTGTTGACGCCCTTTTTGAGTTTCGTAGTTATTTTCATTGTAGAGCTCCTTTCGAGTAAAAAGGTGCAAGGTTTAAGGTGTAAGGTGTAAGGTATTTGTTATTGGTGGCAGAGTATAAGGTTTATTTTTACATTTTATTTTTCAAGCCGGTTATTAAGGCAGTCAACATTCTGTTCACTTGTCTGGTCAAATCAATGATCGGTCCGGTCTCATTCTCTGATAAATAATCCAGTCTGTTGCATATCATAAGCTGAGTCAACAATTCTCCGCAGGAACCTCGAGAAATCGTTAAAAAATGAATATACTCATGTATGCTGTCTCTCTGCTGCCCTTCTGCAATATTAGAAGGTATTGAAATCGCCGCTCGCCGCATCTGACTTGATAAAGAATATAATTCTTCTTTCGGCAACAATCGTAACAAACGATAGATCTCAGCCACAAGATCCATTGACTTCTGCCATACCACCAAATCTTCAAAACTATTTACTCTCATTCAAATACCTTCTCTATCCACCTTACACCATGCACCTTACACCATG
>JAFRPB010000209.1 GCA_017429345.1 Clostridia bacterium | reverse complement strand
GCCGCCAATGCGACCGCACATTTTGGCTCATTTGTCAAGCCCTTTTTTGAAAAAAACTCGTTTTTTTCAAAAAAAGTAGGACCCCTCTTTTGAGGAATCCTTAACTTAATGACATTGCAGAGGTCTGCCGTGCTACCATGTGTGCCCGACGCCGCGGGAAACATCCCGATAAATCAGAATTTACACAAAAACGCCGGGTTTCCCCGGCGTTTTTGCGGTTACAGCTCAATCTCATTGAGCAGGTCGCGAAGGCTTTTCAGCTCGTCTGCGGTGAAGGAAAGGCCTTTGCCCATTTTTTCCTTCCCGGGCGCCCAGTCGCGGATATCGTACTTCGGCTCGCGTCCGTTCCAGCTGACCATGTTGAGCTCTCTTGCCCAGCCCCCGTTGCCCTCGGAGATCACGCCGATCTCCTTTGTGACTTCATAACTGAAATCCGGCATTTGGTTTTACCTCCTGTATATTAAAATATATTTTTGCCTTAATGAAACGCAATGTTTTGGCCTCCGGCCTCCGGCCTCTGGCTATCAGCTATTAGCTATCAGCTATCAGCTAACAGATAGAAGCTGGCAGCCAGAAGCTAAACATTGATGCTGACGTCGCCCAGGTCCCCGGCGAGATACTTTTCGATCGCGGGTCTTGCCGTGCCGAGAACGAATTCCTCGGTCTGCATCGGCGCGCAGCCGACGAAATTCTTCGGCTCCATGATCGCGTTCAATTCTTCGATCGTCACGCCAAAGGCTTCGTCCGCCGCGATCCGCTCGAGCAGGTCGCAGTCCGCGCCGTCTTCCTTGACGCGCTTCGCGCTCGCCTGTGAGTGCGTGCGGATCTTTTCGTGCAGCTCCTGACGGTCGCCGCCGCGCTTGACCGCGTCCATCAGGATATTCTCGGTCGCCATGAAGGGCAGCTCCGCGCGCAGATGCTTCTCGATCATCTTCGGGTAAACCACGAGTCCGCCCGTGACGTTCAGATAAAGATTGAGGATCGCGTCGGTCGCGAGGAACGCCTCCGAGACGCTGACGCGCTTGTTCGCCGAGTCGTCGAGCGTGCGCTCGAGCCACTGGGTCGAAGACGTGATCGCGGGGTTCAGCGCGTCCGCGCAGACATACCGCGCGAGGGAACAGATGCGTTCCGAGCGCATCGGGTTGCGTTTGTACGCCATCGCCGAGGAGCCGATCTGCGTTTTTTCAAAGGGCTCCTCCATCTCCTTCATATGCTGCAGAAGACGAAGATCCGTCGCGAATTTCGCGGCGCTCTGGGCGATCCCCGAGAGGACAGCGAGATAATCGGCGTCGACCTTGCGCGAATAGGTCTGTCCCGAAACGGGATAGCAGCCCGGAAAATACATTTTCTCGGCGATGATCCCGTCTAATTTTTTGACTTTTTCATAGTCGCCGTCGAACAGTTCGAGAAAGCTCGCCTGCGTGCCCGTCGTGCCCTTGGAGCCGAGCAGCTTCGCCTTTGAAAGCGTGTATTCGACGTTTTCAAGATCCAGCAGCAACTCATTGATCCAGAGCGCGGCGCGCTTGCCGACGGTGGTCGGCTGGGCGGGCTGAAAATGCGTAAAGGCAAGGCAGGGGAGATCTTTATATTCGAGAGCGAACTCGCAGAGATTTTTGATAACGCCCGCGAGTTTTTTCGCGACGAGGCGCAGCGCCTCGCGCATGATGATCAGGTCGGTGTTGTCGCCGACGTAGCAGGAGGTCGCGCCCAGGTGGATGATCGGCTTCGCCTTGGGGCAGCATTCGCCGAAGGTCAGAACGTGCGCCATCACGTCGTGCCTGCGGATCTTTTCGTGCTCGGCGGCGCGATCGTAGTCGATATCGTAAATATGCGCTCGCATTTCGTCGATCTGCTCCTGCGTGATGTCGAGCCCGAGTTCCTTCTCCGCCTCGGCGAGGGCGATCCAGAGCTTGCGCCAGGTGGAAAATTTCATATCCGCGGAGAACAGATACTGCATCTCTTTGGAGGCGTACCGCGTTGAAAGCGGCGAAATATAGCCGTCGGTCATGATTTTCCCCCTTTTCTCCTATATTTATTTTTTATAATAACAAATATTTTTAATAAAATCAAGTAAATATTTAAATAAAACATATAAAAATATATACAAAACGCCGCGGAAATCGCGATCCGGGGCAAAAATGGGGTGGAAATCTCCGCGGAGCTGTGCTATACTATTTATATTATAAAACAAATCGGAGTGATCCTATGCCCGTGATCATCGACGGCAGGGCGGTATCCGCCGCCGTGCGGAATGAAATAAAACAGGACGCCGCTGAGATCGCGGCGAAATGGCGCGCGCCTTCTCTTGCCGTGATCATTGTCGGTGAGGATCCCGCCTCTCAGGTTTACGTGCGCAATAAACACAAGGCCTGCGCCGAGTGCGGCATCACGTCCTTTCAGTATGAGCTCCCCGCCGATACGGCGCAGAAGGAGCTTCTTTCGCTGATCGCGAAGCTGAATTACGATCCCGACGTGGACGGCATCCTCTGTCAGCTGCCGCTGCCCGCGCACCTCGACGAGCAGGCGGTGATCGACGCGATCCGTCCGGACAAGGACGTGGACGCGTTCCATCCCGAGAATACCGGCAGGATCATGACCGGGGATTACGCGTTCCTGCCCTGCACGCCCGCGGGCATCATGGAGCTGCTGCGCCGGTATGAGATCGGCGTCGAGGGGAAACGCGTTGTGATCATCGGCAGAAGCAACATCGTCGGCAAACCGATGGCGCTGCTCTCGATCAACGCGCGCGCGACCGTGACGGTCTGCAATAAGGCGACGCCGGATCTGCCGTCCGTCACGCGGCAGGCGGATATCCTGATCGCCGCCGTCGGCAAACCGGGCGTCGTGACCGCAGATATGGTGCGCGAAGGGGCTGTCGTGATCGACGTGGGCGTCAACCGCCTTCCCGACGGAACGCTCTGCGGCGACGTGGATTATGCGGCTGTCGCGCCGAAAGCGTCGTATATCACGCCCGTGCCCGGCGGCGTGGGTCCGATGACCATTACGATGCTGCTCAAGAACACCGTCGCCGCCGCGCGGAACCATATGAAAAAAGGGGATCTGTAATGAAAATAGGAATTGTTATAGCGGACGAATATGAATACATCCCGTTCAGGACTTACGCCCTGACGAAAAACTGCGCCGAATCGGCGTTCCACGGCCGGGAGAGTCTGACCTATACCGAGGGCGGAAAGACCGTGACAGCGGTGCAGTGCGGCATCGGCAAGGTCAACGCGGCGACCGCCGCGGCGTTTCTGATCGCCGAGGGGTATGAGGTGATATTGAGCGCGGGGCTTTCCGGCGCGGTCAGCGGTCTTCGGCGCGGGGATATGATCGCCGCCGAGTCTTACGTGGAGTGCGACTTCGACCTGACCCCCATCGGCAGGCCCCTCGGCGCGAAGCCCGGGCAGGATTACGTTTATCACGCCGACGCGCGTCTGCTTGCGATCGCCGAAGCGCTTCCCGGTATGAAAAAAGCCGCCGTGGGCACGGGCGACCTGTTCCTGACGGATAAGGAGAAAAGCACGCTCTACCGCGATACGTTCGGGATCAAGGCGTTCGATATGGAGACCGCCGCCGTCGCGTCGGTGTGTCATTTCGATCATATCCCGTTCCTCGCGATCCGCAAGATCAGCGACGACGCGGACGACTCCGCCAACGCGGACTACAACGAGATGAACGACCGCAAGGAAGCCGATCTGACCCAGGCGCTGGCGGTGATCATCAGTCGGATCTGACGGAGAGTGAATGGCAGGATGAAAAGGAGAAAGTAGGAAGGAGGAAGGAGGAAGGTCGGACGGGTTTCACCCGTACCCGATTGTAAATGTGAGTATAATTTACATTTCATCATCTTTATTTCTTCTGATTGTTAATTCTTCTTTTCTTTTCGTTGGATCGTTTCTTTTGTTGACAGCGGAGAGATTCGGCGTTTGTCTGAAAGGTTGTCATTCTATTCGTAATAGGCGCCTCATCGCATTTCGGAAAAACGCCGAAAAGAGAAAAACCGGCCGGATGAGATCGAGACAGTCCCTTTCATTGAAAACAGAATAATCTATAATCAAGTCGCGCAGCGACTTCCGACATTCCTCATTCCTCATTCCTCACTCCTCATTATTAAATCAAGTCGCGCAGCGACTTCCGAAACTTCACTCTCCACTCTGCACTCTTCACACTTTTATAATCCAAGTCGCGCAGCGACTTCTGCCATTCCTCATTCCTCACTCCTCATTCCTCATTTTTTAAAAAACCTATTGACAAATTTTCAAACCTGTGCTAATATAATCAAGCTGTTCTTAAGACAGCAGGTGCGCATTGCGTATAATGGCCCCCGGGCCGCCTGCCGAGGATCGCGCGATTATGATATTATGATCTGTTTGCGCCTTTCTCCGTCTTGTGAGAAAGGCGATCGTTTTTCTTGCGAACAGCGTCACTGAATATGCAAGGCAGGTGAAACACAAAATGCCCAGTCAGGCAGTATTAGAGGCCAAGAAACAGCAAGTTGCCGAGCTCTCCGAGACCATTAAGGGCGCTCTTTCAGGCATTGTCGTCGACTACACCGGCACCACGGTGGCGGACGATACCAAGCTGAGAAAAGAGCTCAGAGAGGCAGGCGTCGTTTATCAGGTCATCAAGAACACCCTGCTCAAGCTTGCGCTTGACGAGGTCGGACTTTCCGGTCTTGACGACGTTCTGAACGGAACGACCGCACTTGCAACCAGCGCCGAGGATTACGCCGCCGCTGCCCGCATCCTTGACAAGTTCGCGTCCACGCACAAGAACTTCAAGCTCAAGGGCGGTTTCGTAGACGGCGAGGTCATCTCCCTCGAGAAGGTCGGCGCGCTCGCAAAGCTTCCTTCCAGAGAAATGCTTCTCACGCAGGTCGCTTGCGTATTCCAGGCTCCGATGGCGGCGTTCGCCCGTGCGATCAAGGCCGTTCAGGAGAAAAAGGCGGAGGGCGGCGACGCTCCCGCAGCCGAAGAGCCCGCTGAGGCTCCGGCAGAGGCGCCCGCAGAGGCAGCCGCAGAGGCTCCGGCTGAAGCGCCCGCAGAGGCTCCCGCAGAGACCCCCGCAGAATAAACAAAAAACAAATCTACAATTAATCGGAGGAAAATTAAAATGGCATCTGAAAAAATCAATGCTATCGTTGACGCTGTCAGCGAGCTTTCAGTTCTTGAGCTTGCCGAGCTCGTTTCCGCTGTTGAGGAAAAATTCGGCGTATCCGCTGCCGCTGCCGTTATGGCTGCCGGTCCCGTTGCGGGCGGTGAAGCTGCTCCCGCTGAAGAAGAGAAGACCGAGTTCGACCTTGTTCTTGCCGAGATCGGCGCCAACAAGATCGCCGTCATCAAAGTCGTTCGCGAGATCACCGGCCTGGGCCTTGCCGAGGCGAAGAAGCTCGTCGATTCCGCTCCCGGCGCGAAGATCAAAGAGGCTATGCCCACTGCCGACGCCGAGGCTGCGAAAGCGAAGCTCGAAGAAGCCGGCGCGAAAGCCGAGCTCAAATAAGAGTTTTTTCATCAATCAAAAAACCGCGCTTCCGCGAAAGCGGAGGTGCGGCTTTTTTGTTTGGGAAAGGCTGATTGTCGAGGTCGTGCCCTCTGTAAAAATGAGGAATTAGAAATGAGGAATGAGGAATGTCGGAAGTCGCTTTGCGACTTGGATTGTACATACGACAAGAATACTCTCACGGTTAATTTGACTTGGATAATGTCGATTGGTTCTGAAAAACAGAGTTTACGCGCATCTATTATCGAGGTACGGAGCGGAGCTCCGTCATTCATTTCTCATTTCTCATTTTTCATTTCTCATTTATTAAAATCAGCTTGAACGGCAAAGCCGTTCAAGCTGATTTTAATACGTTCCGTTCGTCCGGCGCAGGGGTTCGAAGTCGACGCCGGGTTCGAGCCAATAATTCTCCGCGGCGGCGAACAGCTCCGGGTTCACGGTGTTCTGGTATACGCTGTCCCAGCGCACGTCCGCCTCGACCACGCCGGGCACGCCGTACCCCGGCTGCGCGGTATAATAGGTGTTCACGCCGCGGATCGACTCCGAGTGCAGGTTCGCCACGCGCTCGTGCGTCGCCGCGGTGTTCGCGTTCATCTCGTGCATCACGCCCATCGTATAATTGTGCGTGTCGCTTATGGTCTGCTGCATTCTGTCCCACGAGGCGGATTGCTGCTGCTGTACCGCCATTGCGGTCTGCATTTTCAGGCCCTCAAGATACCGGAGCAGAGACTGACGGATCTTTTCAAGATCGTCGGTGAAGCGGATGCTCTCGTTGATCTTCTGCACGGTGGGGGCGAGGGCGTCGAATCTGTCCGGGTCGGCGGCGGTGATGAACTCGTACTGCGTTTCCCAATAATGCTCGTCGGGGGAGAGCATCTGCCCCATCAGCTGCCCGAAAAAGCCGCCGCCTCCCATGGGTTGTCCGCCCTTGTGCAGGTCGTTGACCCGCGTTTCGACCGAGACGGTCTTTCTGCGCCCGGCGCGGTCCGCGATCTCGTAGGTGACGCGTTTCCAGTCGCTCACGACGCGGCTGAAACCCTGCGACATATAATTATTGTATATGGTCTGCTGCCGCGCGCGTTCCTCCGCGTCCGCCTCCTCGACGCGGATCTTCTTCCCCGAGGCGGGCTGAAGATCGCGCTGCAGAAGATAGTCGCAGTACTGCTCGGCGTTGAAGGGCGTGCCCACGCGCATAAAAGAACCGAGCACGTCGATCCCCTTGATCAGCGGCACGCGCGAGAGCTTGCGGTCGGTATATATGTTCGAGCCGCGGAACAGGATATATACGGACCTGTCCGGCGAAGTATATTCCGCCTCGGCGACGAAGGGATTGCCCGCGTGGTCGCCGTAAAATTCGTCCGACGCCTGGCGTGCGCAGACGTGCCACCCCTTGGGCGCGAAGCTCTCGACCGGGCACATGCCGCTGCAGTCGTTGCCCGGCACGATCGGGATGCCCTGTACTTCGCCTCTGCCCGTGTACGGGTCCGTCTCTCTGCGCCGGAACGGCTCCGACTGCGGATGGATCAGGTATTCTGCGCCGCAATAGCTGCATCTGACGACCTCGCCGGCGCCGTCCCAGTGCAGATTCGCCCCGCATTCCTGGCATTTCAGTATGACCATAAAATCGCCTCAATAAATCAGGATTCAGAGAACAGTGAACGGTGAACAGAGAACAGTGAACAGAGAACGGTGAACAGAGAACAGTGAACAGAGAACAGTGAACAGATATAACCGTTCGTACACTGTGACCTCGACAAATCAGTTTTTTCTGATTCATTCTTAATCCAAGTCGCGCAGCGACTTCCGACACTTCACTCTCAACTCTTCACTCTTCACACTCTTTAAAGAATAATATCCAGAATCTCCATCAGCCCGTTGACGTGATAGTCGCACATCTCCCCGACGCCCGCCTGCGCGATGTTGCCGCCGCTGACGCCGATGCAGGAGAAGCCCGCGAGCTTGATCGACACGACGCCCGCGGAGCTGTCCTCCACGCCGATGACTTTGTGCCGCCGCTCAAAGGGCATATTGAGCCCGACGCGCGCGGTCTCGGCGTAAAGCCACGGATGCGGCTTCGGCTCGAGCTCGCCGAGGGTGCCGGTCTGCCCGCGGCGCAGCGCCTGCCCCGCAGTGATGATGCAGTCGTAGAAATCGACCGGGTCGCCCATGTCGAGCTGGCGGAACGCGGAAACGATCTCGGGCATCGCCTTTTCGTAAAGCCCGCTGGTCACAAGTCCGATCTTCACGCCCTCTTTTTTCAGCGTGAGCAGGAATTCCTTGAGATGCGGGCTCGGCGTGAACGCGTCCTGCTTCCCCCTGCCCTTCATAATTTCCGCCATTTCATAGTTCACGATATCGAAATAGTGGTCCCGCGCCTCGGCGAGCGCGCCGCCGGGGACGTATTTGTCGATCATATACTGCAGATGCTCCGAGACCGAATGCCCCGAAATAAAGGGCTCGTCCTCCGCCTCGCGGCGAAAGTCGCTTTTGCCGAGAAGCCGCGCGGTGGTCTGCTCGATCACCCACATCCAGAATTGTTCCGAATGGACCGAGGTGCCGTCAAGGTCCATCAGGATCGCCTCCGCCTTCGGCTCAAAGCGCGTTTCGCGCAGGGGGTAGATCGCGGGGTAGCCCAGACCGCTCTTGACGCAGCAGAGGGTTTTATCCTCAAATTCGATGACGTCGATCTTTTTGTCGTTGGGGGTGAAGATGGCTTTTACGCCGTCTTTCCCCGTCTCAAAAAACTCGCTTTTATTTATTCTTTGCATAATTGAACCTCAAGAGGAAAGCCCTGACGTAACGCAGGGCTTTCCCGTTGTATTCCCGTTATTCGACTTCAAGCGTGAAGATCTTGCCTCTGCCGACGCCGATCGCGACGGCGTTGTCCTTTACGGAAAGCGTTTCGCGCGTTTTGCCGTCAAGACGGACGCTGCGCGCTTTCGTGATATCGAAGCCGAAGCGCACGCAGCCGCCGATTTCGTGATCGGTCGGGTTGTAAAGACGCACGCTGACTTTTTCGTCGTCGGTCTTTGTGACGGAGGAAAGCACGAGTCCGTCGCCCTCGATCGCGAGAAAGCTCTTCTCGGGCGCGAAAATACCGTCCTGTCTGCCGAATTCGCAAACCTTGAGCGGCGCGTTGAACGCGAGCGCTTCGTTGTAGAGCCCCGCTTCCTCCCATTTGCCGGTGTGGGGCAGGAACGCGTAACGGTAAGTGAATTCGCGCAGGCTCTGGCTGGACTCGTCGCCGGGGTATTCCATCCACAGGCGGTTGTCGCAGGCGATGCGCAGGCGCGTGCAGCGCACGAGGCCCATCGCGAGGGTCTGATCTTCGCAGTCCTCGAGAATTTCATAATCTTTGGTTGCGTCGGTCAGCACCGCGAAGCCGTTCTTTTCGTCGGCGAGGTCGTACCACATCTGCGCCGGGTGACGGGCAAGCTCGCTGCCGCGCACCTCGCCGTCGTCGGAGGGACGCACCGGGAACTCGGTGACCATGAACGAGCCCTCCGCCCAGGTCTTTTCGGCGTTGAGACCGGTGGGCATGCAGACCTTGAAATAGTGGTCGCGCGCCCTGTTGTCGATCGTCGTGACGACCTCAAGGTATTTCGCGCCTTTTTTCAGCGTGTATTCGACCGAAACGGGCATATCGACGGTCTCGCCGCTGCGCAGCTGATTCGCGAAATCGTAGCGCGCAGGCAGCTTCATATTGAGCTTCGCGGTGAATTTCACGGCGAGCGGGCCGTTCACGGTGACGGCGACCTCCGCCTTTTCGCCCACGGACGAAATGATCTTATCGCAGGGGATGTTGTCATAGGTCCACATATTGCCCCTGTCGCCCATATCCGTGAAGTAGTTCAGGCCTTCGTAGACCTTGCCGGTCAGCTTGTCGGTGATCTTCGCGGTGCCGTCGGGCGCGATCTTCACGCGGATATATTCGTTCTCCGCCTGATTGACGCCGGAGAGCAGGTTGTTCGCGAGGATGCGCGGCGCGTCCCAGTCCTCGTGCGGGTACGGATACTCGTTCTTCTCCGCCCATTTGACCTTGAAGGTTTTGAAGCCCATCGGCGGGATATCCTTCGCCTCGAAGAAGACGTGGACCTTCGTGCAGTAGAAGGGCATATTGCGGCTTCTCGGGTGGTAGATGCCGGCGCGCACGTTGACGCGGCGCTCGACCTCCTGCACCTTGACGGGATTGCCGTCGAGATCCTCGATGATGAGATATTTCAGGATAACGTTCGCCGGAATATCGACGTACGCCTCAACGACCTCGCTGCGTTTGAAGGACGAGGGATTGTGCACGGCGAGGAAGTATTCCGTATCGGTATATTTCGCCGTGGAAATTTCTTTTGTAATGTTCTCGAGTCCCTTGCGCTCGAGTCCCGCGCCGATGATGCCCGCCTGCGACAGACGCGAATACTCGCCCTCGGCGAGCGTCTTGGGGCCGAGGCCGTGCATCGAGTCGTGCGCGTGGCTCTGGAACAGCAGCCGCCAGAGCTTTTCGAGATAGGTGTCGGGATATTTCGCAAGCCCGTATTTCCAAGCGAAGGTCGAAAGCGGCTCCGCGTAGCGGATCACGGTATTTTCGGCGTGGGAGTTCTCGATCATGACCTCGGGGTGCGTCGAGAATACGTCGGTATGGATGCTGCCGACGGGGCCGTCGCGCATCGGACCCTTGACCACGTCGAGGTCCTTGACCTCCTTGAGCTTTTCCTTCAGTTCGGTGAGGTAGTCGGTCAGCGTGGAATGCACGATCTCAAGCTCGCCCTTGTATTCCTCCTGCAGCGCCCTGACGATCTCGGGCGTGAGCGGGTGCGGTTCGGTAAAGTCGGTGCCCTCGAACATCAGCACGCAGTCCGGCGCGGCGGTGCCCTCGACGGTCTTCAGCGCGCGCTCCATACCGCGGCGCAGGTTTTCGGGGTGATAGGAGGTCTCGGGGTCGAGAATGTCGTAGAACCAGCCGTAGTCGTCCTTATTCGCGGTGTGGAAGACCTTGCCAAGCTCGCCCCAGGTATACTGCCAGCGCTTGTCCCAGGCGTCCTTGTCATAGACGATCGGGATGTGCCCGGCAAAGAAGAAATTCCAGCGCGCCTCCGGTCCCAGATGCGAGGCGAGGGCGCGGGTGCCGTCGGGCGCTTCCCAGATAAACTCGTGGTATTTGGACTTTTTCGGGTCCATATATTTATAGAAAACGATGTTGTCAATGTCGAAATCGGCGTAGATCTGCGGGAGCTGCCCGATCTGGCCGAAGGAGAACACGTTGTAGCCGCATTTGAGCGGGTCGCCGTATTCCGCGCTCTTTTTCACGCCGTACTGAATGTTCCGTACGACGCTTTCGCCCTGGATCGGCGCGCAGTCGGGCAGGGTGAACCACGGCCCGATCTCGAGTCTGCCGGCCCTGACGAAATCGCGGATCTTCTCCTTCATCTCGGGGCGGATCTCGAGATAATCCTCGATCAGCGTGAGCTGTCCGTCGCAGAGGAAGGAGCGGTAGTCGGGCTTTGCATCCATGATCTCGAACAGGTGGTCGAACAGATCCACAAGACGCATCCGCGTGCGCTCGAATTCCCAGCGGAATTCCCTGTCCCAATGGGTGTATGTGACGATATGCACTTTGCGCATAGACGAAACCTCCATATATTTATTCTTATAAATATTATCATACGAAACGGGGGATGTCAACTGATTTTGAGAGGCGGGATATAAGTCCCGAGTCCCAAGTCCCGAGTCCCGAGTCCCAAGTCCCGAGTCCCGAGTCCCGAGTCCCGAGTCCCGAGTCCCGAGTCCCGAGTCCCGAGT
>JAFRPB010000208.1 GCA_017429345.1 Clostridia bacterium | reverse complement strand
TCTCACATCTCACATTTCACATTTCACATTTCACATCTCACATCTCACATTTCACATTTCACATCTCACATCTCTCAAAAAAACTCTTGACATTTCAAAACACCTGTGTTAATATATCCAGGACAACAAAGCAGACGTCTGTTCTCACCTATGGGATTCCGTTCCCCGTGGTTCATATCTTCAAGGTTCCTTCGGGGGCTCTTTGTGGGTGAGCGCGGCTTTGTCTGTGCTCTGTTTTTTTTGGCTGTACCGCACAATTCGGGCATTCTTATTTGCGCGGTGCTGCTCAAGTCAAATTTTACCGGAGGTGCTTTCACATCGCTACCAAAGATTTGCAGCTCAATGAAGAGATCCGCGACAAAGAGGTCAGAGTCGTCACGGCGGAAGGCGAGCAGCTCGGCATTATGTCCGCAGCCGCGGCCTTGAAGATCGCCGAAGAAAAACAGCTCGATCTTGTCAAGATCGCCCCGCAGGCCAAACCGCCCGTATGCAAGATCATGGACTACGGCAAATACCGGTTTGAGCTTCAGAAAAAAGAGAAAGAAAACCGCAAGAACCAGCATCACGTCGATATCAAAGAGGTTCAGCTCTCGCTGAATATCGACACGCACGATCTTGAGACCAAGGTCAATAACGCGAAGCGTTTTCTGACGCACGGCGACAAGGTCAAGGTCTCTATCCGCTTCCGCGGGCGCGAGATGGCGCACCCCGAGCGCGGCTATGAGATCATGGATCGGTTCGCGGGGTATCTCACCGACGTCGGTACGATCGAAAAGCCGGCGAAAATGGAGAGCCGCAATATGCTGATGTTTATGGCCCCGATAAAACAGTCAAAGAAAGAGAATTAACAGGAGGAGAAAACCATGCCTAAAATCAAGACCCATTCCGGCGCTAAGAAGCGTTTCAAACTTTCCAAAAACGGAAAGCCCATCCGTGCGCACGCTTATAAATCCCACATTCTGACGAAGAAAAGCACCAAGCGCAAGAGAAATCTTCGCAAGACGAGCGTCGCCGATACGACGAACGTCAACCAGATCAAACGCCTTATTCCTTATAAATAAGAATAAGCGCGCAACAGTTTTTGTTAATAATCAGGAGGATTTATTATGGCACGCATTAAAGGCGCACTGATGACCCGCAAAAGAAGAAATAAAACGCTCAAGCTCGCGAAGGGCTATTACGGCTCCAAAGCGAAGCTGTTCAAGACTGCGAAGCAGGCGGTCATGAAGAGCGGCAATTATGCTTATATCGGCAGAAAACAGAAAAAACGCGAGTTCCGCAGACTGTGGATCGCCCGCATCTCGGCCGGCTGCAAGGCGAACGGCATGAACTATTCCACGTTCATCAACGGTCTGAAAAAGGCCGGCGTCAACCTGAACCGCAAGATGCTCTCCGAGATCGCGATCGCGGATCCCGCTGCGTTTACCGCGCTTACGGAGCAGGCGAAGGCTGCCCTCAAGTAATCGGTTTTCAGGAAAGGGAGCACAGCCGTGTTCCCTTTTTTTGCTTTATTTTTCTATGGGTCACCTCTGAAAAATCTCTCACATTCACCTTACTTGATCTTTTTCCGTCATACTTTACAAAAATGCTCGTCAATACACAAAGTATTGCCTTAAGCTTTTTGTTTCTTCTGACGAAAAAATCTCTTCGTAATCTGAACGCGTCGAATATTCAGAGGTTCCCTGTTATTCGACCTCAGTTTTCCGGCAGTATGAATATGGAAAGTATTACATCGGTCAACAATCCGTCGGTAAAAACGGCGGTCAGGCTGCGCGACAGCGCGGCGGCGCGACGCGAAAGCTCCCGATTTCTTGCCGAGGGGCTTCGTTTGTGCGTCGATGCGGCGCGCAGCGGCGTCAGCGTCCGCGAGGCGTATATTCTGCCCTCCGCCGCGGAAAAGTATTCTTCGGAACTTGTTCCTTTACAGGCCGCGGCGCAGAAGGTCTTTTATATCTCCGACGCGGTTGCCGCGAAGCTGTCCGACACAAAAAACACGCAGGGCGTTTTTGCCGTGTGCGATATTCCGTCGCTGCCGTCCGACGCTTCGGCGGTGGATCCGCGCGGGATCTATATCGCCGCCGAACGCCTGCAGGACCCCGCGAATCTCGGCGCGCTCTGCCGCACGGCGGAAGCGCTTGGGATCGACGGGCTGATCACCGGAGGCTGCTGCGACGTTTTTTCGCCGAAGGCGCTGCGCGCATCGATGGGCGCGGCGTTTCGCCTGCCGCTGATCGATTCGGCCGATCTTGTCGGTCTGCTTTTATCTTTATCCGCGCGCGAAATGCGGACTCTCGCCTCCGTGCCGGACGCTTCCGCCGCAAAGATCACGGATCTCCGTGCGGACGGCGGCGTCGTCTGCGTGATCGGAAACGAGGGAAACGGCGTCAGTGAACAGGTGCTTTCCGCCTGCGGCGAGCGGGTGACGATCCCGATGGCGGGCAGGGCGGAGTCTCTGAACGCTTCCGCCGCAGCGGCGATCCTGATGTGGGAGTTGGTCAGAAATGGCGTCCGGGACTGAATATTGGGTCTGGCTGCAGACCGTTCTGGGTTACGGCGCCCGCGTCGACGAGCTGCTGTTCTATTACGGTTCTCCCGAGCAGGTTTACAACGCGTTCTGCCGCAGGGAGATCGGTCAGATGATCACTCCCGCGGTGCATCGCAAAATGACCGCGGTCAGCCCGTCGCAGGTCGCGGATGTGCAGAAGCTCTGCCGCGAGAAAGGCTGGCATATCGTCACGCCGGACAGCGAGTATTATCCCGCGCCGTTCCGTCAGATCGCCGCGCGGCCTCTTGCGCTTTACGTGCAGGGGGATCCCGCGCTGCTGAAGCGCGAGTTCAACGTCGGGTTTGTCGGCACGAGAAACGCTTCCCGTTACGGTCGGGAAATGACGCGGAAGATCGCTTACTGCGTCGCATCCGCGGGCGCGACGGTCGTCAGCGGATGCGCGGTGGGCGTGGATACCGCGAGCCATATCGGCGCGCTGCAGGCGAAGGGAGCGACGGTCGGTTTTCTCGGCACCGCCCTCGGGGTGGACTATCCGCGCGAGAATCGCGACGTGCGCGAGGCGATCGCACGCAACGGCGCGCTTGTGACCGAATATCAGCCCGGCGTGCAGGGCAGCCGGACGACGTTCCCGATCCGCAACAGACTGATCGCCGCTTTTTCCGTCGGGGTCGTCGTTACGGAGGCGGCGCAGAAAAGCGGCTCTCTGATCACGGCGTCCTATGCGGCGGAGTACGGCAAAGACGTATTCGCCGTGCCGGGCGAGATCGATAATTCCGCCTATTCCGGCAGCCATGTGCTGATCCGCGACGGCGCGAAGCCGGTCTTCGGCGCGGCGGATATACTGGAAGAATATGTGCTCCGCTTCGGTCTTGATCTCGACGCGCTGCGCGAACGGCTCAAAAAGACGGCGGCTCCCGCGTCGGAGAATCGCGAACAGGAGCCGGCAAAGGAACGCAAACGGGGATCGGAACGAAAACAGCCGCTGGCGCCGGTAAAAGAACCGGTTTCTCCGGCGGAAGAGAAGGCTGCGGCTGCGGAAAAACGTCCGCTTCCGCCGTTTATCGACGAGACAGGCGAAGCTGTTTATGATTGTCTTCTGCGGCGAAAAGCCGCGGACGCGGATACGCTCGCGTCCGAGACGGGGTTCCCCGCGCCGCGCGTTCTTGCGGCGCTTACGATGCTCGAGCTTGCGGGCGTCGTTCAAAAGGACGAAACGAACCGTTTTCGTCCGGTATGCTGAATTCATTCGAAAAATACAACCGAAAGGGTTTTATATATGTCTAAACGTGTGATCGTTGAGTCTCCCGCAAAGGCGAAAACGATAAAAAAGTTCCTCGGCAGCGATTTTGACGTCAAAGCGTCCATGGGGCACGTTCGGGATCTGTATCCCTCGCGTCTGAGCGTCGACGTCAAT
This sequence comes from Clostridia bacterium, assembly GCA_017429345.1. Taxonomy (GTDB): domain Bacteria; phylum Bacillota; class Clostridia; order Oscillospirales; family Acutalibacteraceae; genus RGIG2774. Next base: position 5,913 of record JAFRPB010000208.1, on the reverse strand, counting down.
AAGGATTTTGAGCCGAAGTATACCGTGATCAAGGGCAAGGAAAAGCTCGTTGCAGAGCTGACTGCGCTGGTGAAGAAAGCCGACGACGTGTATCTCGCAACGGACCCCGACCGTGAGGGCGAGGCGATTTCATGGCATCTGGCGACGCTTCTGGGACTTGACGTCGATAAAGTCAAGCGCGTGAAATTCAACGAGATCAATAAAAAATGCGTTACCACCGAGATCGCGCATCCTTCGACGATCGATATGGATCTTGTCAACGCGCAGCAGGCGCGCCGGATCCTCGACCGTCTTGTCGGTTACATGCTCAGTCCGTTCGTCTCTCAGAAGATCCGCCGCGGTCTTTCCGCCGGGCGTGTTCAGAGCGTTGCGGTGCGTCTGATCGTCGACCGCGAGGAGGAGATCAATTCCTTTGTCCCGGAAGAATTCTGGACCATCGAGGCGAAGCTTTCCTCGCCGCCTTCCCGCAAGGTCTTCAAGGCGGTGTTCTTCGGCGACGAGACGGGCAAGGTCGATATCAAGACCGGCGAACAGACGCAGTTTTATCTCGACCGTCTCGACGGCGCCGTCTATACGGTGGAAAAGATCAAAAAAGGCGTCCGCAAGCGTCAGTCTCAGCCGCCGTTTACCACGTCCACCATGCAGCAGGACGCGTCTCATCGCCTCGGCTTCACCGCCCAGCGCACGATGCGCACGGCGCAGGAGCTTTACGAAGGCGTCGACGTGCAGGGGATCGGCTCGGTCGGTCTGATCACCTACATGAGAACGGATTCCCGCAGAATTTCCGAGGAATCCCGCGCCGCGGGCGTGAAGTATATCGGCGACACCTACGGTCCGCATTATCTGCCGGAAAAACCTCGTTACTTCGCGGCGGCGGCAGGCGCGCAGGACGGGCACGAAGCGATCCGTCCGACGATGCCCGATTTAACCCCCGAACGCGTCAGGAGCTCTTTGACCGCCGATCAGTATAAGCTTTACGACCTGATCTGGAAACGGTTTATCGCAAGTCTGATGGCGCCCTGCGTTCAGAATACCGTCAAGGTGGATATCCGCGCGGCGAAGCCGGGCGAGATCGGCACATACTGCATGTTCGGCGTGAGCGGATATTCCGTCAAATTCCCCGGCTATACCGTGCTTTACGACGACAGAGCGGAGGATGACAGCGAGACGGATCTGCCCGATATGACAGAGGGGCAGGAGCTTCGGTTCAAAGGTCTTGACGGCCTTCAGCATTTCACACAGCCGCCCGCGCGCTATACGGAAGCGTCTCTGATCAAAAAGATGGAAGAGACGGGCATCGGCAGACCGAGTACCTACGCGTCGATCATTTCGACCATTACCTCGAAGGAATACGTCGCGCGTGAGAAGAAATCTCTCAAGCCGACGGAGCTCGGCGTTGTCGTGACCGATCTGCTGCGCTCGAAATTCCCGAAGATCGTCAACACGAAATTTACCGCCGGCATGGAGACCGAGCTCGACGAGGTCGAGGAAGGTAAACTTGATTATGTGAAAATGCTTCACGAGTTCTACGACGATTTCAGCGAGACGCTGGATAAGGCGAGGGATTCCATGCGGGGCGTCAAGCTTGAGCTGAAGAGCGACGTGACCGATATTCCCTGCGACAAATGCGGCAGAATGATGGTCGTCAAGGTCGGCAGATTCGGAAAATTCCTTGCCTGCCCCGGCTATCCCGAGTGCAAGAATACCAAGCCTTTTATTGAGAAGAAGAACGCCCGCTGTCCCGTTTGCGGCGGCGACGTGGTCTCGAAAAAGACCAAACGCGGCTATACGTTTTACGGCTGTTCGAATTATCCGACCTGCAGCTTCATGACCTGGGATACGCCGACCGACGATAAATGCCCGAAATGCGGCTCCTCTCTGTTTAAATCGAGAGGCGGCGTCGTCAAATGCTACAACGAAGGCTGCGGTTATGAGAAAAAAGGCGGCAGAGGCAGAAAAAAATCCGACGACGGCAGCGCGCCCGACAATAATGAAAATGAATAAGAGCATCATCGTCGTCGGCGCGGGACTTGCCGGCTGCGAGGCGGCCTTCCGGATCGCGGAAGCGGGGTATCCCGTAGAGCTGCGCGAGATGAAGCCGCTGCGGTATTCTCCCGCCCATAAAAGCGGGAACTTTGCGGAGCTGGTCTGCTCAAATTCCCTGAAGGCGGAGCGTCTCGGCTCCGCCGCAGGGCTTTTAAAGGCGGAAATGCTTTGTCTGGGCAGCATAACGGTTGACGCGGCGTTGAAAACCAGAGTCCCCGCGGGCGGCGCGCTCGCCGTGGACAGAGACAGGTTCTCTTCTCTGGTGACCGGGCGGATCGAAAGCCATCCGAATATTTCCGTCGTGCGCGGCGAGGTTACCGGGATCCCCGAGGCGGACGCGGTCGTAATCGCCGCCGGGCCGCTCGTATCCGATGTGCTCGCCGCGGCAATCTCCGAAAAAACCGGCGGTTTTCTGAGTTTCTTCGACGCCGCCGCGCCGATCGTGACTGCGGAGAGCGTGGATATGGATTCCGCGTTCGTCATGTCGCGCTACGACAGAGGCGGCGACGATTACGTCAATTGCCCGATGAACAAAGAAGAGTACGAGCGCTTTTACGAGGCGCTGGTTACGGCCGAGCGGGCGCAGCTTCATACGTTTGAAAAAAAGAAGAACGTCTACGAGGGCTGTATGCCGATCGAGGTGATGGCGCAGCGCGGCGCGGATACGATCCGTTTCGGGCCGATGAAGCCCGTCGGCCTACGGGATCCGCGCACCGGGCACCGTCCGTGGGCGGTGCTGCAGCTGCGCAAAGAAAACGAGGCTGGCACGATGTATAATCTCGTCGGCTTTCAGACGAATCTTAAATTCGGCGAGCAGAAACGCGTGTTTTCGATGATCCCCGCCCTGCACGACGCCGAGTTCGTCCGTTACGGCGTCATGCATCGCAACTCATTTATCGACTCGCCGCGTCTTCTGAATAAGAACCAATCCCTGATGAGCGATCCGAACGTCTTTTTCGCCGGCCAGATCACCGGCGTCGAGGGGTATATGGAGTCCGCCGCGTCCGGCATTCTTGCCGGGATCAACGCCGTGAGGTATCTCGAGGGCAAAGAGCCGTTCCTGCTGCCGCCTATCACGATGCTCGGCGCGCTGAACGCTTATATTACGGACGCGAGCGTCAAAAGCTTTCAGCCGATGGGCGCGAGCTTCGGCATCCTGCCGCCGCTTGAAGAAAAGATCCGCGATAAAAAACTGCGTTACGAAACGCTGGCTCAGAGGAGTCTCGCGTTTTACGACGCCGAGGTGAGCATATGAAGATCATAGTCGATGCATTCGGAGGGGACAACGCTCCGCTCGAAATTCTCAGGGGCGCGTCTCTGGCGAAAAAAGAATACGGCGTGGAGATCGTCCTGACGGGCGATAAGGAGAAAATCGAAAAATGCGCCGCGGAAAACGCGGTCGATATCGCGGGCTGCGAGATCATCGACGCGCCTCTCGTCATGGAGGCGGAGGACGATCCGCGCGCTGTTCTGAAGGGCAAGCTCGATTCCTCGATGGGCGCGGGCCTTACGGCGCTTTCGGAAGGGCGCGGCGACGCGTTTGTTTCCGCGGGCAGCACCGCCGCTCTGGTCGTGGGCGGAACATTTCTCGTCAAACGCATCAAGGGGATCAAGCGCTGTGCGATCGCGTCCGTGATGCCCTCCGACAAAGGGCCGTTTATGCTGATCGACTGCGGCGCGAACGCGGAGTGCGAGCCGAGGTATCTTGTGCAGTTCGCGAAAATGGGTTCGGTATACATGGAGAAGGTGTTGGGGATCTCTTCGCCCCGCGTCGGTCTTGCGAACATCGGCGCTGAGGAGACCAAGGGCACGCCTTTTGTGCGCGAGAGTTACGCTCTGCTCAAAGAGACGGCGTCGATCAATTTCATCGGCAACGCCGAAGTTCGCGATATTCCCTTCGGTGTTTGCGACGTCATCGTCGCCGACGGTTTTACGGGCAACGTGATCCTTAAAATGTACGAGGGCGTCGCCGGGATGCTCGTCGGCAACATCAAGGCGATGTTCAAAAAGAATCTCGTTTCAAAGCTCGGCGCGCTTTGCGTGATGGGCGGTCTGAACGAGTTTAAGGATAAGATGGATTACAAGCAGTACGGCGGCGCGCCGCTGCTGGGGCTGACCGCGCCGGTGATCAAGGCGCACGGTTCCTCCGACGCGCGCGCGCTGATGAACGCGATCCGTCAGGCAAAGGAATGCTGTGAAAAACGCGTGGTCGAGACGATCACGCAGGGTATGCAGACCGCAGACGGCGAATAAAAGGCGCGAAAAAGCGCATCGGGATGTTGCATATGGAAGAACTTGAAAAAAAGATCGGCTACATATTCAAGGATAAATCGCTTCTGCGCAAGGCGCTGACGCATTCGTCCTATGCGAACGAGGCGGGGAACTGCGAGAGCAACGAGCGGTTGGAATTTCTCGGAGACTCGGTCCTGGGCTTTGTCACCGCGGATACGCTGTTTCACAAAATGACGGACAGTCCCGAGGGTGAGATGACAAAACGCCGCGCAGCGGAGGTTTGTGAAAAGGCGTTGTTCGGTTACGCCAAATCCATCGGGCTGGGCGAGTATATCCTTCTCGGCAGGGGCGAGGAACGCAGCGGCGGCAGAAACCGCCCGTCTCTTCTGGCGGACGCTTTCGAGTCGCTGATCGCGGCGATCTATCTTGACGGCGGGATCAAGCCCGCGCGGAAATTCATCCGCCGTTTCATCGGCAGGATCGATGTGGAGCAGGATGAGCTTCGGGATTATAAAACGCTGATCCAGGAGATCATTCAGAAAAATCCTGAGGAACATATCGATTATATTCTCGTCAGCGAGTCCGGTCCCGCGCACGATCGCCGGTTTGAGGTCGAGGTGCATCTGAACAGCAATGTGATCGGCACGGGCGTCGGCAGAAGCAAGAAAAAAGCGGAGCAGGCGGCTGCGCGCGAGGCGCTTCTGCTGATGGGCTATAAAGAGGACTGACGATGTCGGATCATGTTTTTCGGTGCAGAGACGCTTCTTTTTCGCTCGGGAAAAAGACGTACGTCATGGGAATACTGAATCTTACGCCGGATTCCTTTTCCGACGGGGGATTATATATCACGCGTGAAGCCGCTCTTGCCCGCGCCGCCGAAATGCGCTCGCAGGGAGCGGATCTGATCGACGTCGGCGCGGTATCGACGCGCCCCGGCAGCGTTCCGGTCGATGAGGCGGAGGAGCTGCGGCGGCTTGCGTGTCTGCGGGAGCTGTGTGCTGCGGTCGATATTCCCGTCTCGGTGGATACCTTTCGTCCCCGCGTCGCGGAATATGCGCTCAATTGCGGAGCGAAGATCGTCAACGACGTCAGCGGAACGTTCGATCCCGTCATGGCGGCGCTCGTGCGCGAAAGCGGCTGCGGATATATCGTGATGCATTCGCCGACCCGGAACGCGGGCGACGCGTTTTTCTATCCGGAGGGCGTCGTCCGGCATGCGGAGCGTTTTTTCGATGAGATCACCGACCGGCTTGTCGGCGTCGGGATCCCGCGGCAGAATATCTGTCTCGATCCCGGCTTCGGATTCTGCAAAAACGCGCGGGAGAATCTTCAGCTGCTGCGGAATCTCAATATGCTGAAAAGAGAGGATATGTGCCTTCTTTCGGCGCTTTCCAGAAAGCGCTTTCTGCGCGAGCTGACGGGGTCGCCGGCGGAGGACTGCGACGCCGCGACGGTCGCCGGGTGCGTGATATCCGTCCGGAAAGGCGCGGATATGGTGCGCGTCCACAATGTGCGCGACTGCGTCCGCGGGACGCTTCTGGCGGACGCTGTATACAGAAACTGACCGGCGGCGCTTCCGTCGGTTTTTGTTAGTTGCCGGTTGTTGGTCGCTTGTTGAAGCCAGCTGGCGGCCAC
>JAFRPB010000207.1 GCA_017429345.1 Clostridia bacterium | reverse complement strand
GGCTTCTGGCTTCTGGCTTCTGGCTTCTGGCTGCCAATAACCGGCAAAAAAAAACAGCCGAGCGCTGTTGCACCCGGCTGCCTGCTTTGACATTTGCAAATCTCAAATCAGTAGTTGATTGAGTTTCAATCGACATTAGTCGACCTGGGACTGGAGTTTCGTTGCGTTTTCATCGCTCTGGAAAGCAACAACGAGTCTCTGGAAGAAAGCAATAAGCTCCTTAAGGAAATCCAGAATCTTACCAAGCATTATTTTCACACCCTTTATTTCTGAAATAGTAGCAGTGTGCAGCAATTAGAAGCTGAACATGTCGCTGACCTTCGCAATCTTGGACTCGTAAACTGCCTTAATGAAAGTTACGAGAGCCGCAAAGAACTTCTTAACAGCGTCGAAGATAGCTTTGATGTCGATCTTGCCGAAATCAATACCCTCCATTGTGATTTTCACCTCCGTTTGAGTACTCATGATATGTTAAGTATCATTGTAAACATTTTAGCATTTATCGGCAGAAAACTCAAGTACACGCCGGTTCCCGTATGTATAAATTCTCAGAAAGTTTGCGGTACATTTTTTTGATGATTTTGCCGATTTGTTAACACTTTGTGAATCGAACTTCCCTTGTCCCGAAATCGCTCTTTTCAGTTGCTGCCGTTCCGGGCGCTGAAAAGGCGAAACATCTGGGACAGGATCGTGAAGATCTTCATAATAAAGTTGATCGCTGACTCCACCTTGCCACACCGCCTTCGTTTCAAAAGTTCTGTCTTATAATACCATGTACGGGAAAAAAAATCAACCGATGTAAAAAAATATCACAATAGTTCAATAACTATTCATAAAGACTGCAATAAAATGCAAAAAACACGAAAAAACCTTACAAATAACAGTTCATTGCAACGAAATACGGACCGGAGTGATCTCCGGCCCGTATTCTGCTCTCAGAGTTGATCTGCGGGCGTAGTGAGAGACTCGAAAATATCTTCCCAGGATGCCTTGATCTTAAGCTTTGCGAGAAGCTTGTCTAAAACTTCGAAAATCTTTTTGATGAGTTCGATAATGCTGCTTAACATTCTTCGTCACCTCATGAGAGAATACTGAGCGCCGCTTCTTCACTGAGAATTCTGAGCTCAACAAGAAGAGTTACGATCACTCTGAAAAACTCTTTTATATAGTTGATTACGGTCTGCATAAAAACGAATCCTCCGTTTTAATGTCTTTCTGTCAGCCGCCCAGACCGGGGAACTGCGGAACGAAATCGAAAAACGCGTACATTTTTCTGATCGCCTCAAAAAGAACGAGCAGACGGCGCGCGAAATCATTCAGCAGATCTGCAAAGGTGGCGTAGTCCTCGTTAAAAGGCTCATGCTCCTTTGTCGGGATAACGATATTCATAATACATACACCTCCCGGTTGATTTGCACTGACAGTGGATAAAAAATTGCCGGAAAACGAAATCAATCGAATAAACCGTTTCCCGGCGCCTGCATTATTGAATCAGTCCTCTACGAAAAGAGTGGGCTGACCAAGAAGCTTAACAATGCTGTTGATGATCTTCTTGATGAAGTTAAGGAAAGGCAGAATATACTTATCGATGACGTTATAAGCTTCGTTCATGCCCGAACCCTCTGCGGAATTAACAAGATTGCCGAGATCGCCGAGATCCATTATTTTCACCTCCGTATCGTCAGATTATAAGTAATTTTCAGGTAAAGCTTATTTACACCTTACACCTCAAAATTCTTCGTGGGGATGCCGAACATCGCGAGAACCTTCTGGATGAGATAGAGAAGCGCTTTGAAGCCCTCAAGGAACGTTGCCATGAATTCCATAAATTACACCTCTTTCGCATCATAATAAAAGTAATTTTTCAATACTTCGAGTATATAATAGCACCCACGGGAGGATAATGCAAGACCCATAATTGAAAATGGACTAAAAATTTAAACATATAACAAAATGATAACACAATTCCGTTTTAAACCGCGGTGCATTCATTCTTCTATTCGCCGTAATGTCCGTTTTTTTGAAGCTGCCGCGAACGGCTGCCCCGTTACGGAAAGAAAAATCGGAACCGGGCGGTTTCCCGCAGCGGTTCCGATCATGTCGGAGTATGAGCCGATCCGGCGAGGGCGGATTAATATCTGAAGTCGGAGTAATAGATATCCGCGGTCATCGAAACCCCCTTGTTGCTCAGCGGGAAGACCAGGATCTTGACCGATTCGACCTGAATATCAACGTTGGTGTGGTGATGCAGTGAGACGAACTGCCCGTCGGGCGTCATTGTCGCCTCGATCGTCGTGGCTTTGTAGATCACGTGATACACGGGATCCTTGATCGCGCTCGCGAGACCTTCGAGCTCTTTGTCGATGTCCTCTTTAAACATGACGTTGTTGGTGACCTGCGCAAGGAAGCTGCTCTCGGCGTTGACGGGGGTATCCTCGTCGGCGAAGACAAGCGTAATGTCATAATTGCCGCCGTTGTCCGTACAGGTCGCGGAGACGATCTTCGACATATCGGTGAGATTGCACTGCGTCATGTCGCGCTTCGCTTCATCCGAGCCCTTCGCGTCGTCATCGATCCACGGGTCGCTTTCGGGGCGCATACGCTTGCCGGCTTCGCCCTTGATGAAGTTGTCGACCGCGCCGATACCGGTGACGTTCAGGTCGCCGATGGTCTGGAAGGACTTCTTATAGTAACCGGCCGCGCCGTTCTCCTTGATGTCGTCGATGGATCTCTTATAGAAATCGTAGATCGCCTGCGTGCCCTGCGGCATATCGGAGTTCTGCGCGGGTGCTTCGGAGGGCGTATCTGCCGCGGGAGTATCCGCTGCGGGCGCTTCGGACGCGGGCGCGTCTGCCGCAGGAGCCGCCGTTGTCGGCGCGGTGGTGTCGTTGTTTGCCGCGGGAGCCGCCGTGGTCGGCGCGGTGGTGTCATTGCTCGCGGCGGGCGTTGCGGACTGCGCAGGGGTCGCCGCGGGAGTCGCGGACTGCGCGGGGGCTGCGGCGGGCTGCGCCGCGCTGTCGCTGCTCGCTGGAGCAGCGGCGGTTTCCTCATCATAGACAAGCGAAATCACCATAATGCCGTTCGGATCTGCCGAATTGGCGTTGGCGCATGCGGCCAGGGAGACGACAAGCGATAAAAGCATCAGAACGGCGAGCGCGCGGGAGACGGTCTTTTGCATTGTGAAAGAACCCCTTTCAAATGATAAATAATAAGAAAATTACAATCTATAAAAGCAATTTCCGCTTAATAAGTCATGTTGTTGATCGTGATATAGTCCGTAACCACGCCGGTGGCGTTGATATCAAACAGAAGCTTCAGACTGGCGTCGACGTAAACGGGCATGGTATAGTGCATTTCCGAAACATGGTTATTTGCCGTGTCGTAGGTCGCCACGACGGTGCAGTCCTTATAGGTAAGAACGAAGCTGTTGACTTTAATGACGGAGATCTTCGCCACCTCGTCGAGGATCGACTGTCTCGGCATGCAGGGGAAAATACCGCCGGTCTTGGAGGGCGTGCTTTCCGTGTCTCTGTTATAGGGCTCGGGATCCGCTTCATCCTGAAGCACAAGGGTGATTTTTGCCTGACCGTTGCCAAGGTCTTCGCATGATGCGCTCTTGACGAAGCTCGGATCGGTCAGCGCGCAGCCGACGGTATCGCTGTCGGGCGGGATGTTGTGGGGATCGTCGCGATCCTGAATGTCCGCTTTGTCCTCGGGCGTCATGAACTGCGGGATCAGCGCGTTGACGACGCTGGTGGCGGCGCCGAGATTCAGGTCGGTCACGGTCTGCCATTCTTTCTTATTATAATGCGTAATATCAGCCTTGGTCTGATTCATGACCTCGGTATACTTTGCCAGAATATCGGCGGGCGCGGTGGGCAGCCCGTTTGAGGCCGGCGCTTCGGTCGGCGCGTCGCTCGACGGAGCGGGCGTATCGCTGTTGTCGTTCCCGGAGGGGGCCGCAGTTGTCGGCGTCGTCGTATCGTTGTTCGCCGCGGGGGCCGCAGTCGTCGGCGTCGTCGTATCATTGTTCGCCGCGGGAGCCGCCGTCGGGTCGTTTGCCGCGGGCGTCGCCGCCGGTGTTGCTGCAGGCGTCGCTGCCGGCGTTGCGGCCGGCGTCGCCGTATTATCGTTCGCTGCGGGAACGGCGGCGTTTTCATCATATATCAGTGAGATCGAGATGATGTTGTCGGGATTCGCGGTATTTGCGTTCGCGCATGCCGCCATGGATAATACGAGAGACAGCAGGATCAGAGCGGAAAGCGCGCGTGCAAAGGTTTTTTTCATTGTGGAAACCCCTCTCTGAATGGTTTTTAAAAAAAAGAAGACTATTACTGTATCTTATACTTTACATCAAATATTGCGGATTGTCAATAGAAAGATTTTGCGTTGTGCCGTTGTCCGCGTTGCCGGATCATGCCTTTTTTTGTCTCAGATGCCGCGCGACCGGAGATGAGTGATCTTCATAAAAAAAGAAGCGGCGATCATTGTCGCCGCTTCCCGGAAATTATGATTTAGATCGGTTTTATCTCTCGTTTCGGGTATGCGATCAATACTGCATATCGTTGATGCGTACATGGTTCTCAAGGCATGCGACGATATTGATCGAGCCGAACAGGTATTTTACGGAGCCGCTGACGTGACCGGGCGTTGTATAGTTGACCTCGGTCGCGTGGTTCGCAGCGGTATCGAAGGTCATAACGACGGTGCAGTCTTTATAAGTAATATCCAGCTTTTCCAGAGATGCGCCGGGAATCTTGTCTGCGTAGCCGTTTACGGTCTCGACCGCGTTGGACTGCGACATGCAGGCGAATATGCCGCCGACCTTGGAGGAGCTGACGCCGCTGTCCTCGTTCATCGGCTCGGGGTTGAGTTCGTCGTTCAGAACAATCGTGATCGTTGCGGTGCCGTTGCCGTTATCCACGCAGCTTGCGGATTTGATCGCGCTCGCGTCGGTCAGACCGCAGCCAACGCCGGCGGTGTTGACGGGCGGGATCTGTTTGCCCGCGTCGTCGCGGTTGTCCTGCAGCTCCGCTGCGTCCTCACCCTTGATTACGCCGTCCATAATGCCTTTGATGATGCTGGTGATCGCGCCGACGTCCAGTTCCGACACAATCATCCAGTCAAGCTTGTCGTAAGTCCTGACAGTCTTCTTGGTATTGTCCATGACTTCTTTATATTTCGCAAGAATTCCTGCCGGATCGGTGGGAAGCGCGCTTGCCGCGGGAGCCTCGGTCGGCGCGTCGCTCGAGGGAGCGGGCGTATCGCTGCCGCCGTTGTTGTTTTCAGTCGGGGTGGGAGCCGCGGTGGTCGCAGCCGTGGTATCGCTGCTGCCGCCGTTGTCAGCGGGCGTGGTGGGAGCTGCGGTGGGAGCCGCAGTCGGCGCCGCGGTGGGAGCCGCGGTGGCGGGCGTGCTGCCGCCGCCGTTGTTCGTCGAGGAGCCGCCGTTGTTGATCACGGAACCGCCGCCGTTGACGGGGGCGTACGGGCTGTTTTCGTCGTAGATCAGAGAGATTTTAACGATATTGTCGTCGGAACCCTGCGTTTTGCACGCTGCGAATGAAAGCACAAGCGACAAAAGCATCAGAGCGACGACGATGCGGGTGATGGTTTTCATCATTTCGGGAAACCCCTTTCGATTTATTATGATACTGACAAATATTTTTCCGCACATATTAATTTACAATAAATGAGCAAAAAAGTCAATAGGGAGATTGTTCCGATTTTCGGAAACAAATGAAATAAAAAAAGCGGCAGGGTGAACCTGCCGCAGATTGTGAATGCGGATTAATAGACCATATTGGAGATCTCGACGTGGTTCTCAAGGCAGACGTTCGCGTTGATGCTGAAGACCACCTTGATAGCAGCCGCGGCGTGACCGGGCGTTGTGTAGTTGACGCTCGTCGCGTGGTTTGCCGCCTTGTCGAAGGTCATAACTACGGTGCAGTCTTTATACGTCAGGTCGATGCTGTTGAGCTGACCGCCGGGAACCTTGGAGATATTCTCCATGATCGTCTTTTCGGTGTCCGCTTTCGACAGAACCGCGAAGATGCCGCCGACTTTGGAGGAGCTGACGCCGGTCGCCTGATCCATCGGCTCCGGGTTGACCTCGTCGTTCATCGTGATCGTGATGGTCGCGGTGCCGTCGCCGTTGTCGACGCAGCTTGCGGATTTGATCGCGCTCGCGTCGGTCAGGCCGCAGCCTACGCCGACGTCGTTGACGGGCGGGATCTGCTTGTGATCGTCGCGGTGCTGGACTTCAGCCTTATCTTTGCTGGTGATCAATCCCTCGATGATGGGACGGATCACGCCGGAGGCGCTGCCGACGTCGAACTCTGTGATCTCGATATAGTCGAGCTTATCATAGGTCTTGATCGTCGCCTTGGTGTTGTCCATGACCTCTTTGTATTTCGCGAGGATGCCGGCGGGATCGGTGGGAAGCGCGTCGGCCGCGGGGGCAGCCTCGGTGGGCGCGTCGCTCGAGGGAGCGGGCGTATCGCCGCCGCCGTTGTTGCTTTCGGTCGGGGTGGGAGCCGCGGTGGTCGCAGCCGTGGTATCGCTGCTGCCGCTGTTGTCAGCGGGGGTGGTGGGAGCTGCGGTGGGAGCCGCAGTCGGCGCCGCAGTGGGAGCCGCGGTGGCGGGCGTGCTGCCGCCGCCGTTGCCGCTGCCGTTATTGATCACGGAACCGCCGCCGTTTACGGGAGCGTAAGGGCTGTTCTCGTCATAGATCAATGAAATCTTGACAACGTTGCTGCCGTCGGAACTTGCGTTTTTACATGCCGCCAGAGGAAGGATCATCACGGTGATGAGCACAAGCGCCAAAATACGCAATGCGTTTTTCTTCGTCATTGTATTTATCTCCTTTTTTTGTTTCGGCTGCGCCTGAAACACGATTTATAAAATTATTTTACAATACGCCCGCGTTCAAGTCAATAGATTTATTTACAAAAAGTAAATAATATTTCCAAGAAGGCGCATCCTTTCGTTACGGCGCGACGGTCGCGGGGACCGGCTCGGTGGGCTGCGCTGCGGGAGCGGTCTGAACGGGGATCTGCCCGCCGATCTGTGAGAGAAGGGCGGAAAATTCGTTTGCGTCGATGGTGATCACAATCGTTTCCTTTGCGCCTGCCTGGGTCGGAGCTGCCGCCGGTTCCGTAACGGCGGGCTCGGTGAGATCGCCTAAATCTCTGCCGCAGCCGCCTAAGGAAATCGCCGTGGCGACGCAGACCGCAAGGATCGCGGCGACGCATAAAATCCGTTTGAGCATTCTCTCACTCCCTGCCGGTTGAAATCATAATTCATATTAATTTTACACGCAGCACGCGCGTTTGTCAAGAGGTTCCTGTTCAAACGGAAAAAAGAACGGCGGGCCCGGAACGAAAAAAAGCGGATACGGAAGATTCCCGGAGAAAAACCGGCGATAAATCCCGCGTATTTTTCCCTTCAAAAAAATACAAAAAAGACAAAATAAATTCTTGACATTTTACTTTTTATGTTTTAATATATAGAATAGCGTTTCTATAAGGACGCTTATAACCATGATAAATATAATTTAAAGAAAAGGAGGTGCTCAAGTGGAATTAACAACTGCAATTATTCTGATAGTGGCAGCGGCCGTCGTTTTCGGCGTCGTCGGGTTCATTCTCGGCGGGGTTCACCGTAAAAAGACGGCAGAGGCGGAGATCGGTTCCGCCACCGAAGAAGCAAACAGAATTCTCACCAACGCCATGGCGGAGGCAGAGACCAAAAAGAAGGAAGCCATCCTCGAAGCGAAGGATGAAATCCACAAACAGCGCACCGATGCGGACCGCGAGATCCGCGAGCGCAGAAACGAAGTCCAACGTCAGGAGCGTCGTCTTATCCAGAAAGAAGAAAATATCGATAAGAAGACTGAGGCCCTTGAAAAGAAAGAAGAGAGTCTTTCCAAAAAACTCAAAGACGCGGACAGTCGTCTTGCTGAGATAGAAAATATAAAGCGCAGCGAGTTCGAAATGCTCGAAAAGGTTTCGGGTTATTCGAAAGAGCAGGCGAAAGAATATTTACTGAAACAGCTGGATGAAACGCTTGACCACGAAAAAGCGGTCAAGATTATGGAATACACGCAAAGAACCAAAGATGAGTCCGACGCTCTCGCCAGAGAGATCATCACGACGGCGATCCAGCGGTGCGCCGCAGATCACGCCGCGGAGGCGACGGTTTCGGTCGTGCCTCTTCCCAACGACGAAATGAAGGGAAGGATCATCGGCAGAGAGGGCAGAAACATCCGTTCCATCGAGACCATCACCGGCGTCGATCTGATTATCGACGACACGCCGGAGGCGATCACGATCTCGAGCTTCGATCCCGTGCGGCGTGAGATCGCGCGGCTGACGCTCGAAAAGCTCATTTCCGACGGCAGGATCCATCCCGCCAAGATCGAGGAAATGTATGAGAAGGCAAAGCGCGAGGTCGACGTGACGATCCGTCAGACAGGCGAGCGCGCCGTTCTCGACGCGGGCGTCAACGGGCTGCATCCCGAGCTTGTCAAGCTTCTGGGCAGACTCAAATACCGTACCAGCTACGGTCAGAACGTATTGAATCATTCACTTGAGGTATCATATCTCGCCGGCCTGATGGCGGCGGAACTCGGCGCGGACGTAAAAACCGCGAGAAGGGCAGGCCTGCTGCACGACATCGGCAAGGCGCTCGACCATGAGCTGGACGGCTCGCACGTCGAGCTCGGCGTCGAATACGCGAAGCGCTATAAGGAGAACGACAACGTCGTTCACGCGATCGCCGCGCACCATGGCGACGTGGAGCCCAAGACGATCGTCGCCTGTCTTGTTCAGGCGGCGGACGCGATCTCGGCGGCAAGACCGGGCGCGAGAAGCGAGAATATTCAGAATTACATCAAGCGGCTCGAGAAGCTTGAGGCGATCGCCATGAGCTTCGGCGGCGTGGATAAGTCCTTCGCGATCCAGGCGGGCAGGGAGGTTCGGATCATGGTTAAACCCGAGTCCGTTTCCGACGATCAGATGGTGATTATCGCCAAAGAGATCGTCAAGAAGATCGAGGAGGAGCTGGAATATCCCGGCCAGATCAAGGTCCATATGATCCGGGAGAGCAGAACGACCGCGTACGCGAAATAAACAATCGGATAATACAAAAGCGGTTCGCAGTGCGGACCGCATTTTTGTATTCTGATTTGGCCGGTGTGCTTTTTCGCGGATATCGGGGCTCGGGGATCGGATATCGTGCCGGAACCGCAGCTCAAATCAAAGAATGAACACTGCGGGCACGATAGAAGATAATAATCCAATACACCGGCACGATTCGCGAAATCCGATCCCCGATATCCGAAAATCTGATTGGTCGGGGC
>JAFRPB010000016.1 GCA_017429345.1 Clostridia bacterium | reverse complement strand
GTAGAAATGAGGAGATAAATTCTGATTTATCGATAAAGTCCCGAGTCCCGAGTCTCGAGTCCCGAGATACGTAAGGTAAGCTTGTGCGTCTTGGTAAAACAGCGGGAAACAATACGTTTTTCCATTTATTATCCTGACTGGAAATTATCGCCTCGGGACTCGGGGTGCGGATCCCCGGTGGGGGATCTCTGCGGCTTGCCTCAGAAGCACCGACCGGAGCGGGCAGCGGAGACCTCGAAACTCGGGACTAAAAACTGATTTATGCGCTCGCGCATAAATCAGTTTTTACTTATACTCCGGCAAATAGCTTCCGTGGGCTTCGATCAGCTCGTCCACCATCTTCCTGATGGTGTCGATATCCAGCTCGCTGCCGGTATGCGGGTCCATCATCGCCGCCTGATAGATGTGCTCCTTCTTGCGGGTGACGGCCGCCTCGATCGCGAGCAGCTGCACGTTGATGTTCGTCATGTTCATCGCGGCGCACTGCACGGGCAGACGCCCGACGCGGCAGGGGTGCACGCCGTGGCCGTTGACGAGGCAAGGCACCTCGACGCAGGCGTCCGAGGGCAGGTTTTCGATCAGGTTCCCTGTGTTCAGCACGTTGCCGCCGATCTGATAAGGGCTGCCGGTCACGACGGACTCCATAATGCGCGAGGCGTATTCATGGGAGCGCTCATGCTCCTTGACGCCGGTCCTGAGGATCTCCTGATATTCCTCCTGCCAGCGGGCGATCTGATTGACGCAGCGGCGGGGATATTCGTCGAGCGGCACGCCGTATTTTTCGATCCTTTCGGGGTACTTGTCCTTGATATAGAACATGTTGTACTCGGCGTTGTGCTCGCTGGACTCGGTGACGTAATAACCGAAATGTTTTATATACTCGACGCGGACCTTGTCGCCCTTCTCCGGGTCGGCGAGGTATGCGTCCACGCGGGAGCGGATCTCGGGATACAGGTCGTTCCCGTCCTTATCGCGCAGATCCAGCAGCCACGCCATATGGTTGATGCCCGCGATCAGCTCTTTTCTGCCCTCGAGCTTGTCCTGCATACCAAATTCGTTCAGAAGGTTCTCCGAGCAGACCTGCACCGAGTGGCACAGACCCACCGTTCTGATCGGCGTATAGCGGAGCATGAACCCGGTGAGCATCGCCATGGGATTCGTATAATTGAGGAACAGCGCGTCGGGGCAGACTTCCGCCATATCGTCGGCGAAATCCTGCATCACGGGGATCGTGCGCAGCGCGCGCATGATGCCGCCGATGCCGAGCGTATCGCCGATGGTCTGCCGGAGGCCGTATTTTTTCGGCACCTCGAAATCGATGATCGTGCAAGGGTCGTAGAGACCGACCTGAATGGCGTTGACGACGAAATCCGCGCCTCTGAGCGCCGCCTTGCGGTTCTCGATGCCGACGTAGCACTCGATCTTTCCGTAGCCGCCCTTTGCGGCGCGCATCGCCTCAAGGATCGTGCGGCTCTCCTCCAGCCGTTTCGCGTCGATGTCGTAAAGCGCGAATACGCTGTCGCGCAGCGCCTCGGCGCACATGCAGTCGCCGATGACGTTGCGGGCGAATACGGTGCTGCCCGCGCCCATAAATGTGATCTTTGCCATAAAAAGTTCCTCCGTTCCGTTTTTTTCATTGTAACGGAACGGGGGAACTTTGTCAACTGAATTTACAGGCATCAGGCATTGGGCATTGGGCAATAGACTTGTCAAATATACGCAGTGCGTTTTGGCAGGTTTCTAATGCCTATTGCCTACTGCCTATTGCCTTACATCCCGATAAACCGGAATACCTCATCCTCCAAATACATCCGATTCGATATAATCCACGCCGAGGGCGGAGATGCGCGCGAGCTCCTGCGCGTCGTTGACGGTCCACACGCCGACTTCAAGCCCGTGGTCGTGGAAATCCTTCACCATCTGTTCGGTCACGACGACGCGGTCCACGTCGATCGAAAAGCCGTGCTCGAAGCAGCGCTCGTAATGACTTTCGCCCGTGCCGTAGGTCCACATCAGCGGCAGCGCGGGGAACTGCTCGTGCGCTTTCAGAAGATTGTCGAAGTCGAAGGACTGCAGAATGCATTTTTTAAGATCGTAGACCTCCGCGACGAGGTCAAAGACCTCTTTGACCTGCGCGTCGGTGAAGGGCCCCTTGAGCTCGACGAAGCATATCATATCGTTGTCGCGCATCACCTCAAGATACCGTTTCAGGGTGCAGAGATAAACGGCGTCGTCCGTTTTGTCGTTTTTCAGCGGCTTCGCGGTCAGCGCGGCGAAGTCGTTTTCCTCAACGATCAGCTCCGTGCCGTCGGCAAAGCGCGCTTCCGCGTCGTGGCTGCAGACGTAAACGCCGTCTCTCGTGCGGCGGATATCGGTCTCCGCCCCGCCGGAATGGTGGCGCGCCGCCTCGCGGAACGCAAGCTCAGTATTCATCGGGAACGCGCCGCTGTACCCGCGGTGCGCGATCATGCAGATGGACATGGTGAGGACTCCTTTATTGAAGTGTTCTGATTTGTCGATAAAGTCCCGAGTCCCGAGTCTCGAGTCCCGAGATATAAAAGGCAAGAATGTGAGCCTTGGCAGAATATTGGGGAATAATAAGGTTTTCCTTGGTTCTTCGTTTATTATTTTGAGTAAAATACAACCGCCTCGAGACTCGGAACTCGGGACTCGGGACTAAATTCTGATTTTACGGCTTCGCCGTGAAATCAGAATTTACAACGTCTCATTCATACTCCCCGTGCGGTAGCCGGAGAGGTCGAGAGAGACGTAGGTGAAGCCGAACGATTTGAATGCGGGGACGATCTTTTCCCGCATTTCCGGGTCGGCGAGGCGGGCGATCTCTTCGGGCGAGGTCTCGATGCGGGCAAGCGTCCCGTGGATGCGCACCCGCACGGTGCGAAAGCCCAGATCCAAGAGCAGCTGTTCCGCCTGTTCCACCATCCGCAGCTTCCCGTCGCTGATCGTCTCGCCGTAGACGAAACGGGAGGCAAGGCAGGCGAAGGACGGCTTGTTCCAGGTCGGCAGACCGAATTCCCGCGACAGCGCGCGGATCTCGCTCTTCGTCAGCCCGACCTCGCGCAGGGGGCTTCTGACGCCCAGCTCCGCGATCGCCCGCATTCCCGGACGGTAGTCGCCCTCGTCGTCGAGATTCGACCCCTCGGCGACGACGGGGATGCCCCGTTCGTTCGCGACGGCGATGATCTTCTCAAACAGCGCGCGCTTGCACAGATAGCACCGGTCCGGCGGATTCCGACGGAAGCCGTCGATCTCCTGCTCGTCGGAATCGATCAGAACCTGCGTGATCCCGTTTTTTCCGCAGAATGCGACCGCCTCGTTCAGCTCCCTGCGGGGGAAGGACGCAGACCGCGCCGTGACCGCCAGGACGTTTTCGCCCAGCGCCTGACGCGCGGCGTACAGAAGGAACGTCGAATCCACCCCCGCGGAAAACGCGACGGCAACGGAACCGAACCCGCGCAGAGATGCGAGCAAAGTATCATATTTTTCCCACAGAAGGTCCATAACGCTGTCCCCTTATCATACTCTTTTTCATATTAAGCTTTTTTTGCGGGGATGTCAAGAAATCCGGCATGTAAATATTATGTAAAATCCCGCTCGTGAATTTGATTATGGTAACAAAAACAACCTCTTCCAAGCGGAGTTCGGAAATCGGACGTCGGCGTTCGCGCTGAAAGCGCTTGACAAACCGTATAAAAAAATATACAATATAGAATGTAAATTCAGTTCCTTCCGGGCTTGCCCGCGGGGACCGAAACCGCCCGTTCCGGGGCTCCGGCGACGGGCGAATACGAAAGATAAGGAGAGAAAAATCTATGGTCTACTCAAAAGAAGTCAGAGAGATGTGCCCGGTGCATCAGGGCGTCGCCCACGGCGCTGCTCCGATCCCTGAGGAGGCAAAATGGGTCAAGGCGCGCGAGGTCAAGGATATCTCCGGCTACACCCACGGCATCGGCTGGTGCGCCCCGCAGCAGGGCGGCTGTAAGCTTTCGCTCAACGTGAAGGACGGCGTGATCCAGGAAGCGCTCGTCGAGACGCTCGGCTGCTCCGGCATGACGCATTCCGCGGCGATGGCGGCGGAGATCCTGCCCGGCAGAACGATTCTTGAGGCGCTGAACACCGACCTCGTTTGCGACGCGATCAACACCGCGATGCGCGAGCTGTTCCTGCAGATCGTCTACGGCAGGACCCAGAGCGCGTTCTCCGAGGGCGGCCTTCAGATCGGCGCGGGCCTTGAGGATTTGGGCAAGGGCGCGCGTACCATGGTCGGCACGACCTACGGCACGCTCGACAAGGGCCCGAGATATCTCGAACTGACCGAGGGTTATATCACCGAGCTTGCGCTTGACGAGAACGACGAGATCATCGGTTATAAATACGTGAACTTCGGCAAGATGATGGACTTCATCAAGGCGGGCGAAGACGCGGGCACCGCGCTTGCCAAGGCGTCCGGGCAGTACGGCCGCGTGGCGGACGCCGTCCGTCTGATCGACCCGAGAAAAGAATAAGACGAGGAGGAAAAAGCGATGATTGAATTCGAATCCTACGACAGAAGAGAAAAACAGATCCTCGCCGTGCTCGCCGAATACGGCATCGGCTCGATCGAAGAGGCGGAGAAGATCACCAAGGACGCCGGTCTCGACGTTTATCATATGGTAGAGAAGATCCAGCCCATCTGCTTCGAGAACGCGAAGTGGGCATATACCGTCGGCGCGGCGATCGCCATCAAGAAGGGCTGCCGCAAGGCGTCCGAGGCCGCAGCCGCCATTGGCGAAGGCCTGCAGGCGTTCTGCATCCCCGGCTCCGTCGCCGACCGCCGCAAGGTCGGTCTCGGCCACGGCAACCTGGGCAAGATGCTGCTGGAAGAAGACACCGAGTGCTTCGCGTTCCTCGCGGGCCACGAGTCCTTCGCCGCGGCGGAAGGCGCGATCGGCATCGCCGAGAAGGCGAACAAAGTCCGCGTAAAGCCCCTGCGCGTCATTCTGAACGGCCTCGGCAAAGACGCGGCGCAGGTCATCTCCCGCATCAACGGCTTCACCTTTATCGAGACCGAGTACGATTACTTCACCGGCGAGCTGAAGGAAGTCTTCCGCAAGTGCTATTCGAAGGATCCCGAGAGTTCGAGAGCCCGCGTTCACTGCTACGGCGCGAACGACGTGCAGGAAGGCGTCGCGATCATGTGGCACGAGAACGTCGACGTTTCCATCACCGGCAACTCCACCAACCCGACGAGATTCCAGCACCCCGTGGCGGGCACCTATAAAAAGGAGCGCGTCGAGGCGGGCAAGAAATATTTCTCCGTCGCCTCCGGCGGCGGCACCGGCAGAACTCTGCATCCCGACAACATGGCGGCGGGCCCCGCTTCCTACGGCATGACCGACACCATGGGCAGAATGCACTCCGACGCGCAGTTCGCGGGTTCGTCCTCCGTTCCGGCGCACGTGGAGATGATGGGACTGATCGGCGCGGGCAACAACCCGATGGTCGGCATGACGGTCTCCGTCGCCGTTTCCGTCGAGGAAGCCGCGAAAGCAGGCAAATTTTAATCGGTAAATCATGAAAAAGCTCCCCGCAGCGCAGTGATGCCATGCTGCGGGGAGTTTGTCCGTAGGACAAACTCCCCGCAATGAGAAAATGAGGAGTGAGGAATGAGAAATGTCGGAAGTCGCTTCGCGACTTGATATATATATTCAACAAGGATACTTTAAGAGCAAAGAATAAACAATGAGAATAAGGTAAGGTCGATGCAAAAAAAGTGTACGCACATATATAATCGAGGTACGGAGCAGAGCTCCGTCATCCATTCCTCATTTCTCACTCCTCATTCCTCATTATTTCTAGTAGAACAGGTTCAATTGTTGTCCGTCTTTTAACCAAAAGGAGTAAGATTATGTCCGATCGCGGTGAGCGCGCAAAAGCGCTCTTTTATGAAGGATATAACTGCGCGCAGGCGGTGTTCTGCGCGTTTGACGATATCACGGGCTTCGACCGCGAGACCGCGGCGCGCCTCGCGAGCTCCTTCGGGGGCGGCATGGGGCGTCTCAGGGAGGTCTGCGGCGCGGTCAGCGGCGCGCTTCTGGTGTTGGGGACCGTCGGCGGCTATGCCGAGCCGAACGATCCCGAAGCGAAAAAGGCGCATTACGCCCTCGTGCAGGAGTTCGCCCGCCGTTTCCGCGAAAAAAACGGCTCGATCGTCTGCCGGGAGCTGTTGTCCGGTCTGAACGTGAGCGAAGGCGGCGCGCCGGAGGCGCGCACCGAAGAATTCTATAAAAAACGTCCCTGCCCGGAGCTGATCGCCGACGCGGCACGCATCGCCGATGTTCTGCTGGCGGAGCAGCAGAACATCGGCGAATGAACAATGGATAATGGACAATGGACAATGAATCGTAATTCGAGCGCAATCATCCGAAAATGAGAAATCAATAACCGGCAATTGTGAGATCGTGAACGGTGAACTTGTTGCAGTCAATCCGTATTTGTCACTCGATTCTATAATCAAATCGCACAGCGATTTCCGACACTCCACTCTTCACTCTCTACACTCCACACTGCCGGCAACCGGCAACGAAAAACAACCGGAGGCAAACCAATGATCCGACACATCGTATTATTCAAGATCAAAGACGAATATAAATCCGAACTGCCGCAGCTCGTCAAGGCGTTTTATGGCATGAAAGGGAAAATCGAGGGCATGCTCGACCTCGAGGCGGGGCAGGATATCCTGCACAGCGAGCGGTCCTACGACCTCGCGCTGATCACGGTGTTCGACAGCCGCGCGACCTTCGACGCTTATCAGACGCACCCCGTTCATCTGCCGGTGAAAAAACGCATGCACGAGGTACGCGAGACCTCCGTCGCCTGCGATTTTGAGTTCTGATCGGGGGGATCGCTTTGCTTGACAAGAACGCCGCGGAACGGCTCGCACTGAAATACAACGCGGCGCTGACGCGCAAAGACGGCGGGCTGATCTTCACCAACCGCGAAAACGGAAAGACGATCACGGTGCTCGAAGATCCGGTCCGCGGCGCGGACGGCAAAGAATTATCTGCGGAATATATCGCGGAGGTTGCCGCGCAGCACCGGCATTATGAAGACTTTGAAGACGCGCTGGATTACGTCGAACAGCTCATGCGCGACGAGATCCTCGCGATCGAGTATTACGCCGGCGCCGAGCCCCGGTTCGGCGGGGATATCGAACGGTCGGAGCTGAATGATCCGAACCCTCCGACGCGCGGGACCATATTCAGTATGCTGCCCGCGGACCATCCGGGGCTGAATTATGAGATCATCAGCTGGTCGGGAAAATACGATCTCAAATATGAAAAATATTGATCGGGAGCGATTCTTATGAAAAAACTGTTTTCCATTCTGCTCAGCATGACGCTGCTCGTATGTATGCCCGGGCTCTTCGCCGTCGGGCTGCCGCGCGGACGCGCGGCGGACGCGGAGGGCGCGCACGATCTGTTCGTCTCGCCCGACGGCGACGACGCGGCGGCGGGCACGAAACTTGAGCCCCTGCGCACGCTGCCGGCGGCGAAAGAGAAGCTGAAAGCGCTCAAGGGCGCCGTCGGCGCGGACGAGACCGTGCACGTATGGCTGCGCGGCGGCGTTTACGAGCTTGCCGAAACGCTCCGCTTCACCTCGGAGGATCTGCCGAACGTGACGTTCGCGGCGTATGACAATGAGGAGGCGGTGATCTCCGGCGCACGGGCGCTCTCCGGCTTTGCAGAGGAGACCGTGAACGGCGTGCGCGTCTTCACAAAGACGCTCGATCCCGCGGTCGACGACGTGCAGTTCAAATCCCTGTTCCGCGGCGAAAAGCAGCTGCCCGTCGCCCGTTATCCCGAGACCGGCTATTTCACCGTGAAGGATATCTGCCCGGAGGACGATCTGTGGACGGCGGAGAACACGCCGTGGGAGCTGACGCTGGGGCAGCGGTCCTTTTACGCCGATCCCGCGGACCTCGCGGTCGAGTTCACGAACCCGACCGACGTGCAGGTGCGCATCCTGCACTACTGGCACGACGAGCTGATGTTCCTGACCGGGATCGACCGCGCGACGGGCAAGCTGAGCCTTTCGCGCCCCTCGTCGATGCTGATCCGCAATATCGACCGCTATTATTTCGAGAACGTGTTCGAGGCGATGAACGAGCCCGGCGAATGGTACCTGAATACGAAGACGAACAAGCTTTATTACGTTCCCGAAGAGGGGGAGACCGCGGACGCGCTGACCCTGCGCGCCTCGTCCCTTGAACGCCTTGTCGAGATCAGCGGCGTTTCCGGGATCGGCTTTGACCGTGTACGCTTCACCGAGACCGACTGGACGGTTCCCGTGCCCTGCGGCTGGTGGTCGGGGTGGCGCACGGACTTCGGGATCGACGCGCCGCAGGCGGCGCTGGACGTGCGCGGCGCTGTCGAGGCGGAATACGCCGAAAACGTTTCCTTTACCGGCTGTGAATTCATCAACCTCGGCGCTACCGGCGTGAAGTTCCTGAACGGCGTGAAAAACAGCCGCGTCGACAGCTGTCTGTTCCGCAATATCGCGGCGACGGGCGTCTTCGTCGGCGGAGCGAACTGTCTGCCCGAGCAGCCGGACTGCACCGGCAGCATCACGGTCACGAACAACGATATTTCCGGCTACGGCAGAAAATTCTTCTGCGCCATCGGCATTCAGGTCACCTACTGCGACGGCGCGGAGATCTCGCACAACGAGATCTCGGACGGCTACTATACCGCGATCTCCGACGGCTGGGTCTGGGGCTACGCCTATCAGCTCACGAACAATATCAAAATCACCGAAAACCTCGTCTATAACATCGGGCAGGGCTGGCTTTCGGATATGGGCGGCATCTATACTCTCGGCATCCAGCCCGGCACCGTGATCTCCGGCAACGTGTTCCACAATATTGCTGCCGACCCGGGCGAGGGCGGCTACGGCGGCTGGGGGATCTATCCCGACGAGGGTTCCTCGCAGATCCTGATCGAAAAGAACCTCGTCTACGCCTGCGGCAGCGACTCCTATCACCTGCATTACGGAAAGGACAATATCGTCCGCAACAATATTTTCGCACTGAGCGCCGAATCGCAGATCCGCACGTTATCGAAATTCGAGGGGCATAAGACCGCCGATTTCACGGGGAATATCATCCTCACCGACAGCGGCGTCCCCGCGTTCAGCTATATGCAGGATCCCGCCGCGTTCACGGCGGAGGGCAATATCCTCTGGGATGTGACGAACGGCGATAACCTCTTTGTGACCAAGAGCGGCAACCGGTACGAGGCGATGCGCCTGAAAAAAGCGCAGAAACAGGGGTTCATCGGCGAGAACATCGTCGCCGACCCGGGCTTTGCCGATCCGCTGCACTTCGATTTCACGCTGAGCGAAGATTCCGCCGCCGTCAGAAACGGCTTTGAAGTCTGGGATCTTTCCGAGGCGGGCACGCGCGAAGGCACGACCGTCGGATTCTCCCTTGCGGGTGGACAGACGGCGTATAACGATCACGCGGCCGCGACCGCCGAGACCGGCAAAACGGCCTGCCCGTACTGCGGGATCGTTCACGAAGGCTTCTTCAGGAAGATCGTCGGCGTTTTCCATAAGTTGCTGTATTTTATTGTACACTTGTTTGAGAAATAAATTCTAAAAGGCAATAGGCAGCAGGCAATAGGCATTAGGTAACAACCGCGGCGTACTGCGTATATTTGACAGATCTATTGCCTAATGCCCAATGCCTGATGCCTGCAAATTCTCTCGGAGGCTCTATCTATATGAACATTCAGATCTTCGGCACGAAAAAAAGCGCGGACACGCGCAAGGCGGAGCGCTTCTTCAAGGAGCGCGGCATTAAATATCAATTCATCGACCTGAAGGAAAAGGGGATGAGCCGCGGCGAGCTCCGGTCCGTCGCGCAGGCGGCGGGCGGCGTCGACGCGCTGATCGATCCCGACTGCAAAGATAAAGATCTTCTGGCGCTGATCCGGTACCTGATCCCTGCGGACCGGGAGGAAAAGATCCTCGAAAATCAGCACGTCCTGCGTCAGCCGATCGTCCGCAACGGCAAGGCGGCGACGGTGGGCTACGCGCCGGAGGTATGGAAGGGCTGGGAATAAAACCGAAGGACGGATAATAAATCTATTGAACATTTTTGCATCATGATGCAAAAATGTTCAATAGAAAGTCAAAAAAACACTACAAAACATACTTCTATATAAGGAAAAAGATGAAAAGTGAATCAGATGAACGATAAAAAGAAACCCTCCGATCTTCGCGCGCTGCGGTTGATCCTGCCCGCGGCGACGATGCTTCTGACCGCGCTGCTGTCGATCTTTTTCAACCGGACGGTATTGCTCTGCCCGGCGATCGCCGTTCTCGCTGCCGCCGATCTCGTTCTGAGGCTGCGCGCGGCGAAAATGAGCGGAGGAAAACCGGTGACCGGGATCCTTGACGCGGTGATCATCCTTTCGCAGGCGGTCGCCCTGATCCGCGGCGCGTTTTATCCGACGCTGCTTTCGTGTATCGTTTCGCTCGTCTGCGGCGCGGTGCTGCTGTTCCTGACGCTTTACGAAACGCCCGCGAAGAAAAAGGGCGTGCGCGCCGCGGGCTGCGTGTTTTCCCTTGTGTTCCTGCTTGTCTGCGTGTTCCCGGTCGCGATCGATATCAACCCCGATCTGTTTTTCCGTTACGGAATGCAGGGCGACGTGATGTCGCACGAGACGAAAACCGCCGAGTCGACGCGGGAGGACGGTGTGCGGGTGCTGACGGACGTGGTTTATCCCTCGGAATACCCGAACAACACGATGAATATTTTCCTTGCGCCGGAGAACCGCGGCACGATGTTCTATATCCACGGCGGCGGCTTCGTGATCGGCGACAAGGACTGGGAAAAGCAGAACGCTTATCTTGAAAAATGGATCGAAAACGGCTATAACGTCGTCTCGATCGACTACGCGCTCGCGCCGCAGTACCGCATCGAGGCGCAGATCCGCCAGTGCGGCGGGGCGCTCGCGTATTTTGTCGAAAACGCGGGAAAATACGGCGTTGATCCGAATAAGATCGTGCTGCTCGGCGATTCCGCGGGCGGCTGTCTTTCGGGGCTGCTGACCGCGGCGAACGCGTCGCCCGACTGCGCGACGGCGCTGGGGCTTGAACCCGCCGAAAACGGCGTAAAGGTGCGCGGATGGATCTCGATCTCCGGGCTTCTCGACGTGGACCGCACGGGCAAAACGAACAATGACCTCAAAAGCTGGGGCTTTCAGCTCATGGTGATCTCGGGGCTGCACAAGACCGCCTACGTCGGCTCGCCGCTCGCGAAAAAGACCTCGGTGCTCACGTGGCTGAGCGCGGATTTCCCGCCCTGCTACATCAGCGACGGCAACAACGGCACCTTCACGGATCAGGCGCGCGACGCGGTCGAACGGCTCACGGAGCTCGGCGTAAAGGTCGAGAGCAATTTCATCCCGCCCGAAAAAGCTCAGCTGCCGCATATCTGGGAGCTTGACGTCGACGGAAACGGCCTCGCAGCCGAAAACTTCGAAAAAACGCTGGCTTTTGTCAATAAAATCATGAAATAAAAAGAAGGGAAAATAATGGAACGTATTATCGCTTTTCTCAAAGCACTGTATCTGATGCTGCTGAACTGGCTGCCGGTCAGGGCGTAAAAAGAAAGCAAAGCGGGGGATGATGATGAAAGAAACCGAAAGGATCGACAGGATCCGGGCAATGGAAGAGGCGTTTGACGCGGCTTCTGCAACGGTGCGAACGCTTTCCGATGCGCTGGACGGTATGGAAGACGCGCGTGAGGCGCTTGACCGCCTGACGGAATATTACGAAAGCCCGCTCTGGCGGGAGGATTTCGAAGCGGACGAGGCGGGCCTCCTGCCGCCCGATCTCAAACGCGGCGTTCTCGGTGAGGACGGCGTGTGGGATCTTTTGACCGAATGGCGGGAGCTGAAAAAGCGGATGCGCCTGCTTATTGAAGACAGCGCAGATGCGAAAAAAACGCTCGAAAAGCACTGAAATAAGGGAGAATGATTATCATTTGAACAAAGTTTTACCTGAAAAATGCTGGTGGATGTGGGACGAACTGGAAAAAGGAAAAAATGATTATCATTTGAAAATGGAAGTCGAAGCATACGACGATCGAAAAAATATCCTGCATCGACAAATTGATATCCGATTTGAACAGCTTGAGGTCGAACGCCATCCGCTCGATCAGCTGGATCGGATCGCAGAAGCTCTGTATGACGGCGCGAAGGATAAACGGTGAATTATGGAGACAAAAGAAAAATCATATCGGGATATCAACGCCGAGACCATCGACCGCTGGATCGACGGGGGCTGGCAATGGGGCGTTCCCGTCTCGCACGAGACCTATGAAAAGGCCCTGCGGGGCGAATGGGACGTATATCTCACGCCGACGAAGCCAGTGCCGCACGCGTGGTTCGGCGATCTTAAGGGCAAAAAGGTGCTCGGTCTTGCGAGCGGCGGCGGGCAGCAGATCCCGATCTTCACCGCTCTCGGCGCGGAATGCACGGTGCTCGACTATTCCGAAAAACAGATCGCAACCGAGGCGGCGGTCGCCGCCCGGGAGGGCTACCGCGTGCGCGCCGTCCGCGCGGATATGACCGAACCCCTGCCCTTTGCGGACGGGGAATTTGACCTGATCTTTCACCCGGTGTCGAACTGCTACGTCCGGGAGGTGCGCCCCATCTGGCGCGAGTGTTACCGCGTGCTGAAACCGGGCGGCGTTCTGATCGCGGGCATGGATCACTACATCAATTATATGGTCGATTCTTCGGAGGAGCGCATCGTAAATCATTTGCCCTTCGATCCGCTTTCGGATCCGGATCAGATGCGGCAGCTCGAGGAGGACGACGCCGGCGTACAGTTTTCGCATTCGCTTGAGGAGCAGATCGGCGGGCAGCTCGAGGCGGGCTTTACGCTGACGGATCTGTATGAGGATACCAACGGCGAGGGAAGGCTGCACGAGCTGAACATCCCGACGTTTATCGCCACGCGGGCGGAGAAAGATTAAAGAGGTAATTCTATGAAGTATTATTCCGTGATCGGCGATTCGATCAGCACCTTCGAGGGCACGATGCCGGAGGGCTACGCGCTGTATTACGATAAGCAGACGCAGAAAATAAACGGTTTCCGCGGCGTCGGCGACATGTGGTGGTCGATCGTCGGCAGAGAGCTCGGCGCGGATCTTCTCGTGAACGGCTCCTGGTCCGGCGGCACGGTGGTCGGGGAATATCCCGGCGCGTGCAGCGAAACGCGCGTCTCTGCCCTCGGAAAGGACGGGACGGACCCGGATTATATCCTGCTTTATATCGGCATCAACGACTGCGGCTCCTGCGCGAAGCTGTATAAAGATGCTCCGGACGAGCAGGATTCTGCCTGCTTTGCCTCGGCGTACCGCCTGATGCTGTCCCGGCTCAAAAAGAGTTACCCGCACGCGAAGATCTTCTGCGGCACGGTGATGCGCACGCAGCGCGTCGGCGACGGCGAGGACTGGGATCTGATCGGGATCCTCGGC
Organism: Clostridia bacterium; assembly: GCA_017429345.1. Lineage (GTDB taxonomy): Bacteria > Bacillota > Clostridia > Oscillospirales > Acutalibacteraceae > RGIG2774. The sequence goes on along the minus strand of JAFRPB010000016.1, from coordinate 32,796 downwards.
AGAGGAGATCTCGAAGCGTTCAACGACGAGATCCGCGCGGCGGCTGCGGAATACGGCTGCGCGCTCGTCGACCTTTTCGCGACGGGCAGAGAATACGAGGCGCTGGACGGCGTACACCCGACCGCGAAGGGTCACGCCGAGATCGCCGCAGCGTGGATCGACTGTATGAAAGAACAGAAAATCATATGAGCAGCGTATTTGAACCGAAGCATTACAAGTCCTGGAGCGGTCTGAACAAACAACTGACCGGATTTTTGTGCGACGCGCTGAAAGGGCGTGTGACGTATTTTCTGACCCGCTATCACGATGTGCACAACGCCTACGGCAGAGCCGCGATCCGTCTGGACGGAAAGGAGCTCGTTTGCTTTTCCTGGCGGGAGATGTACCGGCAGGAGGCGGACGTCGGCGAACTTTGGCGCGAGACGGGACGGTCGGACTGGAACGACCCGGCGTTAAAAGAACAATGGGACGCGAACGGAACCTACTGCGAAATGGATTTTCTGCGCGCGGCGAGCGAATTTGTCAATATGCCGATTGCCGAAGCGCTCGTAAGCGACGATTTTATCATCCGGATCTTCGCGATCATGGACCGCCGCGTCGGAAAGCGGACGCTGGACGCGATCCGGGAAAAAGGAGAATATCTCACTTACCCCGACTGGGTAAAGCAGTTTTATCTGCTGCGGCTTGAAAATGAACTCAGGTCGTGAGCCGCAAAACGCAACACGCAAAACGCAAAACATAACGCATAAAACTACCAACGGAGCTGATACCATGATCAAATTCATCGACGCGAACTGCCGCGTCGGCAGAGGTCCGGTGCAGCGGGAGGGCGCGATCGAAGATACGGCGGCGCTTCTTTCGCTGATGGACGATTTTCACGTTGCCAAAGCGCTTGCGCATCACGCCGTCGCGGTGTATGCCGATCCTCTGCTCGGCAACGAGCTTTTAATCAAAGAAACGCGGGGGAGCGACCGCTTCCTGCCGCAGTGGGCGGTGCTGCCGCGCATCTGGGAGCTGTTCCCGACGGGTGCGGAATGGCTCGCGCAGATGAAAGAAAACGGCGTGAGCTCTGTTCGCATGTTCCCCGCGCAGTACGGGCATTCGCTCAAGCGCTACGCCGCGGGGGAGCTGCTCGACGCGCTCGGGGAATGCCGCGTGCCGGTCTTCATCGCGCTCGATCAGCTCAAAGACTGGGACGCGCTCTACGAATTGTGTACGGACTATCCCGCCGTCCGCTTCGTGCTCTGCAGCCCGGGGTACCGGTGCCTTCGCTCGCTGGTGCCGATCCTCGAGAACTGCGGGAATCTGTTCGTCGAAACGAGCAATTTTATGGGGCATAACGCGCTGCGGGATTTCTGTAAATACCACGGCGCTCAGAGGCTGATCTTCGGCAGCGGCATTCCCGAGGCGTCGCTTGCCGCCGCCGCGTCGCAGCTCTGCCTGTCGGAGATCTCCGACGAAGAAAAGCAGCTGATCGCCGCGGGCAATATCGAACGGCTGCTTTCGGAGGTGCGCTTATGATCGGTGAAAACGTCCTGCGGGGCAAGCCCTTTGACGGCGTGTATATTCTCGATATCCACGCGCATCTTCACTGTTCCTCGGATTTTCAGATGACGCATACCTCGCCCGAAGAGGTCGTCGATACGCTCGACAAACTCGGCGTCGACGGTATCTGCGCCTCGTCGATCATTTCCATTCACGCGGACTGTCGGCTGGGCAATCAACTGATGCTCGACGCGGTGAAAAAATATCCGGGCAGGATCTACGGTTACGTCACTGTCTCGCCGCACGATAATGAGATCGATCTTGACCCGTTCTTCGCGGTTCCCGGGGTCAAAGGGCTCAAGGTACACGCGGCGTTCCACCGCGCGTCGATCGACGATCCGCGCTACGATCCGTTTTTGGAGTATGCGGATAAAAAAGGACTGCCGGTGCTGTTCCACGCATGGGAAGCGATCGACACCGTCCATATCGCGCGTCTCGCCGCGCGCTATCCCGGCGCGAAGCTGATCATCGGTCACGGCGCGATGCGCACGTGGGAGGTCAAGCGCGAGGTGATCGCGGCGGTGAAAAAATATGAGAATATCTTTGCGGATACGACGGTCTCCGTGGCGTACGACGGCGCGATCGAATACGCCGTCCGGCAGCTCGGCGCGGACCGCCTATGCTATGGCAGCGATCTCCCGTTTTACGACTGCCGCCACGTCGTCGGCAAGGTCGCGACGAGCCGCCTGACCGACGGGGAGAAGGAGAAGATCCTCGGCGGGAACGCCCGGAGGATCCTCGGGGTTTAAATTCTGATTTATCGCTTCGCGATAAATCAGAATTTACCAATTCGGAATTCGGAATTCGGAATTCGGAATTCGGAATTTCGGAAAAGCGCTTCGCGCCTTTTTATTATAAAAATACCTTAAGAGCGCTGATAAAGCATTGATTTTACAATGATTTTTCCGATAGACTTGTTTGTATAAATTACACAAACATCTATAATTGGGGTACGGGGGTGCGGATCTCCGGTGGAGATCTCTGTGGCTTTAGTCACAGAAGCACCGACCGAGCCGGCAGGCGAGAAGGAACCCCGTCATCAATTCCGAATTCCGAATTCAGCATTCCGAATTATTGAGAGGTCGAAGACCTCGACAAATCAGAATATGAAAGGATAAAAAAATGGAACACGCCTACTCGATCCTTATGTTCATCTTCGCCGGGGCGCTCTTGCTTTACGGGCTTCTGATGTTCATCACAAAGGATATCAACCTGATCCCGTACCACCGCCGGTATAGTGCGAAAATGAGCAATAAAAAGCTTTACGTGCGGCAGCTCGGCAAGATCGTGATGCTCACGGCGCTCTCTCCCGCGATCAGCGCCGCGGTGGGACTTCTGCCCCTCGGCGAGCGTATGTGGCCGGCGTTCGTCGCGCTCATCGGCAGCATGATCCTCTTTTTATGGATCGGCACGAAGATGATCCGCATCGCCCAATAAAGACGACGCCGCACGCCCGGATTGCGCGGTATCGCCCGGCGTATCAACCACAGGTTGATACGCCGCAACAACGGAGCGCTTGTTTTTTTCTTTCCGCAGCGTCATAATGGGCAAAAGGAGGGAAATATCATGGATCTTGAAAAAATCGGCAAAAGCATTGCGGCGGCGCGTGAAAAAAGCGGCATGTCGCAGGCGCAGCTCGCGGAACGCATCGGCGTTTCCGTGCAGGCGGTGAGCAAGTGGGAGACCGGGCGGAATCTGCCCGAGATCGACCATCTGAAGCAGATCGCCGAGATCACGGACGTTCCCTATTCGGCGCTGCTCGACGAGTCCGACGGGGATGGTGCGGAGACGCTTTCCCTGCGCGAGCGGCTGTTCCGCGAGGAGAATATGTACATGCGTATGCGGGCGACCGCGCAGACGGAGGGCTTCGCGCAGACCTACCGCGCGCTGCCCTATATGCGCGAGCGGCACGAGGGGCAGTTCCGCAAGAAGCGCAAGTATTCCTCCGAACAGGTGCGTTATATCAACCATCCGCTTTTAATGGCGTGTCAGGCGTACGCGCTCGGGATCCGGGACGACGCGCTTCTGGCTGCGGTGCTGCTGCACGACGTGGTGGAGGATACCGGCGTGCGCGCCGACGAGCTGCCCTTTGACGACGAGGTGCGCGAACTGGTGGAGCTGGTCAGCTTCTGCGTGCCGGAGGGTATGACGAAATTGCAGGCGAAGGAAGAGTATTTTGCCCGCATCGCGGAAAACGGCAAAGCGTGTCTTATTAAGCTGCTCGACCGCTGCAACAACGTTTCGACCATGGCGGGCGTGTTCCCCCGCAAAAAAATGCTGGAATATATCGAGGAGACGGAAAAATATATCCTGCCGCTGGCGAACGTGCTCAAGCAGCAGTATCTCGAATACGGAGACGCCGCGTTCCTGCTCAAATACCACATCGTCAGCGTGATCGAGGCGATCAAGAACCTGACAGCGAATTAAAAGCCGCGATAAGAAAGCCGCATAGCGGCTTTTCAATGGATAATGGACAATGGATAATGGATAATTTCGGTGGATTCGCTTCGCGAATCTCATCTTAGAGATCGTTTATTTGCCGATCGATATTTGCTTGATGTCAATAATCAGAATTCGACCGACGAATTCATAGTTTCTCGGCATTTTTTATACTTGCCATTCTGCATAAACCAGCCTTTTTGGAGTATATAAATCGGGTACGGGCGGAGCCCGTCATCAATTGTCAATTGTCCATTATCCATTGTCCATTTTAAAAAAAATAATAAGCGAATGGAGTATATTATGAAAACTTACGGCACTTACTTTCAGAACGACCCCGAGCGTCCGCTTTGCTACGGCGAGGTGAACCTGATCGACCCGCCGCGCCGGCGTCTGCGCGGCGAGCCCGAAAAGCGCGGGATCGAGGCTGTTCCCGTGTTCTGCGGCTTCTGCGGCACGGATTTTGAACTGATGCACATGGGAAAACGCGGCGAGCTCGGCGCGAAATTCCCATTGGGTGAAAAACGCCTCATCAACGGGCACGAGGGCGTCGTGTGGGTTCCGTCGGAAAACCGCTTCGCGATCGTGCTGATCCGCGGCGGCGACAGCGCCGACCCCACGCGCTATACCGAGGACGAGACCTATTTCGAATACGGCTGCGACGGCGCGGACGGCATTTTCTGCGATCGTGGTTATTTTAACCCCGATATGCTGCTGCATCTGCCGGAGCAATATGAGGGGCTCCGAAAACTGCCGCTGTCGCTTGCGAAAAAGCTCGTATTCTCCGATCCTTACGCCTGCGCGGTGTTCCAGCACGAGCGCATGTGCGATATCGGCGCGGCGCAGAATTTCCGCGTGATCATGGCGAAACAGAAATGCTCCCCCGCCGAGGCGATGGAGGCGGCGTACGACGCGACCTTTGACCGCACGGTGATCTTCGGCCTCGGCACGACGGGGCTGTTTATCGGCGATCAGATCCGCAGGAACCACCCGGACGCGCGCATCCTGTTCGTCGCCCGCAGCGCTCCGGACAGCAAAAAGGCGCGTTTCGCGGTCGGGGAACTGGGGTGTGAATACCTCTGCTCGAACGGGCTTTCCGAGCCGCAGACCGCCGGGGCGATCGTGCGCGCGCTCGGCGGCAGGGCGAGTATGTTCGTGGGCACCTCGGGCACCGGGGTCGAGCACCGCGTCGCGTTCAAAGAAAAGGTTCTCGGCTGCAACGGCGTTTACAACAGCTTTTCGCTCGGTCCGCAGATCACCTTCGATACGATGCCCTTTGGCTTTGAAAACCACGTCATCATGGCGTCGATCAATTTCACGCAGGCGCATATGGAGCAGGCGATCCGCATCCTCTGCGAGAGCCGCTTCGACCGCCTGACAGAGATGATCGACAAGGACGAATTCACCGCCGATCCGATCGGCGCCTACGAGAATAAAATCTACGCGCCCGGCGCGCCGCTGAAGACGGCGGTCGTCTGGAACGAAGCCTATATTGACAGGACGGTGTGATCATATGGATTCCGTTATTGTAAAACGAGAGCCCTCCGGGCGGGCGATCCGCCCCTTAAACGGCGTCAACGGCGGTCCGGTCACGCACAATTTCCGGCGCGACGCGCGCGCGCTGTTTGCCGAGGCGCACATTCCCTATTGCCGCCTCCACGATATCGAAGGGACGCTCGGCGGCGGCAAATTCGTCGACGTGCGCAATATTTTCCCGATCTGGGATCTGGACGAAAACGACCCGAAGTCCTATGATTTCACGTTTACCGACGAGTATCTGAAGCAGATCGACGCGTGCGGGGCTCAAGCCTTCTATCGGTTGGGCGAGACGATCGACCACGGGTATTTCAAGGCGCACGTGCATCCGCCGAAGGATCCCGAAAAATGGGCGCGCATCTGCGCGAACATCGTGCGGCACTATAATGAGGGCTGGGCGGACGGATTTCACTACGGGATAAAGTATTGGGAGATCTGGAACGAGCCGGAGAACCCGCCCATGTGGACCGGGACGCAGAAAGAATATTTCGAGCTTTACCGCGTGACCTCGAACCTTTTGAAACGGGAGTTCCCGTCCATCCGCGTCGGCGGCTACGCTTCCTGTGGAGTCTACGCCGCGTTTGACGAAAACGCCGATGATTTCTTCCGTTCGTTTCTCACGTGGTTTGACGATTTTCTCGCCTATGTCAAGACGCCCGAAACCGCGTGCCCGCTCGATTTCTTCTCGTGGCACATCTATTCGTCGGATCCCGCGCAGGTGCTTGCGCACGCGCGTTACTGCCGGGAAAAGCTGGACGCAGCAGGCTTTGACGCGACGGAATCGATCCTTGACGAGTGGAACTGGTCGGGAAAGAATATGTTCGAGTCGATGCGGGATATGCCCGGCGCGTCGTTCACCGCGGACGTGATGTGCCGCCTGCAGCAGGGGAACGACGTGGACGTCGCCTGCTACTATGACGCGCAGCCCGATCAGGCGTACGGCGGGCTGTTCCTGCGGCATACGGATACGCCCTCGCGCGCGTATTATGCGGTCAAGGCGTTCGGTAAGCTGCGCGCGCTCGGCAAAGAGGCGGAATATACCGCCGAAACGGATCTCGCCGTCGCCGCCGCGACGGACGGAAAGCGCGCCGCCGCCGTGATCTCAAATCACGAGAAGGACGCGCGGCAGATAAAAATCTCTTTCCCCGGCGCGAAAACGATCCGCCTGTATCTGCTCGACGGGCTGCACGATCTTGCTTCGATCGCCGAAGCCCCCTGCAATACGCTCACGACGGCGGCGGATAAAAACACGGTGCTGTACGCCGAGGCGGACTATTAAGGCAACAATATTCCGGGAGGATTTTTTATGACGGTACTTCGGTTTTTAGGGCTGCCCGCCGCGGTCAGAAAGCTCATTTCCGTGCTGGCGGCGCTGATCATCCTGACGCTTTCCCCGTTCGCGTCGTTTACCACGCAGGAGGAAGCTTCAAAATATATGCTGCCCGGCGACGAAACGTTTTCTTCGGACGCTGGCGCGTGCTGGACGGTCGGCTTCTCGAAGGCGGTGCTGACGCCGGACGACGTGGGCGAAAAGACCTATTATATCGCGGGCTATAACTCGAACAATCCCGCCGAGGGCGTGCTGGACGATATGTACGCCCGCGCGGTCTACCTTGACGACAACACCGGGCGCGGCGGGGTCGTGCTCTGCGCGATCGACTGCGTCGGCCTGAGCCGTCACGATATCAACGAGATCCGCGCGCTGGTGATCGAAAGCGGGAAGATCCCTGCGCTCAAGTCCGTGAACGTCTGCGCGACGCATTCCCATTCCGCGATCGATACGCAGGGTCTTTGGGGCAAATCGTACGTCAGCGACGGCAAGGATGCGGAATTCCAGAAGAGTCTCAAGGAAAAAGCAGCCGAGACGATCATTGCCGCATATGAAGCCCGTGCCGACGGAACGCTGTATTACGGCACGGCGGATATTTCGGGGAAGCTTGCGGACACGAGAACGCCGATCGACTTTAATCCGCTGCTGACGCGGCTGCGCTTCGCGCCCGCGGACGGCGGCAAAGAGCTTTATGTTGTCAATATGTCCTGCCATCCGGAGCTGCTCGGCAGGGGCACGAAAAATGTCAGTGCCGATTTCCCTGCCTATATGGGCAAAGAGATCGAAGAAAGGACCGGCAGCGAATTTGTGTTCGTCAACGGCGCGATCGGCGGGCAGATCTCCTCCGACCGGATCGACGACGTGCTGAAGGATCCCGACCTCGACTGTGAAGCTTATATGAAACAGTACGGCAGAGAGATCGGCGAGATCGTGCTCTCCGTCGCCGACGAGACGCGGATCGCGCCGCTCGTCAATATCAGATCGCAGGCGCTGTCGATCGCGTGCGAAAATACGATCTTCAAGCTCGGCAAGACGATCGGTATTCTGACCAACGATATCGAAAAACAGAAATTCACCGCGGAGATGAACGTGCTGACCGAGATCTCGTATCTGGAGCTGGGTGAAAAGCAGATCGGCATGTTTCTGATTCCCGGCGAGCTGTATTCCGAGTTCTACAGCGGGAATTTCCTGCCGGCGGAGGAATCTGCGAACGGCTTTGCCGCGGAATACAAGCCGCTGCGGGAAATGACCGACTGTGAACACAGCTTCGTCGTCGGGCTCTGCAACGACGCGCTCGGCTACATCATCCCCGACAACGATTTTTTGAACAACGAGTGGCTGGGCTTTTTCGATATCTGCAAGGATCAGTTCGGCAGAACGCACTACGAGGAGACGAACTCCGTCGGTCCGAACGAGGCGCGCGTGATCATCGACGCGATGGACGCGCTGACCGCCTGTGTGCGATAATTGAATAAAATAAAAAAATCTCCGGGGTCTGTTCGGGATCCCGGAGATTTTTCTGTTAAGGCTGCGCGGCTTTCGGATAAACCGGCGCTGTTCAGCGCAGCGTAATGATATCGAGCTTCGCCGCTGCGCGCAGGGCTTTTCTCGCGTCGGAGGCGGTGATTTTCCCGTTTCCGTCGCTGTCGGCAGCTGTGAGGTAGATGCCTTCGAGCGTTTCGAGTCTCGCAGCGGCTCTGAGCGTGAGACGCGCGTCCTGCGAGTTGACCCTGCCGTCGCCGTTGACGTCCATCGGAATGATGAAGGAATACGTTTCGCCGTCGGCGGTTATGAAGCGCATACCGGTTCCGACCGGTTTGCCGCCGGCGAGTTCCCTGCCGTCTTTATCGGTGATTTTTATTCCCGGGGCGTTGCCGAGCAGACCGAGTATCGCCTCGTTGCCGTTTCCCGGCAGAGCGAAGATCAGTTTGTTTTCGTCGTCGACCCGAGCTTTGCTTTCGTCGGAGGAATCTGGTCCGACGCGATCGGTCGTGATCTCATCGGGTACGGAGGGCTGCGTCGGCTCTGTCGGTTCCGTTCCCGTCGTGTCAGGCTCGGAGGGCTGCGTCGGCTCGGTCGGCTCCGTCACTGTCGTGCCGGGCTCGGAGGGCTGCGTCGGCTCGGTCGGCACAGGTTCGGTCGTGCCGGGTTCGGACGGCTGCGTCGGATTTGTCGGCTCCGTCGCGGACGTGCTGGGTTCGGACGGCTGCGTCGGATTTGTCGGCTCCGTCACGGTCGTGCCGGGCTCGGAGGGCTGCGTCGGCTCGGTCACCGTCGGTTCGGTCGTCTCGGGTACGGAAGGCTGCGTCGGCTCGGTCACCGTCGGTTCGGTCGTCTCGGGTACGAAAGGCTGCGTCGGTTCGGTCGGCACCGGTTCGGTCGTCTCGGGCACAGAAGGCTGCGTCGGCTCGGTCGGCGCCGGTTCGGTCGTCTCGGGCACAGAAGGCTGCGTCGGCTCGGTCGGCGCCGTTCCGGTCGTTTCGGGTTCGCTCGGCTGCGTCGGCTCGGTCGGCTCGTTTTCGGTCGTTTCGGGCTCGGACGGCTGCGTCGGAGCGGTCGTTTCCGGCTCGCCCGTCGCGGGGATGGGCTCCGTATCGGCGTAACCGCAAACGGTGCAGACGCGGTGCTTTTCCCCGGCCTCGGTTGCGGTCGGCTCCCGGTCGACGATCCAGTCTCCGAAGGTATGCGCTTCCATATCGATGATATCGCTGCAGACGCATTCCATCCAGTGGTAATCTTCGTCGGACTTCTGTATGTATTCGTGGACGTGGTCTATCTTATAGTGGGCGTAGATCGTTAGATCGGCGGTCAGTTCCGTGTTTGCGACGATTTTTACGCCGCCCTTCGCTTTGGTGTACCAGCCGAGGAAGACGTAACCGTCGCGCACCGGCGCCGGCAGCGCGCCGACGGTCGGGTTCGTCCACTGCGCGTACAGCGTCACGTCCGCCGTGCCGATGTATACCTCGCCGGGGGCGTACGCCGTGCCGGAGCCGTCCGCCGCGGTGTTCCAGGCCGTGAACGTTACGCTGCGTTTGATCGTCGTTTCGGAGACTTCGCCGCCATTCGCGTCCAGCGTCAGCTTTCGCGTTTTTTTCGGTTTCGCGTCGGTCAATGTTATGCTTCCGGCCCCCGTCTGGGCGGCCGGCGCATTTTTACCGCCGTTCGCGTCGTAGGTCACGGTGAACGGGATCTTGCCGTAATGCATCGCCGCGCCGGTCAGAGCGTCGTTGTCGCTGCCGACCGGGATCGCGCCCCATTGCTGCGGCGTGCCGTCGTAATATGCGTCGGCAAGCGCGCCGCACGCGCGGAACGCGCCGTCGCCGATCTTCGCGATGCTCTCCGGCAGCATCACCGCCCCGAGCGCCGGGCAGGAGACGAACGTGTTGTCGCCCACGCCCGTTATGGCGTTTTCGATCACGATCTTTCTGATCTTTTCATTCCCGGCAAAGGGCGAATCGCTGTATGGATCATCGCTTTGCGCCGTATGATCTGTCGTCGCGCCCGTGCCGGAGATCGTCAGCGTACCGTCCTCACCGAGCGTATACGACGCGTTGTCGCCGCACATGCCCCGGGCGAAGTACATTCTCGCGCCGGTAAGCGGATCGTTTTCATAATCGATCGAGACGTCGTTTTCCCAACCGGTCTTTTCGCCGCCGTAGTAGACCGCCTCGAGCGCATCGCAGTCGCGGAAAGCGGAATTCCGGATCTCGGTCACCTTCCCGGGGATCGTCACGCTTTTCAGAGCGGCGCAGCCTCTGAAGGCAGAATACCCGATTTCGGTCACATTCCCGGGGATCGTCACGCTTTTCAGAGCGGCGCAGCCGTCGAAAACGCTCTCCCCGAGATTTGTGATGCCGGTCGGGAGTGCGATCTCCGTCAGCGCTGCGCAGTCATGAAATGCGAAAGCGTCGATCGTCGTGACGCTGTTCGGGATCGTCACGTCCGTCAGCGCCGCGCAGTCCGCAAACGCGCTGTTGCCGATCGTCGTCAGACCCTCGGGGAGCCTGATCTGCTTCAGCGCCGCACAGCCTGAAAACGCGAGTGCGCCGATCTCGGTCGCCGCGCCGGGGATCGTGATTCCCTTCAGCGCCGTGCAGTCGCTGAACGCGTATTCACCGATGACCGTTACGCTGTCGGGGATCATCACGTCCGTCAGCGCGGCGCAGCCGAAGAACACCTCCGGACCGATCGCGGTCATACCGTCGGGGATCACGACCTCCGTCAGTTTTTCGCAGAAAGCGAACGCGCCGTCGCCGATCTCGGTCAGGGCTGCGGGAAGCGCGGCTTCCGTCAGCTCGTGGCATTCGTAGAACGCCTTTTTGCCGATCTCGGTCAAGGCTGCGGGAAGCGCGGCTTCCGTCAACTCGAAACAATCGTAAAACGTCTCTTTACCGATGGTCGTCACGCTTGAAGGGATGATGACTTTTTTCAGCGCGTAGCATGTTGAGAAGGCGGAGTCGCCGATCGCGGTCACGCCGTCGGGGATCGTGAATTCCTTCAGCGATTCGCACGCGTTGAACGCGCTGTCGCCGATCGTCAGCACGCTGTCCGCGAGCTCGGCTTCTTCGAGATACCGGCATCCGCGGAGCGCGCCGCTGCCGACGCCCGTCACGCCGTCTTCGATCACGAGCTTTTTGATCTTGTCGTTGCCGGCAAAGGGGGACGCGCTGTAGGGGTATTCGTTCAGGCTGTCAAAGTTCTTCATCGGTCCCGTGCCCGAGATCGTCAGCGTGCCGTCTGCCGAAAGCGTCCACGTGAGGTTTTTGCCGATATCGGCACTGATCAGATGTGCGCCGGTCAGGTCTTCGTTGCCGTCGCCTACCTGGACGCTGTCTTTGAATTTGTCCCAGTTCCCGGCGTCGCCGGTGTAATAAACGTATTTCAGCGCGCCGCATCCGTAGAACGCGTAGTCGCGGATCTTCGTTACGCTCTGCGGGATCGTTACGCTCTGCATCGCGCTGCAGCCGCGGAACGCGGAGGTGCCGATCGAGGTCACGTTCTCCGGGATCGCGATCTCCGACAGCTTCTCGCAGCCCGAAAACAGGGAGGTCTCGACCTCCGTCAGATCGGCCGGGAGCGTGACGAGTCTCAGTTTTTTGCAGTCCTGAAACGCCATCTCGCCGATTGACGCGACCCGGTCCGGGATCGTCAGCGTCAAAAGCCCCTCACAGGAGGCGAACGCCGCGGAGCCGATCTGGGTTACGTTTGCGGGGATCGTCACGTCAGACAGCGCCGCGCAGCCGAAGAACGCTTCCTTGCCGATGGCTGTCACGCTTTCGGGGAGCGTCACGGACTTCAGCGCCTGACAGTCGCTGAACATACCGTCGCCGACGCGGGAAACGCCGCTTTGAAGCACCGCGGTCTTCAGCGCCGTACAGTACAGGAACACGCTTTTGCCGAGCGCGTTTTCGCCGCTCACGCTGCCGGGGATCGTCACGCTCTGAAGGGCGGAACATTCCATAAACGCGCCGTCGCCGATTTTCGCCACACCGTCGCTGAGCGTGATCTCCGTCAGCGCTCCGCAGCCGCTGAACGCATAGGGCTTGATATGCGTCACGCTGCCCGGGACCGTCGCCTTCGCAAGGTTTTCGCAGCCGCCGAACGCGTAACTGCCGACGGTCGCTGCGCCGCTGATCGCGAGCTTTTTGATTCTTTCGTCGCCGGCAAACGGAGAAGTGCTGCCGGGAAATTCCGCGAGTCTGTTATAATCCGTCATCGGCCCCGAGCCGGTGATCGTCAGCGTGCCGTCGCCGCCGATCTCATAATTCAGACTCGCGCCGCACGTTCCCCTGATATAATGGAAGGTCGCGCCGTCAAAGAGCGTATTGCCGCCGCCGACGGTGATGCCGCCCCGATCCGACGCGTCGCCGCCGTAATATACGTCCGTCAGCGCCGTGCCGTAAAAAGCGTACGCGCCGACCCAGGTCGTTTTCTTCGGGATCGTCACGCTGACAAGCGTGCTGCAGCTTCGGAACGCGTGCGCGCCGACGCTCGTCACTCCGGCGGGGACCGTGAGCTTTTCGAGCGTCTTGCAGCCGAAGAACGCGCGGTCCCCGAGCGTTGTCAGGCTGTCCGGGAGCGTCGCTTCCGTCAGCGAGGCGCAGTTGTAAAAAGCGCACTTGCCGACGCCCGTCACGCCGTTTTCGATCACGACCTTTTTGACCGATGAAGAGGCGTTGAACGGGGATATGTTTTCGCCCGTCTGCTCATAATCGGTCATCGCGCCGGTGCCGGTGATCGTCAGGACGCCGTCGCTGTCCAGCTTCCAGCTGACGTGCGCGCCGCAGGAGCCGCTCAACGCCTCCGCGCGGATCGGGAACGCGGGGAGGTCGAGCTTCGCAAGCTCCGAAACGGGCGCAAGGCCAAAGAGCATCACGACGGTCAGCAGGATCGCAATTGTTTTCTTCATTTCGCATCTTCCTTTCACGGCTGCGTTCTGTGCCGGCGGGATCTTCCGCGGCGGGACCGTACGGACCGCCGGCTCGTGTTTATATTGATACTGTAGCATATTCGCGCACAAAATTTCAAGAACAATATAAAAATATAATAAATATATAAGATTGACAAAACGCGCGCCCGTGTATAGAATGGATTTATGTAACCGATATCTGAGCCGCTGCCGCTCCCGGTCTCCCACGATGCGCCGCCGGGCAAAAATAAAGGAGTATGATATCAATGAAAATAAAGCCGGCCATACCGACGATCCTCGCCCTCGCGCTGTGCGCGGCGGGGCATATCGTGTTTTATTACGGCTTCGTCGCGAGCTGGAATTTCCCGCTCTACGCCATCTCGATCCTGCTGTTCGGCGCGGGGCTCTCCGTTATTCTGTGGGGGATCGTCAAAAAACGTCCGGTCGCGATCGTCTGCGGCGTGCTGTTCGCCGCTCTGCTGTTCGGCGTCGCCACCGCGTGCAGGACCGTATGGGATATCTCGGAGCGGAACGTGAGCGTCATTTTCTTCGCGATCACCGCGGCGGCGTTTCTCGTCTGTCTCGTTCTGCTGCGCAGAAAGACCGGGAAGCCCGCCGTGTGGCAGGGGGCGCTCGCGCTGCTTCTGTGCGCCGCGCTGTCGTTGATCCCGTACGGATCGATCGTCGCGAAGCTCTATTATATCTGGGGCCCCGGAGCGGCAGCCGCGCCGACGGGCTTCGGCAGCTTCACCGAGCTCGAGACCGCGCTTGCGGACGACGCCGATCTCTATATCTCGCCGGACGGCAGCGACGACGCCGACGGCAGCTTTGAACATCCTCTTGCCACGATAGAAAAAGCCCGCGACCTTGTGCGGGAAATGGATAAGACCGGCAGAACCGGCGTTACCGTCGCGCTGAAGGCGGGCGAGTATCCCGTAAAACAGATCGAATTCACCGCCGAAGACGGTGGGACGGAGAGCTGCCCGATCACTTACCGCGCCTACGGCGACGGCGAGGTAATATTGAACGGCGGCAAAACGCTCGATCCCGCGTCGTTCACCGCCGTTCAGGACGGGGAAACGCTCTCCCGCCTCTCGGCGGATGCGAAGAAAAACGTCGTCTGCGCGGATCTGACAAAACTCGGTCTCACCGCCGCCGATTGGGGCAAGCTCTATTCCGTGGGCGGCTATTCCACCGCCTCGCACTACGACGGCGACACCACCGGCCCCGTCCCCTGCGTGCTTTATTATAACGGCGCGCCGATGACGACCGCGCGTTATCCCGACAGCGGCACGCTGAAGGTCGTGAGCGTGGTCCGCGAGGGCGTGGGCAGAGAGAGCTCCACCAGCAACCATTCGCAGCTGCCGGGGTGGGATGAGATGCGCAACCCCGAAACGACGATCTTTACGGTCGATCCCGCCGTCGCGAAGCGGGTGAACGGCTACGCCTCGCTCGATAACGTCTGGCTCTGGACGGCGCTGATGTATAACTGGGCGGACGGGACCTCGCCGCTCAAGAGCTTCAATTACGAAGAAAGAACGATGGAGCCCGCCTACGTAAGCGTTTACGGCGCGGTGCCGGGTTCCGATTACTATATTTTCAACGTGATCGAGGAGCTGGACAGCCCCGGCGAGTGGTATCTCGACCGCGATACCGGCATGGTCTATCTCTATCCGGAGGGCGATCTTGCGGCGGCGCAGCTCAGTCTGTCCCTCTCCGTCGAAGACCTCATTTGCGTGACGGGAGCGGATCATCTGCGCTTCGAGGGGCTTTCCGTCCGCGGCACGCGCGGCAGCGGCTTCCGGATCGAAGGGAACGATATCCTCATCTCCGACTGCCTGATCTCGGAGCTTTCCGGGATCGGCGTTGTGATAAACGGATATGACAATACGGTGGAGAATTGCGAGTTTGCGCATATCGGCGCGGCTGGCGCGGATATCGCGGGCGGCGACCGCGAGACGCTGACGCCCGGCAATAACCGTGTCGAAAACTGCCTGTTTCACCATTATTCAGAGGTGGCGTTCACCGCGGGGCCGGGCGTGAACCTGAACGGCGTCGGCAACGTCTGCGCGCACAACGAATTCCACGATTCCCCGCAGCAGGCGATCTTTTACTGCGGCAACGATATGCTGATCGAATATAATCTGATGTACGACGTGGCGCTCAAGTCCGACGACTGCAGCGCGGTCTACGCGGGCAGGCGCTGGGACTGCGGCGGCTGCGTCGTGCGCTATAACGCGATGTATCACGTCGGCGACAAAAAGCGCGAGCCGAACGGCATCTACTGGGACGACGGACTTTCGGGGCAGACCGCTTACGGCAACCTGATCGTAGGCGTGAAGAGCAACGGCTTTCTGATCGGCGGCGGCAGGGACAATTGCGTTTATAACAACGTGCTGATCAACTGCAGTACGCCCGTTTGCTACGACGAACGCGCGCTGGACGGCGCGCTGCACGAGGAATCCTGGTTCAAGCACAGCCGCGAGGGCGCGGATATGCAGCAGAACCTTGAGGCGATGCCGTGGCGGGGTGAGATCTGGCAAAAAGCCTACCCGTATACCGCGGACTGGTCGCTCGACTATTCCGACACGGAAAACCCGAATTTCATCCCGAACCCCGCGAACAGTAAAGTAAGCGGGAATCTGATCGTGCAGTACGAGGGTTCCTTCGGCAGCGCGGACGAGAGCGTGTACCGGTACAGCGATCTTTCGGGCAACGCGATCTATAAATTAAACGCGCTGAAAAAGCTGTTCGTCGACCCGGAAAACGGCGACTATACCTTGCGTGACGACGCGCCGGTGTTCGACGAGATCCCCGGCTTTGAGCAGATCCCGATCTCGGAGATCGGAAGATACTGATTCGGATCGGATATCGGGAATCGTGATTCGGCAATCGGCAATCGGCAGTCGACAGTCGTGAGGTCGTGAAATCGTGAAGTCGTGAAATCGAAATCATTCGTCTATGGTCTTGAATCTCGGCTCTCGGTTCTCGACTCTCGATTCTCGAACCCCGCTTCTCTCTCTCATCCCTTATCCCTCATCCCTCATCCCTTTTTTCTTTTCCCTTTTCCCTGAATCTATCCCACGGAGGTCATTATGAGAATCATTTTCAACGGCACCTCGCACGGTGTGCCGGAGCATCACCGCCGCTGCTCCTCTTATATTATCGAAGTCGGCGGCAGCTGTTATCTGATCGATCTTGGTACGCAGGCGATCGAAGAACTGCGGCGCAGGGGGATCCCGATCGAAAGCGTCCGCCTTGCGATCTGCACCCATCCGCACGGCGACCATACGAACGGCGTGATCTCGTTTGCGGATCTCGTCAACTGGTATTTCAGAAAAGCGGACCCCGAGATCCTGCTGCCGGACGAGCGGCTGCTCGATCCGCTCAAGGCGTGGCTGACCGTCACAACCAACGGCATGCCGCCGCGCGGGGATCTGCGGCTCGGCGTATACTCCGCGGGCGTCGCGTATGAGGACGAAAACCTGCGATTAACGGCGATCCCGACGATGCACTGCGTCAACTCCTACGCCTTTCTTATCGAAGCGGAGGGGAAGCGCGTGCTGTTCACCGGGGATCTGAAGCATCCGACGGCGGATTTCCCTGCGGTCGCGTTTGAGACGGAGCTTGACCTGATCGTCTGCGAGCTGGCGCATTTTTCGCCCGACGACTGCATCCCGGTCTTCGACAGAACGAAGGCGAAGCGGATCCTGCACTCGCATATCAACGACGACCGCTGGGGCGAGGCGCTGTCCCGGCAGAAAAACGCGCCGCATCCTTACGCATACGGCGAAGCGTTCGACGGGCTGGAACTGGAGCTCTGAGGAGAAGCGAAGATGAAAAGGAAAAAGACGCTCTGGATGATCGGGCTGTTCCTGCCGCTGATCTCCGTCGTTCTGTCGGCCTGCGTGCCCGTCCGTGATGCCGCGCCGACGAAAGAGTTCGATTATATAAAGCCGACGTCGGCGAAAGATCCCGATCCGGCGGCGTCCGCCGAAGCGGTCGCGGACGAAAGCGACCGGGCGGTGTGGGAGCTGCCGAATAAGGCGCGGGCGCTGACGCCGGGGCTTCGCGATCCGGCGGTCTCAAAGGTCGCGCAGATCACCGGCGAAGACAGTGAGAACCGCACGCTGACCCGCTTCAACGTGTGGGGCACGGATCTCGGTTCCATGACGGAGATGAACGGCAAGGTCTATATGTTCTGCGGCGACACGTTTTCCTCCGCGGAATATACGGACTGGCGCAGCAACGTGCTGTTCGTGATCGAGGACGAGGACCCCTCGGACGGGCTGACCATCACGGGGGCGGCGGCGGACAAAAACGGCTTTGCAAAGGAGCTGCTGGTCAACAATCACAGCGTCACCGTGATCCCGACGAATATTTTTTCGGTGGACGATACCCTCTACTGCATTTTCATGCACGTGACGCGCTGGGACGACAAAGGCGGCGTGTGGGACTGCAGCCATTCCGGCCTTGCGAGATCGGAGGACGGGGGCAATACGTGGACCAACGTGAAAAAGGTGCAGTGGCAGGGCGATTCCGACTTTATTCAGACGGCGAACTGCCGCGTGGGCGATACGATGTATTTCTGGGGGATCCCCACCGGCCGTTTCGGCGGCGTCGCGCTGATGAAGTGCGGCGTGCACGAGCTTGAGGATCCTGAAGCGTACGCCTGTTTCACCGGCTGCGACGACAGCGGCGCGCCGCTCTGGGTCAAAGGCAGCGGCGGCGCCGGTCGGGCGAAGGTGATCATCCCCGCGCCGGTGGGCGAGATCTCCGCGATGTATGACGAATATCTCGGCAATTTTATCATTACTTATCTGCATGAGGGCGTCGGTCTTGTCATGCGCGAGGGCGTGACGCCTTGGGGCGACTGGAGCGGGGAATACGCGCTCGCGTCCGGCGACGAGTATCCCGCCCTGTACGGCGGTTTTCTCTGCCCGAAATATACAGAGGAGAACGGCCGCGTGTTCTATTTCGCCATGAGTCAATACGTTCCGATCTACAATATCATGTGGATGCGGGCCCAGCTGCCCGGGATCGGATCCTGAACAGGAAATATAATATATTAAGGCAACACCGCACAATTCGGGCGTGCGGATTGCGCAGTAGATTTTTTCGTCAGATTGTACAGATTCTCCGCAGGCAACCTGACGGTTAGCAAGGAGAAGATGTGCAATATGACGGAACAAAGATCAAGCAAGACGCGCATTCGTATTTGTGCGGTGTTGCCTTAAATATCGGAGGAAAAAACCATGCCTGCTGTAACGCCCGTATTGAAAACGCATCCGTGCATTCACAAAAGAGAGGAACCCGTCGTCCGCGCCGGGGATCTTCCCTATCCGTCCGCGCTCGTGTTCAACGCGGGCGTGATCAGATACCGCGGCGAATACGTCATGATCTTCCGCAACGATTACGGAACGGACAAAACTGCCTACGAGAACGAAAACAAGCGCTTTACCGGCACGAGCGTCGGCATCGCCCGCAGCAAAATCGGCGTCGACGGCTGGCGCTTCGACCCCAAGCCCCTGATGGACAGCAACGATCCGGAGAAGGATCCCGAGATGCGCCGGCTCTATGACCCGCGCATCATTGAGATCGAGGGAAGGCTGTATCTCTGCCTTGCGATGGACACGCGCCACGGCATCCGCGGCTGCATTGCGGAGCTCTCCGAGGATCTGCTGTCTTACCGCATCATCAGCGCGAGCGTGCCGGAAAACCGCAATATGGTGCTGTTCCCCGAGAAGATCGGCGGCGAATTCGTGCGTCTTGAGCGCCCGATGCCGGTCTACAGCCGCGGCAGGGACCGCTTCGATATCTGGCTTTCCCGCTCGCCGGATCTCGTTTACTGGGGCCGCAGCGCGCTGGTGCTCGGCGTGGAGAACGTGCCGTGGGCGAACGACAAGATCGGTCCCACCGCGTCGCCCATTAAGACAGAGCGCGGCTGGCTGACGCTGTTCCACGCCGTGGACCGCGAGGAGGACCGCGGCAAAAACGGCTGGGAGCCCCAGTGGAAAAAGCGCTATACCGCCGGCCTTGCGCTGCTCGACCTCAACGATCCGTCAAAGGTCCTCTCGGTTTACAAAGAGCCGCTGATCGCGCCGGACCTGCCCGTGGAGACCGACGAGGGCTTCCGCGAGAACGTGATCTTCCCTTGTGGGATGCTGCTTGAGGAAAGCGGCGAGGTCAGGATCTATTACGGCGCCTCCGACACCTGCGTGTGCCTTGCGACGGCGCAGCTTGACGACCTGCTCGCGCTGCTCGACTGACGGCGGCGACGGCAAAGAGAAAGCAAAAGGAAAGGATCGGTATGAAAGAGATCAATTTAGCGGGGCGCGATCATATGCGCGCGTTCCCCGAACTCAAAAAGAACGGAGCGATTTCCGCCGACGGCGGCGAGTGCACGCCGTTCATTTACCGGGATCGGCTCATGCTGCTGGAAAATCTCTGGGGCGAGGGCGCGCCGCGCGCCGCTGTACGGGAGTATTTTTCGCATACGTATTACCCGCCCTTCGGCGGCGACGGGACGCGCTTTTACTCCGCCTACTGCGAAAACGATACCGTTTCCGTGTTCGCGACGAAGGACAACGTCGTTTACCGTTTTATCTCGGTGGATCTGATCTCGTGGGAGAAAACGGCGGTCCTCTCGTTCCCCGATACCTTCGAGCTGTTCAATACGTCGGTCTGCAGGGGGCCGGACCGCTACGTGATGGCGGTCGAATGCGCGTGGGCGGGGCAGTCCAAAGGCGAGGACAACCGCGTCGGCAATCCGTATATCGGCGCTTATTATACGGAGTTTTTCGCGTTTTCCCCCGACCTTTCGCATTGGGAGCTGCTGCCGTTCGATACCGCCTATACGCCCGAGCGCTATTGCGCCTGCCCGGCGCTGCGGTATTGCGAGGGGTATTATTACATGATCTGCCTCGAATCGCTCCCGCTCGGGCGCTGGGCGCCGTATATCTACCGTACGCGGGATTTTGACGCGTGGGAGATCGGGCTTTACAATCCGATCCTGATGCCGGGTGAAGAGGACCGCCGCGTCAAGGAGGGTGTAAACATCCCGAAAGAAATTGCCGAAGCGAACAGAACGCACGTGGATACCAACAATTCCGACGTGGATCTGTGCGAATATCAGGGGAAGACCTACGTCGTTTACTGCGCGGGGCATCAGGCGATGGCGCAGGGAATGAACGGTCTTGTCTGCGAAGCGGTTTACGACGGGACGATGAAGGAATTTCTTCAGGCGTATTTTGATTGACCGTATCCGCCGGAAAAAGAACGGAGGAAGGACGCTTCAAAGCGTGAAACACAACGTTATTGCTTTCATAAAGGAGCGAGGATATTTATGGAGTTTTGGTACCGTTTGTTCGGCGTAATGTGGAAGATCACCGAAAAAGCCGACGAAAGAACGCGGTCCCGGCAGACGCTGCCGCCGGGAATCACCGTCGTCCGCGGCATTCCGTACGGCGGCGACGGGGACCTTTACCATCTGTGCAACGCCTATTACCCGGAGGAAAACGACGGAAAGCTGCCCGTGATCATCGATATTCACGGCGGCGGCTGGATGTACGGCGACAGGGATTCCAGCGTATTGTACGACAGCTTTTTAGCGTCGCGCGGCTTTCTGGTTTTTTCCATGAGCTACCGTCTGGTGCCGGAGGTCACGGCGCTCGATCAGCTTTGCGACGTCAATTCCGCGCTTTTCGCAATCCGCGAAAAAATGAAGGACCTGCCCTGCGATCCCGAAAAGATCATGCTCACGGGGGATTCCGCCGGCGGGATGCTCGCCTTTTATACGGCGGTTCTGGCGCGCTCGCCTTTCCTGCGCGAGAGGTTCGGTCTTGAAGACCCCGGCCTGTCATATTCCTGCGTCACGCTGACCTCGCCCGTCGCCTATATGAACGACCGTTCTCTGATGGGCTCCTACGGGCGGCTGATGTGGCGGGAGCGCCCGTTCAGAAAAGCCCGGAAATCGTATATGAACGCAAACGAGCTTCTTCCGCACGCGGGCGAACTGCCGCCGATGCTGCTGATCACGAGCGCGGGAGATGTCGTTGCCCGGACGCAGACGATGAAACTGTATCGCGATCTGCAGGGGAACAGAAGAAACGCCGAGCTGCTGTATTACGGCAAGCCGGAGGGAGCGCGCCTGCCGCACGTGTTCGCCGTGCAGAAGCCCGACAGCCCGATGGGCAGGGATTGTCTTGACAAGATCTGCGCGTTTTTCCGCGCACACATTCCGGAATAAGACGGAAATCTTTTTGTGAATGATGCGATAACAGTTTTGGAGGATAAGACGATGAAAAACAAGATCCTGTCCGTTTCCGCGGCTCTGGCGGCGGTTGCCGCCTCCGCGATCTATTACTACAGCTTTGTAAATTGGATCTCGCTCGTGTACGGCCTGTCCGTGGTGCTCTACGCAGCGGCGGCGGGCTGCCTTGCCGCCCGCTTTGCGGAAAAAAGGCCGCTGCTGCGCGGTCTGCTGACCGGCGGGATTTTCGCCGCGGCGTTTTTCGCGCTGACGTTCCTGATCAACAATATCATCCTGTTCAACGGATCCATGCCGAAGGTCTCCGGCGCGATCATCGCGGGGCTGACGCTGGCGTTTTTCATTATATTTTACTGCGTCGCTTCGCGAAAAAAGCGGAAAAACAGGGCGCTGGCGGCGGGTGCGTTCGTGCTGTCGGTCGTGCTGACGCTCTGTTCTGCCCTTCCGTCGCAGCTTGCGGAAATTTACAAGAAAAATTATAAATATATCGCCGCGCCCGCCGCGGGAAAGGAGATCGCCCCGATGGAAAGAGAATTGATCTCGGACGCCGATTTTTACGTCTCGCCCGACGGCGACGACGCATCCGACGGCTCGTTTGAACAGCCGTTCGCCACGCTCGAAAAGGCCCGCGACGCGGTGCGCGCCCTCGACAAAACCGGCAAAACCGGCGTGACCGTCGCGCTGAAGGCGGGCGAATACCGCGTTTCCACGCTGGAATTCACCGCCGAGGACAGCGGAACGGAGGGCTGCCCCATCGCCTACCGCGCTTACGGCGACGGCGAGGTGATCCTGAACGGCGGCGTGACGCTCCCGCACGGGAAATTCACATCCGTGACGGACGAAGAGACGCTTTCCCGTCTTTCGGACGCGGCAAAAGAAAACGTGCTCTCGGTCGATCTGTTCTCCCTCGGCGTCACGGCGGAGCAGTACGGCAAGCTCTACGCCTTCGGCTCCTATACCATGGCGCCGAAATACGACGGCGACTGGACGGGCGAGCTTTACTGCGAGCTGTTCATCGACGACGGCAGGCAGACCATCGCCCGCTATCCCAACGGCACGGAATATCTCTATACCGGCGAAGTGGTCAGCGTGGGGCAGGGCCGCGAAAGCTATATGTCGACGTGGGCAACTTCCGGGGGCGTATTGCGCAACCCGGAGCCGGACGTATATAAATTAGATAAAGACCTTGCCGCGCGGATCCGTTCGTGGAAAACGCTCGACGGCGTATGGATGTTCGGTTATTTCAGCAACGACTGGGCGGACGCTTCCACCCCCATCGGCGAGATCGATTATGAGAAGCTCACGATCTCCCCGGCGTTCGCCGCGATGTTCGGCACGAAGAAGGACAGACCCTATTACTTCTTCAACGTGCTCGAGGAGCTGGACGCGCCCGGCGAGTGGTATCTCGACCGCGACAACGGCATTCTGTATTTCTACCCGCCGGAGGGCTTTTCGGAGGATTCGACCGTCGAGCTTTCGCTGCTGACCGACAACGTCATCAAAGCCGGGGCGAATTACCTGACCTTCGACGGTCTGACCGTCAAGGGCACGCGCGGCGACGCGGTGAGCATCACCGGCGACGGCAATAAGATCGAAAACTGCCTTATTAAAAACGTCGCGGGCAACGCGCTGCTGGTCACGGGTTATAATAACCTCATCGTGGATAACGAGATCACCCATACCGGCAAGGGCGGCGTGATCCTCGACGGCGGCGACCGCGAGACCCTGCGGCACACGGACAACCGCGCCGAAAACAACCTCGTGCACGACTGGTCGGAGATCTACGAGACCTATCAGCCCGCCTTTACCTTAAACGGCGTGGGCAATATCTGCGCCCATAACGAGATATTCAATTCGCCCCACGAGGCGATCACCTATTCAGGCAACGACCATATGATCGAATATAATCTGATCCACGACGTGAACCTCAAGACCGACGACGGCGGAGCGATCTACTCGGGCAGACGCTGGGACTGGTACGGCACCGTGATCCGTTATAATCTTATTTACGATCTCGGCGCGGACGGTCACAAGCCCGTCGGCATTTATCTGGACGACGCCATCGCGGGGCAGACGGTCTACGGCAATATCCTCGTCAATTCGCCGAATTTCGGTCTGCAGCTCGGCGGCGGGCAGGATCTTGACGTGCATGACAATATCGTGGTGAATTCCTTCCGTCCGATCAGCTTTGATCAGCGCGCCCTGTCGGGCCTTTCCGGCAACGAGGACGACAGCTTCTATCAGGAGTATAAAGAGGGCGGCAGGATCTGGCAGCTGCTGTATGATTCCCCGTGGCAGAGCGAAGTCTGGCAGAACGCCTATCCGCAGTACAAGCATTACAGCGACGATTTCTCGGACCCCGATAACCCCGATTTCGTGCTCAATCCCGCGCACTGCACCGTCACGCACAATCTGCTGATCTCGGCGCGGGGCGATATCGGCGATATCGCGGAAAAGGCGATGAAATACAGCACGGTCGAAGACAACGCCTGCTTCAAGCTCTCGGCGCTCAAAAAACTGTTTGTCGATCCCGAAAACGGCGATTATACCCTGCGCGGCGACGCGAAGGAGCTGATCGGGTTTGAGATCGACGTGCCGGAGATGAGCGAATTCGGGAGACGGTGAGTTCGGGGGAGCGTTTTGCGCTTTGCGCTTTGCGTTTTGCGTTTTGCGTTTTGCGTATTGCGTTTTGCGTATTGCGATATTGAAATCGTGAAGTCGTGAAGTCGTGAGATCGTTTTGCGTTTTGCGTGTTGCGTTTGATCACCGTGCCGCAGACCACGATGAAACAATATCCGGCAACGAGCAACCGGCAACCGGCAACTAATGGCCGGCACCCGTAAACAGGAGTACGATATCTATGAAGAATAAAACGACCGTTCCGATGATCCTCGCCCTCGCGCTGTGCGCGGCGGGGCATATCGCGTTTTATTACAGCTTCGTCGCGAGCTGGAATTTCCCGGTCTACGCCGTCTCGATCTTGCTGTTCGGCGCGGGTCTCTCCGTGTTTCTTTGGAAGAGTGTCAGAAAACGCCCGGTCGCGGTCGTCTGCGGCGTGCTGTTCGCGGGGCTGCTGTTCGGCGTTGCCTCGGTCAGCCGGGCGGCGTTTGACCTGCCGGAAAAGACCGTTGAGATGATCTTCTTCGCGCTCACCGCCGCGGCGTTCATCGTCTGCCTCGTTCTGCTGCGCAGAAAGACCGGGAAGCCCGCCGTGTGGCAGAGTCTCGCCGCGCTGCTTCTCTGCGCGGTGATCTCGGCGAGCCCCCTGCTTGCGGGCTTTGCGAAACAGGCGGTCAAAAATTATTATATCGGAGGGAAAGGTATGGCAGCCGTACCGACGGGCCTCAGTGAATATACAAAAAAAGAGGCCGCGCCCGTTGACGACGCGGACCTCTATATCGCGCCGGACGGCAGCGACGATAACGACGGCAGCTTCGCGCATCCGCTGGCGACGATCGAAAAGGCGCAGGAGCTGGTGCGCGCGACGGATAAGACCGGCAAGGACGGGATCGTCGTCGCGCTGAAGGCGGGCGAATACCCGATCCGTCACATTGAATTCACCGCCGAAGACGGCGGTACGGCGGGCTGCCCGGTCGTCTGGCGCGCTTACGGCGACGGCGAGGTGATCCTGAACGGCGGGCTGACGCTCACCGCCGTTGATTTCACCGCTGTCACGGACGAAGAAATGCGCTCCCGTCTTGCGGACGAAGCGAAGGACAGCGTCGTCTGCGCCGATCTTACCAAGCACGGGCTGACCGCAGCCGACTGGGGGCGGCTTATGCCGATGGGCAGTCATACCGCCGACAACTACGACGACTATATCCCCGGTCCCCCTGCGTGCGAGCTGTTCTTTAACGGGAAGCAAATGACGCTGGCGCGCTACCCGAACGATTCGAACCTCAAGGTCGTCGAGATCGTTCAGCAGGGCTACGGCCTCGAGAGCGCCGAGAGCAATCACGCGCAGGATCCGGATTGGGAGACCATGCGCAACCCGCAGACGACGATCTTTTCCGTCGATCAAAAAACCGCGGACCGGATCAACGCCTACGCTTCTCTTGACGACGTGTGGATCTGGGAGGCGCTGATCCACGAGTTCTCTCAATCCACCGTGCCGCTGAAGACCTTTGACTATGAGAACAGGACCATAGAACAGAAATACGTGAGCAGATACGGCGCGGTCGCCGGCTCCTCTTATCGTATTTTCAACGTGCCGGAGGAGCTGGATATGCCCGGCGAGTGGTATCTTGACCGGCAGACCGGGATGCTGTATCTGTATCCCGACGGCGACCTGCAGAGCGCTGAGATCACCCTGACCGTTTCCGCCGAGGACCTGCTCACCGTGACGGACGCGGGTTATCTCCGTTTCGACGGCCTGACGCTCAGAGGGTCGCGCGGTTCCGGGGTCGTGATCCGGGGCAGCGATATCACGGTTTCCGACTGCCGCGTTTCGGAGGTCTCCGGCGTCGGCGTTTCGATAGACGGATACAGAGATACGGTCATCGGCTGCGAGATCTCCGCCACCGGCTCCTCCGGCGTGAAGGTGGACGGCGGCGACCGGCCCACGCTGACCTCCGGCGAAAACCGCGTCGAAAACAATCTGGTCCGCGGCGCGGGATTCCTCGAATCCGGCCACGGGATCACGCTCGGCGGCGTCGGCGCGGTCTGCGCGTATAATGAGGTCTGCGACTCTCCCGCGGCCGGCATCGCCTACTGGGGCAACGATATCACGGTGGAATACAACGTGATCCACGACGTGGAGCTCTATACGGACGACGGCGCGGCGATCTACACCGGCAGGCGCTGGGACTGCGGCGGGGGCGTCGTACGCTATAACGCGATGTATGACCTCGGCGATGAGGAACACACGCCAAACGGTATTTATTTCGACGACGGCGTGGCGGGACAGACCGCCTACGGCAACCTGATCGTGGGCGCGAAGGGGAACGGCATTTTGATCGGCGGCGGCAGAGACCACAACGTATATAACAATATCTTCGTGAACTGCGCAACGACGATCTGTTACGACGATCGCTCCCGCGAGGCGATCCTGTATCCGGACTCCTGGTTCCAGCACAGCAAAGAGGGCATGGATATGCAGCAGAACCTGGAGGCGATGCCGTGGCAGAGCGAGCTCTGGCGGACCGCGTATCCGTATACCGCGGGCTGGGTCCTCGATTATTCCGACACGGAAAACCCGGACTTTATCCCGAACCCCGCGAACAGTAAAATAAACGGAAATCTGATCGTGCAGTATGCGGGCTCCTTCGGCTACGCGGACGAGAGCGTGTACCGCTTTTCCGACCTTACCGGCAACGCGATCTATAAGCTGAACGCGCTGAAAAAGCTGTTTGTCGACCCCGAAAACGGCGACTACACGCTGCGGGACGACGCGCCCGTGTTCGATGAGATCCCCGGTTTCGAGCAGATCCCGCTCTCGGAGATCGGCAGATACTGACCGGCAGAACGCCGCTGAAATAACGATAAAATGGTGAGTATGATGAAAACGAAAAACCGGTTCTGGGCGTACGGGCTGCTCCTCGCGCTGTCTGCTGCGGTGACGGCGGGGATCTACAGCGTCGCGTATCTGAAATGGATCATTCCCCTTTACGGCGCGGCGATGGCGGCGATCTTTCTGGACGGCGCTGCGATGGGCGCGCTGCTTGCCGCGGCAGGCGGCAGACCGAAAAAGCGCATCCTGCTTTCGGCGCTGCTCTGCGGCGGGGCGGTGATCGGCGGGGTATTTCTTCTGTCGTATGTGATCAACATTCTGATATATCACGAGCGCGGCGCGGAGCAGGCGACCGTCGCGACCACCGTGTTCGGCTTCGCCGCGGCGCTGTTCGGCACGCTGCGCCTGAAAAAACTGACGGGCGCAAAATTCATATGGAGACCGTTCCTCGCCGTCGTTCTGTGCGTCTGTCTGCTTGTCTGCGGGCTGATCGGGTTCTATCCGAAGGCAAAGAATACCTTCTGCCTGAACAGCAGCCATATGGAGGCGGCGCCCGCGGGACTGAGTACATATACCGAACCCGCGGCAGCGACGGAGGATAACGCCGATCTCTATATTTCACCGGACGGCAGCGACGAGAACGACGGCTCCTTCGGGCGTCCTCTGGCGACGGTCGCAAAAGCCCGCGCGCTTGTGCGCGGGATGGATAAGACCGGCAGGACCGGCGTCACCGTGGCGCTGAAGGCGGGCGAATACCGTGTGAGCGCCCTGACCTTTACGGCAGAAGACAGCGGCGCGCCGGATTGTCCCGTGACGTATTGCGCCTACGGCGACGGCGAGGTGATCCTGAACGGCGGCGTGACCGTCGATCCCGCGCTCTTTGCTCCCGTGACGCAGGAGGAAGCGCTCTCCCGTCTTTCGGAGGACGCGAAACGGAACGTGGTGTGCATGTCTCTTGCCGATATCGGCGTGACCGCCGCCGAATACGGAAAGCTTTACGCCATCGGCACATACAATACCGCCCGGTATTACGACGGCGATTACGAGGGCCCCATGTACTGCGAGCTGTTCGTGAACGACGGGCGATGCACGCTCGCGCGCTATCCGGACGCCGATTGGCTCAGAACGAGCGAGCCGCTGCAAATCGGCAGAGAGGTCCCGGGCAGCATCGAGAACGGGGATTTCGTCCGCAACCCGCCGGCGGAGATCTACCGGGTCAGCCGGACGCTGGCGGACCGCATCAACTCCTGGAAAACGCTCGACGACGTATGGATGTTCGGCTTCTTCCAGACGAGCTGGGCGGACGGCGCGACCCCGATCGCCGATTTTGATTGCGACGCACGGACGCTTTCGCCGATGTTCGTCAGCGAATTCGGCGCGGTCAAAGACGCTCCGTATTATTTCTTCAACGTGTTCGAAGAGCTGGATGCTCCCGGCGAATGGTATCTTGACCGGGATTCCGGCATGCTGTATCTGTATCCGCCCGGGGAGCTCTCCGGATCCGTGATCGACCTGACGCTGACGACGGAACCGATCATCACCTGCGAAAACGTCCATGACCTGACTTTTTCCGGCCTGACGGTGAAGGGTACCCGCGGGGATGCGATACAGATCACCGGCGATCGCTGCACGGTGTCGCGCTGCCTTATCAAAAACGTGGGCGGCTCGGCGCTCTCGATGAGCGGATACGACAATCTCGCAAGCGAAAACGAGATCACCCACACCGGCAAGGCGGGCATCACGATCACCGGGGGAGACGGGGAAACGCTGACGCACGGCAATTCCCGGGCGGACAACAACCTGATCCACGACTGGAGCGAGATCTATTATACCTATCAGCCCGCGGTCACGCTGGGGGGCGTGGGCAACGTCTGTTCTCATAACGAGATCTATAACTGCCCCCACGAGGCGATCACCTACGGCGGAAACAACAATATCGTGGAATATAACCTGATCCACGACGTCTGCCTGCTTTCGGACGACGCCGGCGCGATCTATACCGGCAGGAGCTGGACCATGTACGGCAATATCGTGCGGTATAACGCGATCTACGACCTCGGCACGCCGGGAGAACACCGTCCGCAGGGGATCTATATGGACGACGCGCTTTCGGGGCAGACGATCTACGGCAATCTGCTGGTCAATATGCCCTGTTACGGGCTGGAGCTCGGCGGCGGCAGGGATCTGATCGTGCGGAACAACGTACTGATCAATACCAAAGGCCATGCCGTCCATTACGATCAGCGCGCCATCGACTATATCCTGAACAACGGCTGGTTCAGTCACGATACCGTTCTCTGGGAGCAGCTGGAAGCGTCGCCGTGGCGCAGGGAGATCTGGCAGAACGCCTATCCGGCGATGCGGGGACTGCATTACGACCTTGACAACACGGCCGATCCGCTGTTTTTCCCCAACGCCGCGAACGGCTGCGTCACCGGCAATCTGCTTGTGAATCTGCGGAACGAGCTGGGCGAGATCGGGGAAAATCCCGCGCGTTACAGCGATATTTCCGGCAATGCGGTGTATCGGCTGAGCGCCATGAAAAAGCTGTTCGTCGACCCCGAAAACGGGGATTATACCCTGCGCGACGACGCGCCGGTGTTTGATGAGATCCCCGGTTTCGAGCAGATCCCGATCTCGGAGATCGGAAGATACTGATTCAGAGCGGAGAGTGGAGTTCGGAGAGCGGAGATGCGCGGCTTCGCCGCAGAAAAAAAGAGATAAGAGATGAGAGAAAAGAAGCTCGGGGCGAGCAATCCGAGTCCCGAACTCCGGTGAGTAAAATTAACGATTTGTTTTCTTATTACACAGCGTGTAAATTTGACACATCGGAAACCGGAGATCGGACATCGGAAATCGGAAATCGGACGTCGATTGATCTCCGCTCTCCGCTCTCCGAACTCCGCTCTCTATCTCCCCTCTCATCTCTTATCTCTACAAAAAATCTCTCATGCGGAGGCAAAATGAAAATGGATCCGGAAAATCTGAATAAAAACAAACTGTCGATCGTATCGTGTCTGCTTCTGCTGCTCTCGACGGGGAACGCGCTTCTGTTTCAGTACGGCTTTCAGAAGTGGATCGTGCCGCTGTACGCGGCGTCGGTCGCGGTCTACGGCGCGCTTGCGTTTTTCCTGAATCTTCTTTATCGCAAAGTCCGGGGAAAGCGCCGCCCGGTCCTTCTGTCAATTATATGCACGGCGATCTACCTTGCCGTTGCGGAGGCGCTGACCTACGGGATCAACAATCTGCTGCTGAACGGCAAGCACCCCCACGCCGCGGTGGCGGCCGTCGCCTTCGGCTCGGCTTTGTATTTCGCGGCGCTGGTGTTGCTCACGGCGCGCGGGCAAGCGAAAATACGGCTCGCGGCGGTTCTCTCCGGCGCGGTCGGCGTGATTTTATGCTTCTGCATTGCAGTTGTGCCGCTGATCCGCGCTCCCGTCCCGCTGACGAAAAAACAGATGAACGCGCTGCAGCCGACGCCGACCGGATTCGGCGTTTATACGCAGAAAGAGCGGCAGAGGCTTGACGGCGCCGATCTCTATGTCGCGCCGGACGGCAGCGACGAAAACGACGGCAGCATTGATCATCCGCTCGCGACGATCGAAAAAGCCCGCGACCTTGTGCGGGCAATGGATAAAACGCGGAAAAACGGGATCACGGTCGCGGTGAAGGCGGGAGAATACCGCGTGGAATCTCTGTGCTTTTCGTCGGAGGACTCCGGCACGGCGGACTGTCCCGTGACCTGGGCCGCCTACGGCGACGGCGAGGCGATCCTGAACGGCGGGGCGACGATCCCGTCCGACGCGTTCCTGCCGGTGAGCGACGAAGCGACCCTCGGGCGGCTTTCGGCAGAGGCGCGTGACCGGATCGTCTGCGCGGATCTGTTCGCTCTCGGCGTGACGGCGGAGCAATACGGCAAGCTCTACGCCATCGGCTCCTATAACACCGCGGGCAAGTATACCGGAGACTGGACGGGTCCGCTTGCCTGCGAGTTGTTTTTCAACGATACGCGCTGTACGACGGCGCGGTATCCGAACGGGGACGAATGGCTCTATACCGGCAAGGTGATCCGGACCGGAACGGGACTTGAAACCAACGGCGACGCCACCAAAAACAAGGACTGGGATAAGCTCGTCGATCCGCAGCCGGATATTTATGAGACCGACGCCGCGCTCGCTTCGCGCATCGAAAACTGGCAGACGCTCGACAACGTGTGGATGTTCGGCTACTGGAAATACGACTGGGCGGATGCTTCCACGCCGATGGAAAGCTTCGATCCCGCCACGCGTCAGCTCACGCCGAAATTCGTCAGCCTCTACGGAACGAAATCCGGCGCGCCGTATTATTTCTACAACGTATTGGAGGAGCTGGACGCGCCCGGAGAATGGTATCTCGACCGGGAGAACGGGAAGCTCTATCTGTACC
This sequence comes from Clostridia bacterium, assembly GCA_017429345.1. Classification (GTDB taxonomy): domain Bacteria; phylum Bacillota; class Clostridia; order Oscillospirales; family Acutalibacteraceae; genus RGIG2774. Next base: position 1,394 of record JAFRPB010000016.1, on the reverse strand, counting down.
CGCCGGAAGATCTCGCCTCTGCAAGGATCGACCTGTCTCTCTCCACGGAGCCGGTCCTGACCGCGGAAAACGCGGATCACCTGACCTTTGACGGCTTCACGGTCAAGGGAACGCGGGGCGACGGGATCGTCATGTCCGGCAGCGGCAACACCGTGAAAAACTGCCTGATCAAAAACGTGGCGGGGGACGCGCTGAAAATGACCGGGTATGACAACCTCGCGTCCGAAAACGAGATCACCCGCACCGGCAGGGGAGGGATCTCGCTCTCCGGCGGCGCGAGGGAGACGCTGACGGCGGGGAATAACCGCGCCGACAACAATCTGATCCACGACTGGAGCGAGATCTATCTGACCTATCAGCCCGCCGTTTCGCTTTCCGGCGTGGGCAACGTCTGTTCGCACAACGAAATATATAATTCGCCCCACGAGGCGATCACCTATTCGGGCAACGACCATGTGATCGAATACAATCTGATCCACGACGTATGCCTGCTCTCCGACGACGCCGGGGCGATCTACACCGGCAGGCGCTGGGACTGGTACGGCAACGTGATCCGGTATAACGCGGTGTTCAATGTGGGCGCGGACGGGCACGAGCCCACCGGCATCTATATGGACGACGCGCTCTCGGGGCAGACGATCTACGGCAATCTCGTGATGAACGCGCCGGACGTTGGCATCTCGCTGTGCGGCGGCAGGGATTTTGACGTGCGCAACAATATCGTGATCATTACGAGTCAGGAGCCCTTTACCTATGACCAGCGCGCCCGCGACGGGGTTTTGAGCGGCAGCTTTTCCCACTCGCGCGCGGACGGCGATATGCTGAACAACCTGCTGGAATCTCCGTGGCAGACGGAGCTCTGGAAGAAAGCCTATCCGGACCTTGCCGCCGTCAGCGTGGATTTCGGAGACACGGAGTCGCCGCAGTTCGCCGCCAATCCCGCGAACAGCAAAGTCACGGGGAATCTGACGGTCTGTTTCTCGGGCGACCTCGGCAATATCAGCGAGGCCGCAGAGAAATACAGCGATCTTTCCGGCAACGCCTGTTACCGGCTGAAGGATATGAAAAAACTGTTCGTCGATTATGAGAACGGCGATTATACCTTACGCGCCGACGCGCCGGTATTCGATATCATACCCGACTTTGAACCCCTGCCGCTCTCGGAGATCGGAAGATATTAACCGGTTCGGAGTTCGGAGTTGCCGCTTAAAACAGTCCGGGGAACTGTTTTCAGTGGCAACCGGTGCGGGTCTCCGGTGGGGGCTGTTGACAAATAGGCGTATCTCGATGCAGCCTGCAAATACTTCGGAAAAATCAACATGTTTTTCGCATTTGCGAGACGTCAATAGCTTGTTTTTTTGTCTAATTTGCCGAGGCTTTTTGTCTCAATTCCG
>JAFRPB010000015.1 GCA_017429345.1 Clostridia bacterium | reverse complement strand
TGAAGGCGCTGCAGAAGTACGACGTCAAAAAAGAAAAGGTGTTTTTTGATTACGCGAAGCATTACGGCAAAACCGAAATGCACGAGTTCGTGCGGACCAGCTATTGCAGGCATTCGGTCCCGTCGAAATATCAATACAAAATGACTTCGTCATATGATATATCCTTCGGATATGATATACCTTCGGTATGCTGACGAATATCATACATATTGCGCCGAAGGGGCAATATATCATACCGAGCGAAGCGAGGTATATCACGCGCGGCTTTGCCGCGCATATCACACCGCCGTCAGGCGGTATATCATTGGAATCATCCGGTATATTAAATACAATGCGCCAGATGAAGGAAAAAACGGTATAACAATACGAATACCGTCCTTTTTTTATCTTTTTCTTGAATTACTGCCGAAAGTATAGTATACTGATTGTTATCAATGCGTATAAAGCGCGGCCGGCGCGGGATCGAAGAAATTGAAAACGATCCCGCCGGTTCCGGAAGGGAGACGCGAAATGGACAAAAAAGCGCTGGGTGAAAAAATAAAGAACGTGCTGGGCGTGGAAGGGGACGTAAAACCTTTCATAAAACCGATGGCGGCGTATACCTGCGCCAACATTACGCTGGGCGGCGCGGGCTATCCCATCGGGATGTACCATCAGCAGTATATGAACTTCGTCGAAGGTCTGCAGACCGACAAGACCGGCGTGATCAGCATGATCGGCGGCTGCGTGGACGCGGTATCCGACGTGCTGATGGGCCTGATCACCGACCGCACGCGCACGAAATACGGCAAGCACCGCATCTATGTGCTGATCGGCTCGTTCCCGTTTATTCTCGCCTATATCATGAAATGGTGCTCCTTCGGCATCTCAGGCCTCGGGGACTGGCGGCTGACCTTCTTTTATTACCTGTTCACCTCGGTACTGTACAGCACCTCTTATACAATGATGAGCGTGCCGCACGTGGCGATGCTGCCGACCATCGAGCCGCATTATTTCCGCCGAACGCAGTACAAGATCGTGGAATACATGATGAACTCGGTCGGGCAGGTCTCGAGCTTCATCTTCATGGGCCTGATGCTCGGCGGCTTCAATATGAGCGACCCCTCGCCTGCGGACCGGAGCAAATACCTGTTCTGCGGCATCGTGCTGGCGCTCTGGTTCTGCTGGAGCCCGATCCTGTCGTTCTTTACCTGCCCGGAGCCCTCGTCGCTCGGAATGCACGTGGAGCCGGTGGACTGGAAATACTTCTTCCGCGAATACTATTTCGTATTCAAAAACCGCTCGTTCCGGCAGTATTTCCTCATCAGTATGTTCAACTCCTTCCGGGGCAGCTGCTATTCCTACGCGGATCAGTTCTTTATGATCTCCGTCGCGAACAAGTACCGGCACTTCAACACGCTGAACATCGTGGCGGGCGTCTCGGAGTTCATGGGCTCGCCCGCGAACTACCTTCTGAACCGCTATTTCGGCAAGCGCATCTCCGGCACGCTGTTTACGCCCATTATGGTCGTGGGCCTTGTGCTCTACGCCTTCGTCGGGGAGAAGACCCCCTCCGCGATCCTGTTCCTTGCTACGGTGCTGTATAACTTCGGCTTCTCCGGCCCCGGCTTTGCGGTCGAGACCATTCAGCCCGACATCACGGACGTGGACGAGCTGATCACCGGGCGGCGGCGCGAGGGCGTGATCGCCACGTTCCGCTCGTTCGTATCAAAAACGGTGAACTCCTTCATGACGGGCATTCTGGGCTTCAGCCTGACGCGCATCTTCGGCTATGACGTCACGCACAAGGAGCCGCAGTTCCAGAGCCCCCGCACCGTGTTCGGCATCCGCATGATCTTCACCTATATGCCGATCCTGTTCGGTTTGCTGACGTGGATCCTTGTCAACCGCTTTACGATGACGAAGACCGACCATGAGGAGATCCAGCGCGTGATCAAGGAAAAGCACGAGACCGGCAGGGTGACCATCGACGACGCGCAGAAGGCGCGCATCGAGCGCATCGCCGGTCAGAAGTGGGAAAATATGTGGATCGGCAGGGATACGGTGAGCGCTCCGCCCGCCGAAGAACCGCAGCAGATCGAAGAATAACAGATAACGAACCCCGCAGACGGTCCGGAACGGACTGCCCGCGGGGTTTTAATTACACGTAACCGGAACTTCAATTGCGTTATCCCGCTTAAAATGACGCAGTAATACAGTAAATGATGCTGTTTCTGTCTTCGGCGCCGAACGTGTTTCAAAGCGTGATCAGCAGGTGTTCGTCCCTGATATCTTTATAGAGCGCGCAGCTGCCGCCGACGTCGCAGACGCGGATGATCCCGTCAAGGCCGCCGGGCTCGGCGATCTGTGAGAGCATATTCGGCAGAGCCTTTAGCTTTTCGGGCGCGAAACGGATCGTTTTCTCGTTGTTGAACACCGCGGTGTAAAGGATCTCCGCCTCCACGAGATCCTGAAAGATATGGCTGCCGTAGGAAAGCTCGGGGTTGTAGCCCGCCCGCTGCTCCTCCATCTCGCACACCACGTCGAATTCGCTGATATCCGCGAACGTCGTGGGCACGCCCAGCTCGGGCGACGAGGTGCCGACCCTGCCGGGGACCATGAGCATCATATGCTTTTCCTTCTCCCGGTAATGCCAGTTGATTTTGCCGATCATTTTCGCGACGGAATCCTTGTCGCGGTACGGCATATTGTAATAGGCGACGGGATCGACGTATACGATGATATCGAGCTTTGTCGTTTTCGAAAAGCCCATGGACGCGTCTTTGCTTTCAAGCAGGATCTTCTCCGGCGGGATGTTTTCGGGCACGGCGGCGCCCGATTTTTCCTTGAGTACCTGCAGCGGCCTGCACTGCAGCAGGTTTACCGAGTACTCGCCGCTGTCGGAGATGTTGACGGTAAATTCCGTGTCGACAGGGTATTCGTACTCGTCCTGAATGCAGCGCAGCATTCTCTGCATCTGCGACATCAGCGTCCCGTTTTCCACAAGCCCCTTGCAGGAGATGAACATGGCGGATTCTCTGCGCCCCATGTCGCGCAGCCTGAACTCCGCGTCGTAATCGTGCTCGAGCAGGATCTTTTTCAGATACGCCGGCAGCTCCGGCTCGATCATTTTTAACGGAAGCCGCTCCATCTGATGCCGGGAGGTGTTGATGACCTCGACCCTGCCCTGTGAAAACCTGTGCCTGTCGGCGACGGACGTATACACCGTTTTCCGGGGCTGATCGAGCCCCACAAGGCGCGGGTAGGAGCCCTCCGTCCGGTCCACCGCGGAGGTCCCGAGGCCCATCACCAGCCGCAGCATCCCCGCGGTCGGGTCGGCGTCCTTCAGAAACCGGTACGGGCTGTAGGAATACCCGACGCCCGCCGCGCAGGGCATATAATACGCCCCGTAATACGAGCCCGAAACGCGCTGCACTAAAAGCGACATCTGCTCGTCGCGCTTGTCAAGCCCGCGGCGCTTGCGGTAATCGAGCGCGGACATGCTCATCGTGCTGGCGTAGACGGTTTTGATCGCTTTCTCAAACTCGTCGAGGCGTTCCTCCGCCGTGCCCCGGTTGACGCAGAATACGGATTCGTATTTGCCCGCGAAGGCGTTGCCGAAGCCGTCCTCGAGAATACTGCTGGAGCGGACGATATACGGGTCCTGCCCGTAATACTCGATGATGCGGCCCAGCTGTTCGCGCATCTCGTCGGAAAAGCCGCCGTTCAGAAGCTGATTCGCGAACTCGTCGGCGAGGGAGAAATAGCCGTCCTCGGTGCGCTGCCGGATGCGCATATCCCAGAACTGATTGTCGACGATGTAGGTGTAGTAAACGTCGGAGCCGATGTAGAAGGAATCGTGCGGCTCGAGCACCTCGTCGACGTCGGGCGCGTTGTTGCGGATGATCGCGCGCGCCAGCAGCATCCCGCAGGCCTTGCCGCCGATCATTCCCGTGCCGATCATGTGGTCGCGCACGCCGAAATAATCCTCGGGCCGGAAGTGCTTTTTCACCATCCGGCGCATCTTTTCGTCGCGGGTCATCATAATATCGCACATTTCGCCGCATTGATCCGAGATATCCGCGCCGGTCTCATACAAAAGCTTCACTTTTTTAAAGAACCGGTCCCACGAGTCCATAAACTGTTCGTCCGCGGAGCGCTGGGCGTTGCCGAGGACCTGATAGAACCGGCTCGACTTCACGCCGTCGAGGATCGGGCGGAACCGCCCGGTCTCCGGCTCGTAGGTGTGGGGCAGGAACATGGTGTCGGAATTGCGGTTCCACACCTTCTCCGGGCGCACGTAAACGTTCTTCTTGCTGTCGGAGTAGACGTCGAGAAACAGCTGCGTGGTGTCGAGGATCTTATTGATCGCGTGCACCGAGTGCTTGCCGCGGATGATCGGGAAAAACGCGACCGTGTCGAGAATGAACAGGAACGGGCAGGTCACACGGAAGAAGTTGCCCATCATCAGGTCGGTCGCCCACATCGTCTGCAGCTCGGAGAGGCAGTCGAAGATATAGAACGCGTCCCTGCCCGCTTTTTCGATCTCGTTGTGAATGTCGACCGTGAACGTCTCGAACCGGTGCGACAGAGATACCCGGACCGTTTTGACCTCCGGACAGTCCTCGACCAGCGGCTCGTGGCTCGCAAAGCGGAAATAGATGATATTCCTGCCGTCCGCGATCGCCTGCCGCAGATAGGGCTCCATGAACAGGCGGAACTCCGAGAGCTCCGATACCCGCCACACGACGTTGTCGCCCAGCCGGATGTGATCGAGCGCCTCGTCCATTTCGGGAATGCCCGATTTTACTTTATCAAACGCCGCCATAACAGCACCTCCGGAATAAAAAAGAAGCGCCCCTCGTATGAGGAGCGCCGTTGCTCTGCAGCTTTATTATATCACGCGCGTTTTTGCATGTCAAGCGTTTGTCTTCGCGGAACGTTTTTTGATTAGGGCAACACCGCACAATTCGGGCGTGCGGATTGCGCAGTAGATTTTTTCGTCAGATTGTACAGATTCTCCGCAGGCAACCTGACGGTTGGCAAGGAGAAGATGTGCAATATGACGGAATAAAGATCAAGCAAGACGCGCATTCGTATTTGTGCGGTGTTGCCTTAGATACCGCACGAGAAAAACGAGGATCATGAGGATCGTGACGTACATCAGCACGGTCTTTGCGGTCGTTGCGGCGCTTGCGGCCGTCGCGAGCGTTTGAGACGGCTGAGACGCTTTCAGCAGGCAGAGCACGCAGATATTTTCCGCATAGTCGAACGCCGCCAGCAGGATCGGGAAGGCGAGCAGCGCTTTTCTGCCGTTTGAGAGCGAATAGAGAACGAGGCAGAAGAACACGCCGTAGGCGATCGGATAGAAGAAATCGAGCGGGAGCTGGATATTCAGATAGACGCGTCTGCCGTCCTCCGAAAGCAGCGCGAGGAACTGCTTCACGGTCTCGAAATCGTAAGCGAAATTCATGTCGAAGCAGCGGATCCCGTTCGTGCCCGCCTCGATGCGCGGGATCAGCACAAGGTTCATCACAAGGCAGATCGCAGCGGTCAGCACGCCGCTGACGGTCATGATGATCTTTTTCATGGCTTTCTCTCCTTTGTAACCACTGATTAATTCACGTCTGAAGACTCGGCACGCATCTTGCTTGCATCTTTCCCGTCATATCGCCCAAAAATCCCTTGAAAGGCGACAGCCTTCCTGCGGTCTTTTTGAACAATCTGACGAAAAATCTGACGGCGCAATCTGCGCACCGGAATTAATCAGCGCTTA
>JAFRPB010000206.1 GCA_017429345.1 Clostridia bacterium | reverse complement strand
TTTTCACTTTTCACTGTTCACTGTTCACCGTCATCCCTGTGACTCTCTTCGAGCTCCCGCTTGATCTGCGCCCAGCCTTCGCCCGCGAGGGGATAGAATTTCAGGCTGAAGGCGCAGATCACGAGCAGGATCGCGGGTATCGCCATCCACGCGACCAGAATGCCCTGCTTCGCAGTCGCGGTCTGCATCTCGGTCGCGATCGTCTTATCGAAACCGAACCGGCTGATGATCATCAGGAACGCAGCGTTCGCAAGGCTGATCGCGGGCTTGGTGACAAGGCTGTTCACGCCCGCGTACATTCCCTCTCTGCGCACGCCCGTTTTGTGCTCGTCCCAGTCGATCACATCGCCGTTCATCAGCGGGATCAGGTACATCCCGCCCGCGAAGCCCATGCCCGCGGTGAAGAAACCGACAATCGCGACGGGCAGATATTTGCCGAGAAATACCATCGCCGCCGCGCCGAGCGAGAAGACGATACACATGATCAGCGTGCACTTTTTAACGCCCCATACATTCGTTTTCTTTGACCAGAGGACGACGCCGAAGACCGCGCCGAGACCGAGCGCCCCGTAGGCGAACGCCATCGGCACGTTTTTGAACGCGTCGAAATAATAGATTACGCCCTGCATCAGGATCGTCTGAATGAAAATGACCGTGAAGGACAGAACCTCAAAGATCACGAACGAGCGGTTCTTGAAGCAGGATACGACCGCCTTGAAAATATTCTCCGTCTCCTCCTGCTTGCTCTGGACCTTTTCTTTATAAAAGAAGGTCGAGGCGAAGATGACGAGGAAGGTCACGACGCCGAGCGCGGTCATGATGATCTGGAACTGTTTCGGGCTTTCTCCCGGCGCGGGCTTGATCAGCGGGAAAACGACCAGCGGCACCGCGAGGGAAATGAGCGTGAAAAAGATTTTCCACAAAAAGATATTGCTGCGCGCCTTGTTGGAGACCGCCATGGTATAGGGCATCACGTAAAGAGAAGTCGCGATCGCCGTATACAGCGTGTCAAATAAAAACAGCGTCGAGAGCATCTGAATAAACAGCGCGGTCTGAGACGCGCCGAAGGGCCAGCGGAACCATGTGATGATAAAGAAAAACGCGTAGAACGCCGCGCCGTAGCGGATATACGGGATCCGTCTGCCGAGCTTCGATTTCGTCCGGTCGGAGATATAGCCGAACAGCGGATCGTTGAACGCGTTCCAGATCCCGAAAATGATCCATACGATACTTGCGAGTTTTTCGTCCATACCGAGGTACGAGACGAAGAAATAAGACATTCCGCCACCGGTCAGCAGGCCGTTTGCCGTGCCGCACAGACAGTCGGCGAGACACAGCCAGAATTTGCTCAGCGGGGAGACTTTTTCCTGATTGCCGGTTTCAGCCCTGCGATTCATGGAAACACCTCTTTCAGATCTCGATCTCTTTGCATATCTGCGGAATGATGAACCGGATCTCCGGGTGATCCCGCCGCACTCTTTTTTGCAGACGGGTCAGATCCATCCGTCGTGTCGCGGGCGGAAAAGCGTTGTCAAAGTGATCGACGAGGATCGCCTTCGGCTTGTATTTCGCGATGAAATCCGCCGTATTTTCCGGCACGAAAACGCTTCCGCCGTAGGCGAGCACGAAAAGATCCGGGTTTTTCGGATATTCGATCGCGGGGGTATCGCGGAACGAGCCCGTCAGAAAAACGCGTTTTCCCCCGCATTCAATTTCATAGGCGACGGTCTCCCCGTTGGAAGGGAATTTTTTATTGGTATACGTCTGCCAGAAGAACTTCGGAAAAAAGAGCGTGCATTTGGGGAAGACGCTCAGAATATAAACCGGATCGATAAAGAGATGCCTGAATTTCCAGACCCGGACCGTGCAATCGCCGACGCGAATCTCGTCCCCGGGGCTGACGACGCGGATTCTGTTTTCGGGCGCGCCTTTGCCGACGAGGGTGTTTTTCGGCGTTTCGGTGCAGTAGACGGATACGTTTTCGTCGATTTTCATAAGGTCGGGGATAGAATAAATATGATCGAAGTGACCGTGCGTGACGAAAATCGCGTCGAATCCGGCGAAGCCTTCAAGCGGCGTTGTGGAAATGCGCCGGTTCTGTCGGACGAAGGGATCGAACAGGAGTTTTGTTTTTCCGTCGTCAAGCCCGATCGTCGCCGTGCCGTACCATGTAATTTTCATAATAATTATCCTGTCTTTTTTATTTATTTATCCAATAATATCAAAATCTGACGGAAAGGTCAATATATATCTGCAGTTTGAACTAAAGAATCGGAACCGAAAAAGGACGCGAATCACGTTCGCGTCCCAGACTGTCAAGTATAGATTATTCCGTAAACAGCGGCGTGGAATAATATCTGTCTCCGCTGTCAGGCAGAAGGGCGACGATCGTTTTGCCCTTGTTTTCCGCTCTTTTCGCAAGGTCCAGCGCGGCGAACAGCGCGGCGCCTGAGGAAATGCCGACAGAAACGCCCTCTTTCTTCGCCAGCAGCTTCGCAGCCGTGAAAGCGTCTTCGTTCGGAACGCGGAAAACCTCGTCGTATACCGACGTGTTCAGCACGTCCGGCACAAAACCCGCGCCGATGCCCTGGATCTTGTGCGGACCGCTCGCCCCGCCCGAGAGAACGGGGGAGGAGTCCGGCTCCACGGCGACGATCCGGATCGCGGGGTTCCGGTCCTTCAGATACTCGCCGACGCCAGTGACCGTGCCGCCCGTGCCGACGCCCGCGACAAAGATATCGACCTTGCCGTCGGTGTCGCGCCAGATCTCCGGCCCCGTCGTGGCTTTATGGATCGCGGGATTCGCGGGGTTGACGAACTGACCGGGGATAAAGCCGCAGGGGATCTCGTCGGCAAGCTCCTGCGCTTTTGCGATCGCGCCTTTCATGCCTTTCGCGCCTTCCGTCAGCACAAGCTCGGCGCCGTAGGCTTTCAGAATATTTCTGCGCTCCACGCTCATTGTCTCGGGCATGGTCAGTATGATACGGTAGCCCTTTGCGGCGGCGATGGCGGCAAGACCGATGCCGGTGTTGCCGGAGGTCGGCTCGATAATGACCGAGTCCTCTTTGAGAAGCCCTTTTTGCTCCGCGTCTTCGATCATCGCTTTCGCGATGCGGTCCTTGACGCTCCCCGCGGGATTGAAATACTCAAGCTTGACGAGAACCGTCGCCCCGAGCGCCTGTTCCGCCTCGACGTTCGTAATTTCCAGAAGCGGCGTGTTGCCGATCAGTTCCGATGCGCTGCGATAGATACTTGCCATAATGATTTTCCTTTCTTTATTTGACCGCCGCGAAACCGTTTTCGAGATCCGCGATGATATCGTCGATGTGCTCCGTGCCGATGGAGAGACGGATGGTATTCGGATAAATGCCCTGATCCGCCAGTTCTTCCTCGCTGAGCTGAGAATGCGTTGTGGACGCCGGGTGGATCACAAGAGACTTTACGTCCGCCACGTTCGCGAGCAGCGAGAAGATCTTCAGGCCGTCGATGAACGCCCACGCTTCCTTCTGACCGCCCTTGATATCAAAGGTAAAGATCGACGCGCCGCCCTGCGGGAAATATTTTTCATACAGCGCGTGGTCGGGATGCTCCGGCAGGGAAGGATGGTTGACCTTTTCCACCAGCGGATGGTTCTTCAGGAATTCCACGACCTTCTTCGTGTTCTCCGCGTGTCTGTCGAGGCGGAGCGACAGCGTTTCCACGCCCTGAAGCAGAAGGAACGCGTTGAACGGGGAGATCGCCGCGCCGGTGTCGCGCAGCAGGATCGCGCGGATGTAGGTGACGAACGCGGCGGGACCGACGGCGTCGTAGAAGGAAACGCCGTGATAGCTCGGGTTGGGCGCGGCGATATTCGGGTATTTTCCGCCCGCGCTCCAGTCGAATTTGCCGGATTCCACGATAATGCCGCCGAGCGTCGTGCCGTGACCGCCGAGGAATTTCGTCGCCGAGTGAACGACGATGTCCGCGCCGTACTCGATCGGGCGGATCAGATACGGCGTGCCGAAGGTGTTGTCGATCACCAGCGGCAGACCGTGCCGGTGCGCGATCTCTGCGACGGCGTCGATATCGGGGATATCGCTGTTCGGGTTGCCGAGGGTCTCAAGATAGATCGCTTTCGTGTTCTCCCTGATCGCTCCCTCGACCTCATCGAGATCGTGCGCATTCACAAAGGTCGTCTCGATGCCGTACTGCGGCAGGGTGTGCGAGAGCAGGTTGAAGCTGCCGCCGTAGATCGTCTTCTGCGCCACGATGTGACCGCCGTTCGCCGCCAGCGCTTCGATCGTGTAGGTGATCGCCGCCGCGCCGGAGGCGAGGGCCAGCGCCGCGCTGCCGCCCTCGAGCGCCGCGACGCGCTTTTCCAGAACGTCCTGCGTGGAGTTGGTCAGCCGCCCGTAGATGTTGCCCGCGTCGGCAAGACCGAAGCGCGCGGCAGCGTGGGCGGAATCGTGAAATACGTAACTTGTGGTCTGATAGATCGGCACCGCGCGGGCGTCAGTGGCGGGATCGGCCTGCTCCTGGCCGACGTGAAGCTGTAAGGTCTCGAATTTATAGTTACTCATTATTATAACTCCTTTTTTGTTATTTGTCATCAATTTTTTATTTTTTGCCGAGTTGATCGCTGCTTGTTGTATGTTATCGGTCAAAGTCGGATTTTTGCAATAAAAAATCCGGGGGGCGTGTACAGCTCTCCCGGGCAAATGGCAGGATAACGCGGTCGTTCACCGACATCGCATCGTATCGGGGCGCGCGGATGCTTCGCCGAACGCCCCGGCCATGGAAAATGCCCGGGAGTGAAGCATTCGACACCACATCGCGCTGTTTCTTGTGCAGACCGCTGAATAAAGCATTCGGCGCGCCTCCTTTCGGATCGATTGACGGTATTATAACACTATTCGCCTACTATGTCAATAGGTATTTTGAAAAAATTTCAGTCGTCCCGTTTATTTTTTCGGAGCATGGGGATGTTGGCTTCCGGCTTCCGGCTGCTGGCTTCCGGCTTCCGGCTTCCGGCTGCTGGCTGCTGGCTTCCGGCTGCTGAGGTCAGAGCGGAGAGCGGAGATGCAGAAATCGCTGCGCAATTTGATATTAGTAAGATAGTTGTTCGTTGCCGCCTGCCGGAACGCAACACGCAATTGCCGCTGAAAACAGTCCGGTGGACAGTTTTCAGCGGCAACCGCAGCAGCTTTGCTGCGCGGCCCGGTCGGGCGCACCGTCAGCGCACCATACAAAACGCGTCCGGCCGCCGTAAAAATCATTTTCCACCGGCTTCCGGGTGTTTTGCGTAATAATCCTCCAGCGCCGCCTGAATGGCTTCCTCCGCCAGGACCGAGCAGTGCAGCTTGTGGGCGGGCAGACCGTCCAGCGCTTCCGCGACCGCTTTGTTTGTCAGCTCCGTCGCCTCTGAGAGCGGTTTTCCCTTGATCAGCTCCGTCGCCATGGAGCTCGACGCGATCGCGCTGGCGCAGCCGAAGGTCTCGAATTTTACGTCCGCGATGATCCCGTCCTCGATCTTCAGATAGATTTTCATGATATCGCCGCATTTCGCGTTGCCGACCTCGCCGACGCCGTCCGCGTCCTCGATCACGCCGACGTTGCGCGGATTGCGGAAATGATCCATTACCTTTTCGCTGTATAACGCCATGATATCTCTCTCCTTATAATATGAAGCTTGTTTTCCCGGCGAGCAGGTCGCGCCAGACCGGGGAGAAATTCCGCAGGGTCCCGACGACCTCTTTTACCGATTCCGTAATATAATCGATCTGATCCTCCGTCGCGTCCTCTCCGAGGGTGAGCCGCAAAGATCCGTGCGCCACGTCGTGGACTCTGCCGATCGCCAGCAGCACGTGGCTCGGATCGAGAGAACCCGAGGTGCACGCCGAACCGGAGGATGCGCAGATCCCTTTATCGTCGAGCAGCAGCAGGAGCGATTCGCCCTCGATCCCCTCAAAACAGAAGCTGACGTTGCCGGGCAGCCGTTTTTCCGCGTCGCCGTTGAGCGCGGAGTGGGGGATCTGCGCAAGGCCCCGGATCAGCCGTTCCCGAAGGGTTGTGAGCTTTTTCGCGTTCGCGTCCATATCGGCGACCGCTTCGTCCAGCGCCGCCGCCATGGCCGCGATACCCGCGACGTTCTCCGTCCCCGCGCGAAGGCCGCGCTCCTGCGCGCCGCCCTCGATCAGGTTCGACAGCTTCACGCTGCGCTTCGCGTAAAGAAAACCGACGCCCTTCGGACCGTGGAATTTGTGCGCCGAGGCCGAGAGCATGTCGATGTTGTTCGCGCCCACGTCGATCGGAACGTGCCCCACCGCCTGCACCGCGTCGGTGTGGAAGAGAACGCTGCGCCTGCGGCAGATCGCTCCGATCTCCCGAACGGGCTGCAGGGTGCCGATCTCATTGTTCGCGAACATGACCGTGACAAGACAGGTGTCTTCCCGGATCGCCGCCTCAAGCTCGTCGACGCGGACGATCCCGTTTTCGTGCACGGGCAGGTACGTCACCTCAAAGCCGTTGTTCTCGAGTTTTTCCAGCGTGTGCAGCACCGCGTGGTGCTCGATCGCGTCGGAAACGATGTGCCGTTTCCCTTTCTTTTCTCCCGTCGCCGCGGCGGAGAGGATCGCCTGATTATCCGCCTCGGAGCCGCCTGACGTAAATATGATCTCCCGCGCATCGGCGCCGATCGCGCGCGCGACCGTCGCGCGCGCCTGTTCGAGCGCTTCCTTTGCCCGCTGACCGACGGAATACAGGCTTGACGGGTTGCCGAAATTATCCTCAAGAAACGGCAGCATCGCGTCGATCGCCGTCCGGCTCATTTTCGTCGTCGCCGCGTTATCAGCGTAAATATTCATTCTATCGCCCCTTCCGGTGATCTTCGGTGATATTATACATCCTATTACCTACCGTGTCAATAGGCGTATAGATTTTTTTCCGCAGCGATCCTTTCGTTTTTCGTTGCGGCGGTAAGGGGCGACGGCGGAGGAACGGATGTCGGCGTTCGTTTTGTGTGCTCTCGTAAAATAATTTAAATTCTTTCGGGATAGATTTCAATTTGTTCTTGATTTGCCTATTTACCTTGTGGTATAATAGGTAAAAGAGGTGACGGATATGATATCCACGAAAGGCAGATACGCGCTGCGGGTGATGCTCGATCTCGCGCAGCAGGACGAGGGGATCTATGTCCCGCTGAAGGATATTGCGGAGCGGCAGCAGATCTCGAAAAAATATCTCGAAATCATTGTGAAGGATCTTGTAAAGGCGAAGCTTGTGAAGGCGTCCAGCGGTAAAGGCGGCGGTTATATGCTTTCCCGCGGGGCGGGGGAGTATTCCGTCGGGGAGATCCTCGAGGCGACCGAGGGCAGTCTTGCGAGCGTAGCGTGTCTCGCGGGGGATGAACAGACCTGCCCGCGGGCGGAATCGTGTCCGACGCTGCCGATGTGGATAGAATTCGATAAAATGGCGCGCGACTTTTTTTATTCGAAAAAGCTGACAGACCTGAATGAACGCTGAGCCGTCGGGAGACGGTTCTTTTCCGTTTTTGTTTTTTGATTCGGAAATCGGGATTCTCTCTTGTTTATTCCGGAATTTTGTGATATAATGTTTTTGCTGATTTTCAGCCGATCCGATCCGAGCCCGGCGGGCTAAACGCGCAGCGCACGCTTTCCGGGCCGACCGCCGAAAAATCACGGGCCGCGTGAAAAACGGCTCCCGGCGACAGGGCAGCTTCGGAAACGGGACTGCCTTCCGTGTTTGAAAAGGAGTCATGGATCATGAAAAAACTTCTTGCCGTTCTTTTGACGGCGCTGCTCGTACTGTCCCTCGCGGCGTGCGGCGGCAAAACGACCCCCGACGTTTCCGAGACAGACGCGCCGCAGAGCGAGGCCAAGGCCGACGAGTCTCAGGCGAACGTCGAAAACCCCGTTATCCGTCTTTCCACCACCACCAGCGTGAACGACTCCGGCCTGCTGCCGTATCTTCTGCCCGTTTTTGAGCAGGCGACCGGCTATAAGGTCGAGGTGCAGTCTGCCGGTACCGGCGCCGCGATCCAGAAGGCGATCGACGGCAACGACGACCTGATCCTCGTTCACGCGAAAGCTTCCGAGGAGCAGTTTATCGAGGACGGTTACGGCGTGGAGCGTCTTCCCTTTATGTACAACTTCTTTGTTATCGTCGGTCCGAAGGACGATCCCGCGGGCATCGCCGACTGTGAGAACGCCGCCGAGGCCTTCGCGAAGATCCGTGAGAGCGAGAGCAAGTTCGTATCCCGCGGCGACGACAGCGGCACCCATAAAGCGGAGCTGAAGATCTGGGGCGATGACGCGCCGGACGCGTCCGCCGACAGCTGGTATATCAGCGCCGGTCAGGGCATGGGCGCCTGCCTTACCATGGCGAGCGAACAGCAGGCCTACTGCCTGACGGATAAGGCGACCTTCCTTTCGATGCAGGCGGAGCTGGAGCTCGGTCTGCTCCTCGAAAAGGGCGACGATATGAAGAATACTTATTCGCTGATCGCGGTCAACCCCGAGAAGATCGACGGGCTGAACACCGAAGGCGCGCAGGCGCTGATCAACTGGATGCTCTCCGACGAGGCGAGCGAAATGATCGCGAAGTACGGGCAGGAGCAGTACGGCGTTTCGCTGTTCTATCTGCTTGAAAAATAATTTCGATGGACTTTCTCCGGCAGGCGTTTGAGCTGCTTTTTCCGCCGGATAAGGAGCTGCTGCAGATCATAGGCGTGACGATGCGGATGTCCTTTTTCAGCACGACGATCTCGTGCATTGTCGGGCTTCCGCTCGGCGCGCTGATCGGTACGCGCCGTTTCCGCGGAAAAGCCTTTCTGAAAAAGACGATCCATACGCTGATGGGCTTGCCGCCTGTGGTGGCAGGATTGATCGTGTATGCGCTGTTCACTCATTACGGGCCCTTCGGCAGCCTGAATCTGCTGTTCACCGTTCGTGTGATGGTGATCGCGCAGTGCCTGCTGATCATTCCCGTGGTGACGGGGCTGACCGCGTCTTTTCTTGAGAAAGACGCTTCGCCGATGATCGAGACCGCAAAAGGAATGGGACTCTCCAAACGGAGAGTTCTGTTCCTTTGTCTTTCCGAAAGCCGCGCGTCGCTCCTGTCGGTCGTGCTGAACGCTTTCGGCCGTTCGATCGCGGAGGTCGGGGCTGTCAGCATCGTCGGCGGCAATATCCAGTGGAAGACCCGGGTGATGACCACCGCGATCATGCTGGAGACGAACAAGGGCAAATTCAGCTTTGCGCTGGCGCTCGGCTTTATTCTGCTGCTGATCGCGTTCGCCGTCAACGCGGCGGCGTCATGGATCGTAAAGGAGGACGCGCGCGATGATTGAGATCGACGGTCTGAAAAAGCTTTACCATGAGCGCACCGTGCTCGACGTGCCGTCGCTCCGCGTGCAGCAGGGCGGGACGCTGGCGCTGGCCGGCGCGAACGGCAGCGGCAAGACCACGCTGCTGCGCATACTTGCGGGCAATCTGCAACAGACGGAGGGCTCGTTTTGCACCGCGTCGCCGGTGCTGTATCTCCCGCAGCGCACATACGCTTTTCGCGGGACGGTCCTTGAGAATACTCTGCTCGGCGCGAAGGATCAAAAAGAAGAAGCTCTTCGTGTTCTCGAAGAGCTGGAGCTGATCCGTTTAAAAGATAAAAAGGCGTCTTCGCTCTCCGGCGGGGAGCTGCAGCGGCTCGCGTTCTGCCGGCTTCTGGTGCGTTCGTGCCGCCTTTTGCTGCTGGATGAGCCGACGAGCGCCTGCGACGCGGCGGGGACAAAGCTTCTGCTCGAAGCGCTCGGGCGGTACCGCAAAAAAACCGGCTGCACCGTGATATTGAGCACGCACGCTCCGACGGTCGCGCTGCGGGCGGCGCAGCGGCTTCTGATTCTGAACGACGGAAGAATCGAGGCGGACGGCGAGCCGCAGACGGTGCTTCAATCTCCGGGATCCCCGTGGACAAAACAGTTTGTCGAGGGATGGAAGCTCTGATTTGCATGCGCTTTCTTATAATGGATCAAGACAACACCGCGCC
>JAFRPB010000205.1 GCA_017429345.1 Clostridia bacterium | reverse complement strand
GCCTCTGCCAGCCGGTAGGCGAGATATGAAACCTTCTGGTGGTTATTCTGCACATCGGGGCTTACCAGGTTCATCGCGTTGGCAAAGCCCCCGATGAGATCCCTTTTGGTGGTGAAATGCTGGATCATAAGACTCCGCCTCTCTCAGTTTTCTTATACCCGACGTCAAAAAATATGACAGATTTATTAGATAACAGTTCCCGCATTTTGCTCTCCTCTGCTATGGTTCATTGGATTCCCAAGCTCAACAGATCCCGATTTGCCAATCTCATTTCTGTTGTTTTGAATAATCTATTTTCTTTGGCTCATATGGGACTGAAATATAGTCTTCCTTTTGGTGGTACAAGAGACATATCGTCTCGATGAATTGCCGATTTGTAAACAAATCGACAAACAGGAATTTGTGCGATTAACTTCCGGTATATTCAGGATGACTTTTGCTCGTAGTGGATATAACAGACCTGCGGTGTGCTTCGGGCAGACCGGTCCATAAAATCGAAGGCCTGTCGGCAGAGCTCGGCCTGCGCCTGCCGGGGCGGCAGGGCCGGATCAGGGCGAAGGATCTCCGAGAAGGTCACGGTCATGCCGGGCTTTTTGCACAGGGCAAAAAGGCCTCTGCGTCTGCGGTAGGTCGTCACCATGGCGACAGTCGGCGCGCCGGTCATCACGGGATAGCGGAACGAGGTGTCCGGGAAGGGCCGGATCCCCGTGTACCAGGGCCAGATATGCGCTTCGGGATAGACGGCCACGCAGGCACCCTGGCTGCAGCGTGTCTTGATCGCCTCCATAAAGCGGCGGAAGCCGGAGAGCTCCGAGGGGACCGGCAGAGTCCCGAGCATCATCACGATGTGCCGGAGGCCCGGGATGGACACTGCGTCCGGGTTGGCGACGATATAGGCCTTTTTCGGGAACGCAGCCAGGGACGGAACGTAGGCGTCCAGGATCTGGGTGTGGTTGCCGTAGAGGAAAAAGCCCTGTCCGCGCAGCTTCCGCATCACCTTCCGGTTTCTGAATTTCAGGCCCAGCACCAGCTTCGTGGTGAGCCAGACCAGCGTGAAGGCAATGATGTAGTAGACGATAAAGCTCAGCATCCGCCAGCCCAGGGACTCATGCACATAGCAGAAGTCTCCGGGCACCTGGCGGGTGTTGATGCCGTTGCCCGCAAAATCGTCGTGCAGCGGGTCGGAATAATAGATCACACGCTCATTTTTCACGGTGCTTCTCCCCTGCCTCGATGATCATTTGCTCCATCCGGTCCATACAGCGGTCAAAGGCGAACTGCTCGGCGTAACCGAGATAGCGCTCAGAACAGGCCTTGCGCTCCTGCGGATGCTCCAGCCACCAGTCCATCTTCTCCGCCAGATCCTGCGGGCTGTTATAGTGGAACAGATTGCGCTCCGTCAGGGCAAAATAGCGGGTCGCGCTGCGGGGGGAATCCGCGATCAGCGGCACCTTGCCGCAGGCGATGGCCTCCAGACAGGAGATGGCCTCGATTTCGATCTCAGCGGGATGGACGTAGAGGTCTGCGCAGTTGATGACGTCCAGCAGCGTTTTCCGGTCGTAAAACTCCATGATTGGCATGGGGATGCCCCGCTTCTTCGCACGGCGGATCAATGCCTCCCGACGCGGGCCGCTGCCCGCAAAAATTAACTGGAGCTCGTCCCGATGCCTGGAGAGCGCAACGGCGTCGATCAGGACCCCGTGGTTCTTCTCCGGACCGTAGCGGCCGGTGAACAGGACGACAAAGCGGCTGCGCAGTGCCTCCGGCTTCTCCACGGTTTTCGGGCGAAAACTCTTGTGTACGCCGTTGGAAATGATGCGATGGGGCGTCGGTCCGACGACGGACTCAAAGGTGTCGCAGATGAACTGCGTCGGGTAGTGAATCAGGTCGCAGTACCGATACAGATTGTGGTAAAATGTCTGATAGGCCAGGCGATTGGCAAGCCCCAAGTCCTTCAGAAACAGGTGCCCGGTGAGGTTTTCCGCCTGACAGTGGAAGCCGGCGGTCAGAGGAAGGTCTTTCTTTCGCGCCAGCTTTGCCGCCTCCGTGCCGAGCGGGAATGGAATCATGACGTGAACGTGATCGGTGCCTTCCAGCGCGGCATTCAGAATGTTGCGGTCCGGCCGCGAGAGGGCCACGCCGTTCTTGGCTACGTAGCTGTTGAGAGGGCCTAAATTCATGCGCGGCACGACATAATATCCCTCCTTGCCGGCCCGCTCCGGGTCGGAGCAGACCACGCGCACCGAGTGTCCCCGCTCCTGCAGGGAGCGGATCAGGTTCATGGCGGCAATGGTCGTGCCGTTGTTTTCCTTCCCCAAAACGTCACAAACAATCGTAATGGTCATTCGACCTTATCCTCCGATTGCCTCGGTGCGGTAGATGAACTTCACCTGACCGTCCATTCCGTCGGAAATGCCGGCGAAATTACGGTAGTTGTTCGATACTTCTATCGTTGCTCTGACGCGGTCGAGAAGGCCGGAAAGATTGCCGTCGACGGCGTCGACGAGTTTTTGTACGCCTTCTTTATTGAATTGCTTCAACCCGTCCGAAAGAGTCATAGATCCGTCGCGCAGCTTCGTTATCCCGTCGACAAGCGCGGGGACGCCGCCTTTCAGAGTCAGGAGCCCGTTATAAAGCTCGTTCGCTCCTGCTGAGAGCGCCTCGCTGCCCGTTTTGAGTTGTGCAGCACCGGACTTGAGTTCGTTCGCTCCGCTTGCCGCCTGTGCTACTCCCGCAGTGTAACTTTGCAGTCCGAGATAGAATGCGTTGTAACTGTCGAGCGAAGTCTTGAGAGATATCACCTGTTTCGCTCCGTCTGACGCAGCAGCGAGCTTTGATTGTACCTCTTCGCCCGCCATCGTGTCCGCGATCGCCTTTTGCACCTGTGCCTCGACGTTTTGTCCGATCGTCGCTTTGATCTCATCGGAGTTCATCTTTGCATCAATGTTTGCCGTGATGATCGTCCCTACCTCGTCGCTCGCCATCTGTTCGTCGGTCTTGGAAGAAACAAGAGCTTTTATGGTATCGGACTCCATCTGGGCATTGGTATTCTGTGAGATCGTCTGTTTTACGGTGTCGGTCTCCATCTGCGCGTTTGTCTGTGATTCGATGGTTGCCGTCACCGTCTCGGACTCCATCTGCGCGTCGACGTTCTGCACGATCGTCTGCCTGATATCTTCAGTCTCCATCTGCGCGTCTATCGCCGCGTTGATCTGTTTTTGCGTCGCTTCGTCGATCATTCCCGCAGCGACCGCCTGATCGTATGACGCTTTATCCATTCCGGTCGCCGCAGAGATCACCGCTTCGGCAACTCCTTCTCTCACCGTCGCAGTGACTTGATTCGTTACCTCTGTTTTTACGGCTTCGGTCACTTTTGCCATGACTCCGTCGCGTACCGCCGCGGTGACTTTCGCTTCGACCTCCGGGCGTACTGCAGCAGAAACTCTACTCTCAACTTCCGTCCGGACGGCGTCCGTGACTCCTGTTTCCACCTGAGCCTTTACCGCTGCCGTGACCTGTTCGGTAATATATCCGCGTTTCGCTTCTACGCCTTCCGTCACGGTCTGCAGAGCTTTAGCATAAATCTTTTCGCTGTCGAGAGAATCAATGACCGCACTTAAAACCGCGGCATAATTATCCGGAGTCATATCCGGTACGGAAAGACCTGCTGCGGTAAGCTGCGTCTTGGCCGTGGAAAGAAGAGTTTCAAACACCTGTTTTGCTCCGCCGTTCAGCGAATCATTGTTCGAAGCAAGGGTATTCAGTCCGTCGGCAAGCGCACTTGCACCGCTCTGAAGCTTTCCGACGCCGCCGTCAAGCTCCGCAGCGCCGTTTTTCAAAGCTTCGGCGCCGGTGGCGAGTTTGTCGATACCGGCAACAAGTTCGTTCGATTTGTCAAGGAGAGTACAAAGTCCGTCGTAGAGCGACGATGATCCGTCGATAAGCTGCGTCATCGCGTCGGTCAGCTTGCCAAGAGACGAGGTGAGCTCATCGGCGCTGTCGAGCTTATCCGTATCAAACTCATTGAATATCCCGTTCGTCGCGAGAGTCACGGTCATACCGAGCGAGAAATCCTTCGCGTCCGCCGTGATCTCGACGTGATCCGGGATCTCGAACGTCTCGCGGTCGATGCCGAGGTCCTCCTGGAGTCCCGGGAACGCAAGCCCCGCGACGATCGTGCGCGAGCCGTCGTTTATGAGCTTACCGTTCGACACCTCAATGTTGCGGAAAACGTCGTTGTCGAGGATCAGCCCGGTGATCATCGCGAACGGGACGTATATCTTTTCGTCCTTGTCGCCGATCTTTACAGTTTCGTACTGCTTGTTCTCATAGTCGAAGCGGATCGTGACCCTTCCGCTCTTGCCCGCAAGCTCATCCGGCGTGACGCTCTTTCCGTCGAGCGTGTAGCTGATTTTCAAAGTGACCGGCAGTTCCTTGTCAATGTTGCCCTGATAGTAAATATCGTTTCCTTCCGCATCCCAGACCCGACTGTTGCCTCCGCCGAGAGTATAGGACTCGTCGCCTTTGACGTTCACAATGTCATCAAGCGCAGTGCTGTCTTCTATCGCGGCGTCTCCTAGCGCGTTCCTGATCCAGTCGCTGACGATGACCTTCTTTACAGATCCGTCCGCTCCCGCGATCACGTATACCGTTTCGTCTTTGGAGACGTCTGTATTATCGGTTTTTACTTCCGCAGTATTATCGGTCGTTGTCTGTTCTTCTGTCTTGTCGTCTCCTCCGAGCGCGAGTACCGCGCCTCCTATTGCGCCGGTTATAAGAACGGCGCAAAGGCACAGGGCGAGAATCTTCATTGTTTTATTTTTCATCGGAAATGACCTCCGCTTTCTTTTTTTTCGTATTTATATGAGTCATGCCGATCGTCGTTTTGCAGATCACTTTATCGCAAAGCATCAGAAGCGCCGGCAAAACGAGGATAACGAGTACCATACTGATGAGCGCGCCTCTTGCGAGGAGCATACACATCGAACTCACGATGTCGATGTTTGAATACAGAGCCACGCCGAACGTAGCCGCGAACAGCCCCATTCCGGAGACGATTATCGACGGGATCGAGGACGAGAGCGCGGTGACGACGGAGCTTCGTTTGTCCGCGCCGCCGATGCGTTCGGTCTTATACCGCGTCGTCATAAGTATCGCATAGTCGACTGTTGCTCCGAGCTGGATCGTGCTTATGCAGATCGGCGCGATGAACGGCAGGCTTTGCCCGAGATAGTGCGGCAGACCGAGGTTAATGAAGATCGCCGTTTCGATGACGGCTATCAGGATGAACGGGAGCGAAATGCTCTTTTCCACGAGTGCGATTATGACGAATATCGCTATGACGGACACGAGCGTGACCACCTGAAAGTCGTGATCCGTCGTTTCGATCATATCCTTCATGCAGGGCGCTTCGCCGATGAGCATACCGCCCTCGTCGTACTTTTTGAGGATCGTGTTCAGCTCGTCGATCTGCCCGTTCACCTCGTTGCTCGCGACTCTGTATTCGGAGTTTATGAGCATAAGCTCCCATTTGTCGCTTTTCAGGACCGAGGTGACGGAGTCCGGGAGTATCTCCTCCGGCACGCGCGAGCCGATCACGGATTCGAGTCCGAGGACGTATTTCACGCCGTCGACTTTCTCCATCTCCTTTATCATCGAGCGCACATCCTTCGGACTGACGCTCGTATCGACGAGAAGCATGTGAGTCGAGGCGATATCGAAATCCTCGCGGAGCTTGCTGTTGGCGATCACGAATTCGATATCCTGCGGCAGACATTGCCCCATATCGTAATATACTTCATCGTTCGTCTTACTGTATCCGTAATACGCGGGCGGTATCAGGAGTGCAAAGATAATAAGAAACACAGGGAATACTTTGACCGCCCCTTTTGCGAATTTTCGCATGTCGGGTATGAGCGACTTGTGTTTCGTTTTTTGCAGTGGCTTGTCAAACAGGAGTATCAGCGACGGCAGTACAGTGACGCAGCCGATCACTCCGAGCAGAACGCCATTCGCCATAACGATGCCGAGATCGCGTCCCATCGTGAAGGACATGAAGCAAAGCGCGATGAAGCCGGCGATAGTCGTTATAGAGCTGCCGAGCACGCTCGTAAAGGTGTTGTGCACCGCGACCGCCATAGCTTCGCGGTGATCGTCGTACACGCGGAGCTGTTCGTTGTAGCTGTGCCACAGGAATATCGAATAGTCCATCGTGACGGCGAGCTGGAGCACCGCGGACAGCGCTTTCGTTATGTATGAAATCTCGCCGAGAAAGTAATTCGAGCCGAGGTTCAGAATTATCATCATCGCGATCGACGCGAGGAAGATGAACGGCGCGAGCCACGAATCGAGGAACAGAAGCATCGCGACCGTCGCCAGCGCGACGGCGAGTGCGACGTAGATCGGCTCCTCGCGCTCGCACAGGTCTTTCAGATCGGTCACGAGCGCGCTCATGCCGGAAACGAAGCATTGCTTCCCGGCGATCGACCGTATCTCGCGGATCGCGTCCATCGTCACGTCCGCCGAGGTCGCGCTGTCGAAAAACACAGCCATCATCGTGGCGTTTTCGGTGTTGAAGGCGTTATATACCTTGTCGGGGAGCATCTCCATCGGGATCGAAAGGTCCGCGACGCTGTCGTACCAAATCACCGTGTCGACGTGCTCGACCGCCTCGATCTTCGCCTTCAGCGCGGCGACGTCCTTTGAGGACATATCCTCAACTATAATGAAGGAAAACGCGCCTTTGCCGAAGTCGTTCATAAGCTCGTTCTGCCCGATCACGGTCTCCATATCATCCGGCAGATAGTCGAGCATATCGTAATTGACTCTCGTGCCGACGTATCCGAACACCGCCGGGATCATCAGCGCGAATGTGAGTATCAGTATAAGTACGCGGTGCTTCACCACCGCTCTTGCAAGTTTCACTTGTCATCGATCTCCTTTTCATAAAATTCCGCTTCAATAACATCCGGATATTGATTTTTAACTATTTTAACGGTACTTATCGCAACGCAGAGATTCAGGATCCCTTCGGACAGAAGCGAGATGCCGAGCAGAGCAGTCAATATCCTTGCGCTTTCCCACGGACGTATCACTAAAAGGATCCCTATCACGCCTGTCAGAACGGCAAACGCAAAAATCGTCCACCATGCGTCGATACCGAATTTTCTTGCATCCGTTGCGATCCGGAGCTTAAACATCGAATCGGCGAGAGTGGCGATACCTGTGGCGATAAAGACAAAATTCAGAACGTCAAGCGGTTTTGCCAGCACTATCACGCCGAGCACGATCAGAATGACACCGAATTCAAGGTCATACTGAAACGCGAGGCGAAAGAGATCCTTCGAGAAATACCCGACGATCTTGATCGCGCTGAAGACGACCATTGAGATCCCGAGCAGGTATCCAAGAAATGCGGCAGAAACGTCAGAGCGGATAATAAACATAAGTCCGACGGCGCATAATACGACGGACATTACAATATATCCGATCTTTGCGACGCGCATCGGAGCTGTAGAACGCATTTTCATTTTCTCATCCCCTTTGCTATCATTGTATTAAAAATCGGGGAAATGACAACGTACATAAATAATCCCGTGTCTGTTTTTCAGACACGGGACGAAAAATGTCTAAATATTCTGTTATCCGTTGATACTGCGGTCAATCATTCCT
Source organism: Clostridia bacterium (assembly GCA_017429345.1). Classification (GTDB taxonomy): domain Bacteria; phylum Bacillota; class Clostridia; order Oscillospirales; family Acutalibacteraceae; genus RGIG2774. Next base: position 742 of record JAFRPB010000205.1, on the reverse strand, counting down.
TCGATCACGCCTCGGTGAAGCTCGCAGAAGCGCGAGATCAGCTTGCGAACGTCCGGCTCCATTTTCCGATCGAGCCAGTTTATCACAAGACCGAAGCACTCGCTTTTATAAAAAAGATGTATGATCTCTTTGTCAAACTTGTCGATCTTTCTTCCGTTCATCAAAGTCTGGCCGTACGACTCGACGACATGATCGCAAACTTCCCAGAGATACCTCTCGAAAATATCACGGTTTACGGAATTGTAAATATGTAAGATGGCTTTTTTGTTTTTTGACGCAAAGTCGGTCGCGGCGAGAAGAGCCGTTTCTATCGATTCGACATTCGGATACTGTTTTATTATCCCGTCCGCTTCTTCGCGCACAATCTCCTCCATGAGCGCGGGAAGATCCTGATAGTTATAATAAAATGAGTTGCGGTTGATACCGCATTCCTCAACTATCATTTTTACGGTGATCTGCGTCAGCGGCATACGCTCAAGAAGTGATACAAATGTTTTCTTGATAAGGTCTTTTGTCAGGTTGGTCAATGTATTCGTCTCCTTATCCCGTTACATGATTGAGTTCTATATAATTATATCAAAAACGCGAGAATTATTCAACACATTTTTCAAAGCGAACGGTTGATGCGCAACGACCTCCGGGTTATCTTTCGGCGGCAAGCCGCCGAAAGCCGCCTTGCGGTTGCCCGAAAAATCTGTCGGGACGCTGCCGCGGTTGATCCTCGGATTTTTCGACCGCTGCG
>JAFRPB010000204.1 GCA_017429345.1 Clostridia bacterium | reverse complement strand
GCATACGATTCTGAAATGCCGAGTTCCCGGGCAACCTCATCCACCCGCATGAATTTGTTCTCCATTCAATTCGCTCCTTTCATATTAATTTTTGATTTGATGGAGTTCCTTTGCGATACCTGCCGAAAAAGTGGGGGCAGGTACTAAATATTTTCATCTGCTGATTCAAAAGGAAATCTCTACATTCTTTCACCTCCAATTCAGGTTTTTTCAAGCCCCCTGTTTTTCGCCGATTTTCATCGGATCTATATCCGTGTTTTTGTACCGAAATCGTTTCAGTTTTCTCTTTTCGGTCAGTTCTTCATACAAGGGATTTCTGTTCGATTACGGTACAGTTTTACGGATCGGTGGGGCTATGTATCGCCGCCGCTGCAAGCTGTGAGTATTCTGTATTTGTGAGAAGTGTGCGAGCAGTATTCATATTTGTGAAACAAGTGGATGTAGTATTTTTTACAAAGTGGGGGTGGGTATCAAAATATCTGTTTTACTTGCCGAAAGAGACAGTCTTATCGCTTTCCACTATATCTATAGACGAAAAAATGGTTTTCGCCGATAATTGCGTGACAGCCGATTTGGGATGCCTGTGACAATTTTTTTCTTCCTGCTCCGGTTCCGTTCCCACAGGCACTCCGCATATTTCTATGGGCGCTGTGCGGTCTCGCAGCCGTTTCAGGCTGCCAGCGCTCGCTTCCTTTTTTTCGGAAGGTCGTGGCGGTTTGGGGAACCGTGCAGGGATTCAATTGTAAAAGCAAAAAAAGCCGTTACACAGACAGCACAAAAAGCGGGAAGGCTTTTCTCCTTCTCGCACAGTTCATGCTGAACTATGTAACGGCTTTGAATATCAAAGCGCGGGGATCACGTAAATATCGTGATTCTCTTATGGCAGTCAAATATCGACTGCGTATTCATCTTAAAAAATCAAACAATCGAGTTCAGTTACATATTCTGTTGTAATGAGTCGAAACTCGCCAATTATTATACAGAACATTTGTTCCTTTGTCAAGTACTTTTTTCAATATTCTGTAAAAAAATTTGATTTTTTTGGATAATGAGGGCATGAACCGTGTTATTGTGTAATTATTAAACTTGAAAAATGACTTTATTATCAATCCTCCTTGACAGACACTAAACAAATATGCTATATTTTTTGTATCACAATGAATCGGGGTTGAAGAAATGGCAATCGGAGAGAGAATCAAGTATTTTCGTAATCTGAGGGGTATGACGATGAAGTATCTCGGTCAGATCGTCGGTTTCCCGATCAAAACGGCTGACGTGCGTATGGCGCAGTATGAAACGGGAATGCGAACGCCGAAGGAAGAGTTAACGAATGCGTTGGCCGGAGCGCTGGAAGTTTCTCCGTTGGCGTTGAATGTGCCGGATATCGACAGTTATCTCGGCCTGATGCATACGCTGTTTGCCATGGAAGATCTGTATGGGCTAACCATAGAAAACAAAGACGGCGGTTATTATCTTCGTTTTGATCCTGCTGTAGGCAAAGACGCTGAAACTGTCTCCGAAATGGTGAAAGCATGGGGTGCGATTGCAGATAGATTCCATACAGGTGAGATCGACAAAGAAAAATACGATCAATGGCGGTACCGCTATCCCGAATTCGATACGACACAAGGATTTGTGAAACTCCCATCAAAGCAGTTAAGCGACGCGCTGCTGGATAACGAATAAAGAAAGACAAAAAGAGAAAGCCCATAGCTGCGTTTCTTTCACAGCTATGGGCTGAACTTTTACAGACGATATGTTTTGACGACAGGCAGGAATACCGTTTATATTATTCCTTTACCTGACAACCGTCGGGACGAAAGAATAATGTGATACTCCGCTTCTGTTATCAAATTGTTATCAAAAGACTTCTTCGGGAGCCGAAAACCGTTGATATGCTTACGTTTTCAGACTTTCTGTTCTTATTCCCACTCCACCGTCCCGGGCGGCTTCGACGTGATATCGTAAACCACGCGGTTGACGTGGGGACATTCGTTGGTGATCCTATTTGATACCTTCGCGAGGATGTCGTAGGGGATCTTCGCCCAGTCGGCGGTCATGAAATCATCCGTCGTGACGGCGCGGACGGCGACGAGATACTCATACGTGCGGTGGTCGCCCATCACGCCGACGGTCTTCACGCCCGGCAGCACGCAGAAGAACTGCGACATCTGCTTTTCGTAGCCGTTTTTCGCCATCTCGTCGCGCAGAACGGCGTCCGCGTCCTGCAATATCTTGATTTTTTCCGCGGTGACCTCGCCGAGGATGCGCACGCCCAGCCCGGGTCCCGGGAACGGCTGCCGCCAGACGATCTCTCCGGGCAGACCGAGCCGTTCGCCGACCCTTCGCACCTCGTCCTTGAACAGCTCCGAAAGCGGCTCGATGATGCCGAGGAATTTGATATCCTTCGGTTTTTTCACGCGGTTATGGTGCGTTTTGATCACCGCCGCGTCGCCTTTGCCGGACTCGATACAGTCGGGATAGATCGTGCCCTGCGCGAAATACCCGAGCTCGGGCTGATTGCGGATCTCCTCCCAGAAGACCCGGTAGAACTCCCTGCCGATGATCTTCCGCTTGCGTTCGGGATCTTTCACGCCCTTCAGTCTGCTGACGAACTCCTCAGCGCAGTTGACGCGCACGAAATTCATATCGAACATCGAGGTGAAGGTCTTTTCGACGTAGTCGCCCTCGTCCTTGCGCATGAGGCCCTGATCGACGAACACGCAGGTGAGCTGCTTGCCCACCGCGCGCGAGAGCAGCGCCGCCGCGACGGAGGAATCCACGCCGCCGGAAAGCCCGAGCACGACGCGCTTGTCGCCGATCTGCCGGCGCAGCTTTTCGACCGTCGTATCGATGAAATTATCCATCACCCAGTCGCCGCGGCAGTGACAGATCTCATACAGGAAATTATACAGGATCTGGTCGCCGTACTGCGAATGCGTGACCTCGGGGTGAAACTGCACCGCGTAGATATTTTTCTGCGTATTCTGCATCGCCGCGCAGGGACAGTCCGCCGTCGTGCCGATAACCTCATACCCCGCGGGCGCCTTCGCCACGTAATCCGTATGGCTCATCCACACGACCGAGCTTTTCGGAATATTGCGAAACAGCGGCGACTCCCCCGCCGTGAATTCGACCTTGCCGTATTCGGACACCGGCGCGGTCTTCACCTTGCCGCCCGCCATCCACGCGATGAGCTGGCAGCCGTAGCAGATGCCGAGCACCGGCACGCCCAGATCGAGGATCTCCTTCGCGTAGTGCGGCGATTCGGGGTCGAACACCGAGTTCGGCCCGCCGGTGAAAATGATGCCCGCGTACTTCGCCTTTCTGATCTTGCCGAGACTCGTCGTATACGGCAGGATCTCGGCGTAGACGCGGTGGTCGCGCACGCGCCGCGCGATGAGCTGGTTATACTGCCCGCCGAAGTCGAGCACAAGGATCTTCTGCGTTTCCATTGCCATTTCCCCCTTTTTCTCAGTATAGCACGATTCGGGGAAAAGTAAAGAGATAAATTCTGATTTAACGGTGCAACCGTTAAATCAGAATTCAGTCCCGAGTCCCGAGTTCCGAGTCCCGAGGCGATTATTTTCAGGCAAGATAATAAATGGGAAAACGTATTTTTCCTCTGTTTCACCAAGACGCACAAGTTTACCTTACGTATCTCGGGACTCGAGACTCGGGACTCGGGACTTTATCGATAAATCAGAATTTGCACTCAACGCCGTACTTCCTCATCCAATAATCGATCATCAGCATATACGCAATCGTCTGGGGGGTGTTCATCAATTGGCCGTACCAGGGCACGGCGCGGTCGTCGGTCAGCAGATCTTCCAGCGCCTCGCGCCTGACGAACGAAAAGATCGGCGCGTCCGGGTCGGCGAGCACCCGCTCACGCAGCTCCTTCGACACAGCCGCAAGATACGCGGGGTTGTGCGTCTTCGGGTAGGGGCTTTTTTTGCGCCAGAGCACCTTTTCGGGCAGATATTCCTTCATTGCCTCGCGCAGCAAACCCTTCTCGCGCCCGGCGTGGTCCTTGAACTCCCACGGCACGGTATAGAGGTATTCCGCGATGCGCTTATCGCAGAAGGGCACGCGCACCTCAAGGCCGCAGGCCATGCTCATGCGATCTTTCCGATCAAGAAGCGTCTGCATGAACCAGTCGAAATTAAGGCGCATCATCTCTTTCATCCGTCGCTCGGTCTGCGAAAGACCGGGACGCGCGTCCGCGCCGCGCACGGTCGCCTCATACCGGCTGTTGACGTACTCCTCGCAATCAAGCGCTTCGGCGATCTCGCCGCGCAGGAAGCTTTTTCTGTATTCCGTCGTCTGCGCCCACGGGAAGCCGTACCGCTCGCGGATCTCTTTATCGCGGTACCACGGGTAGCCGCCGAAGATCTCGTCGGCGCACTCGCCCGAGAGCGCGACGGTGCCCTGCTCTTTTATTTTACGGCAGAACAGCAGAAGAGACGAATCCACGTCCGCCATGCCGGGCAGATCCCGCGCGTCCACCGCGGAATAAAGCGCTTCGACCAGCTCCGGCGTGTCGAGCGTAACGGTGATATGCTCCGAACCGAGATATTCCGTCATCGCGCGGATGTATTCAGGGTCGCTGTTCGGCTGAAATCTGCTCGTTCTGAAATATTTATCGTTGTCCCGGTAATCCACCGAGAGCGTTTTCAGCCGTTCGCCGCGTTTTTTCAGATACCGGCCCGCAACAGAAGAAATAATGCTCGAATCGAGCCCGCCGGAAAGGAACGTGCAGACCGGCACGTCGGAGACGAGCTGACGCTCGATCGCGTCCGTGACGAGGAACCGCGTCTTCTCAACGCATTCTTCGAAGGAGTCGCTGAAGTCCGCGTCCTTCAGCTGCCGGTACCGCTCTTTTTTCAGACCGTCGCGCGAGAAGAAAAGCCGCTCCCCTGCCTTCAGCTCTTCGATCCCGCGGAACACGCCGCAGCCCGGCGTTCTGCCGGGGCCGAGCAGCATGATCTCGGCGACGGATTGCAGATCCGCTTCGGGAGCGATCTCGCCGCCCGCGAGGATTGCCTTGATCTCCGAGCCGAAGATGAAATTCCCGTTTTTTACCGCGTAGAAGAAGGGCTTCACGCCGATCGGGTCCCGCGCCGCGAACAGACGCTCTTTTGCGGCGTCCCACACGGCGAAGGCGAAGATGCCGTTGAATTTCTCAACGCATTTTTCTCCGTAGGCGATAAAAGATCTCAGTACGACCTCGGTATCGCTGCGCGTTTCGAACGTCTGCCCCGCGCGCCGCAGTTCCCGACGGAGCTCGTCGGTATTGTAAAGTTCGCCGTTGTATACGATCACGAATTCCCTGCCGCCCTCGACCGCGCGCATCGGCTGTCTGCCGCCCTCGATATCGATGACGGCGAGTCTGCGGTGGATGAGCGCCGCCGGTCCCGACAGATACAGCCCCTGCTGATCTGGGCCCCGCGGCGCGAGCACGCGCTGCATCCTCAGAAAATCGTTCTCCCGAACCGTCAGATTCCGTGAATAAGAGACCTCTCCCGCAATTCCGCACATATAAATCACCTCGGAACAGTATATGCGTTTTCCTCCGGGCAGTGCGGGGATGCTGTAAATTCTGATTTATGCGCAAGCGCATAAATCAGAATTTAGGCATTAGCCAATAGGCAATAGGCATTAGACCTGTGAAATATACGATTTGCGTTTTATTATACTCGAATCGCCAAATTGACAACAATGCATTTTTTACGCAGGAATGTTAATAGAATTGTTTGCACAAATTCAACCGGTCTACTGTCTGATGCCCAATGCCTAAGTAAGCGCTGATTAATTCCGGTGCGCAGATTGCGCTGTCAGATTTTTCGTCAGATTGTTCAAAAAGACCGTAGGAAGGCTGTCGCCTTTCAAGGGATTTTTGGGCGATATGACGGGAAAGATGCAAGCAAGGTGCGTGCCGAATCTTCAGATGTGAATTAATCAGTGGTTACCTAATGTCTGCAACTTCTGATTTATCGAGCTATGCTCGATAAATCAGAAGTTGCAGCAACGCAGCCCTGCCGTTCGGCAGGGCTGCGCGCGTTATGCAGGGAAATCATCTGTGACTTAAGGTATAGCGGAAATTACTGAACATGTGATAGAAGATATGGACAATATGGATGAAGAACGTCATGACCGACGCGTCGTTCGTCTCGTGCATGTGCTCGTCCTTCTCGCAGAACAGGCAGCGGTATTCGCCGCAGAAAGCGCAGTAGCCTTC
>JAFRPB010000203.1 GCA_017429345.1 Clostridia bacterium | reverse complement strand
ATTGCTTTTTGCGACCGGTTTCCGGCTGCCGCCATTTCACATTTCACTTTTCACATTTCACTTTTCACTGTTCACCGTTTACCACCTGTTCTCCACATACTCGCAAAAAGCGTACATATCCTTGATCTCAAGGGCTGTTCCGTCATCAAGAACGACCTTTCCGCTCCACCTGCCGTGCACCTGATGCGTATTCATGCGCATTACGAGCGCGTTCGTGTCGCCGAAATGGTCGCACACAGGCGTCATGGTCATGTCGAATCTGCCGTCCTGCGAAATAAAATGCCAGGGCTGCATGAACTTGTCGGGCTTGGGAAAGACCTCCACGTCCACCGCGTCGAATTTATGCGCCTTGCCGTCGTAGAAAATGCAGGTCTCGGTGGCGTTCGACTCGTCGCCGATGCCCCAGGTGATCTCAAAGCCGAACAGGTGCTTTTCGCCCGTTTCGTCCGTGAGATACGCCGAGCCGTTGCCCCAGTACCAGACAAGGCTGTAGGGCGTGCAGACCCTGCCCCAGTCGAGCACGCAGAACGTGTCTTCTTTCGAAAACTCCCACGTTTTTCCGTCCGCTTTGAACGTGCCCGCGCAGGGCATACAGTTCTGCTTCGTGGTCATGAAATACCGGTCCGGGAAGCCCTTGAACGGCAGCACGGTCGTGATGTTTTCAAGGCCGGGAAGAATGTCCATTTCAAATTCGCATTCCACGCCGCCTTTTTTGAACGTCAGCGTCCGGCGCGTTTCTTCCGTAATAAATTTAAACTCCGCGCCGCCGACGGTCATCTCGACGCGGTTCGGCACGTCGCCCTTCGCGGGCAGAACGTATTTATCCTTGCCGCCGAGGAACAGCCCCGTCGCCGAGGCGACCGTTTTGCCGTGCTCGAGCTCCGTGATCGCAGCGGAGGCGTAGCCGCCCAGCGAAATATTCGCGAAGCTGATCTGCACCATGTATTTCCCGTCCGAGATCTGATAAAAATCCCATTCCTTGCGGCGCATCTGGCGTTTCACTTTCGTTCTGTCGTATTCGAACACGTTATACCGCGCCCAGCCCGGCGCGAGCAGCCTGCCGTCTTCGCCGAGCAGCGGCGTCGGCTCGGTGTACTCATGCTGCGCGCTTTTGACAAAGCCCGGATCCTGCCAGCCGATGTATGTTTTCTCCATGATAATATCCCTCCTTTTTTTATTATATATCATATGCCGGATGAATGCAAGAGAGCGACATATATTTTACGTTCGCATCGTTTTTAAATTTGGAATCATAAAATCGGCTGCAAAACAAAAAATAATACATTTTTTTAAAAAAATATATTGTAAAACAGCTCTCTGTTATGCTAAAATAAAAAAAATTTTGAATTAATGTGCAAATTATCGCCCGAACGGAGGCAACCGGATGATTGCGGCAAACACCATGTATCCGCTGATCCCCTCGCAGCAGACCATGTGCTACATGCTCAAATACAGCCTGCACAAGCAGGTCACCAACGTACCCGTCTCACTCGCGACGTCGAGAAAGCTCGATTTCGGGCTGCTCGCGAAAGCGCTGAATATCGAGATCACCCGCAACGACTGCCTGCGTCTGCGTTTCGCAAAGCAGGGCGGCAAAATGATGCAGTATTTTCTCGATAAAAACCCGATCGAAAAAGTCCGCGTTCTGCATTTCCCGAGCGTTCAGGCGCAGGAGGAATTCTTTGAGGCGGACGCGGCGAAGGCGATCCGACCGCTCAAAGAGACCTTTCGCGTGTATTTTTTCACCGACAGTGAGAACAGATACGGCGTATATCTGAACGCCTGCCATTTGATTATGGACGCGTTCGCGGCGTCGGTCTTTTTCCGCGATCTTTTCGCGGTATACGACGCGCTCGTCTCCGGCGGCGAGATGCCCGCGCCCCTTGCGCGTTTTGAAGAGCATCTGCCGAAGGAATACGAATATCTCGAAAGCGAGCAGTATAAAAAGGATCGCGAGTATTTCGACGCCTTCCACCGCGGCATGGGCTGTCCGCCCTTCTACGCGGGCGTGCACGGCCCCGCGATGCTCGAAAAGCAGCGCAGGCGCAAGCCGGATCTCACCGTGCCCGTTGCGTTCGACCCGATCCACGACAAGGCGGAGAGCGCGCACCTTTGCACGGATGAGGAAACGACAAAGCTGATCCTCGGCTGGTGTGAAAAGAACAAAGTCGCGCCGGAGATCCTGATGCAGACCGGCTATAAGATCCACGCTGCGGCGCTCAATTACCATACCGACGATACAATGATGATGACGCTCTGCAGCCGAAGGATCACCGCGAAAGAAAAAAATATGGGCGGCTGCATGGCGCAGGTTCTGCAAATGCGCACAAAGCTGCCGACCTCGCTCACCTTTGAGGAAACGGTGAAACGCGTTTCCGCGCAGCGCTCCTCGCATTTCCGCCACATGAACTTCCCGTATATCGACGCGCTCGAAATGGAGCGGAAGATCTATCATTTCTCGCAGGCGCAGGGACCGGCGCTGATGATGTATACCTGGCTGCCGCTCGATGCGCTCGCGAAGGAATTCGGCGCAGATGACCCGGAATTCCGCTTTTACAACCCCGGCAGGTATATCATGCCGCTTTACACCTTCACCTTCCGCAGTCTCGACGGCAAACGTCTCGAATGCCTTTACATGTACCGCACGAACCTGATCTGCCGCGCCGATATCGAGGCGCTGCACGAGGGCTGCTTCCGCATTCTGCGCTACGCCCTCGCCCACCCGGAGACGACAATTGATGAATTGTTTAATATAAGATAAAAATGAAGAATGAAGAATGAAAAATTGATGACGGGGTTTCACCCCGTACCCCGATTATAAAAAGGCGCGGAGCGCTTTTCCGTAATTTTTCATTTTTCACTTTTCATTTTTTATTCAGCTCACCGGCCGGAGCGCATGGTATCCGGTCTATTCAGAATAAAAAGGAGCCGACGTCCTTGATCCGAAACCTCAACAACGACATCGAAGCATTAAACGCCGCGCGTGAAAAAGCGTACGGTTACGGTTCTTTATGCAGCATCCGCGACCTGTTCGACCGGGTGTGCAGATGCTACGCGGGCAGAGACTGCATCGTCGAGCGCGACGGGGACGCGTTTCTCGTCCATCGGACGGACGAGCTCTGCGCCGACGTGGAAGCGCTCGGCACGGCGCTGCTGGCAAAAGACCTGCGCGGCGCGCACATCGGCGTGATCGGCGAGAATTCCTACGCTTTCCTCGTCGTGCTTCTCGCGACGGTCTGCATCGGCTCCGTCGCTGTTCCTCTCGATAAAGAGCTGACCGCCTCCGACCACGCCGCCCTGTTGGAGCGCGCCGACGCGTCGGTCGTATTCAGCGCAAAAAAATATATCAGCAACCTGTTTTTCCGCTCGGGGCTCGAGGTCTTTTCTCTCTCCCGCAGCGAAGACGAGACCGACTCTCTGGGCACGCTGATCAAAAGGGGCAGAGCGCTGCTCGACGAGGGCGACACGTCATTCCGCGATATACGGGTGCAGAGTCACGACCCGGCGGTCATCATTTTCACCTCGGGAACGACCGGCGTAAACAAGGGCGTCGTGCTCACCCACCTGAACCTGACCGCCAACGCCGAGGGGCTTCTTGCCCGCCTCCCGCGGGTCGAACGCGCGATGTGCGTGCTGCCGATGAATCACATCTACGAGCTCGGCTGCGGCGCTCTGCCGTTCCTTTACTCAGGCACACTTTACTGCATCAACGACCGTCTCAGACATTTCTTTGAAAACATGCGGGAATTCTGCCCCGGCCACGTCACCGTTGTTCCCTCGTTCATCGACAGTATTTACAATTCTGTCGTTACCTCGCTGCGCAAGGCAGGGATCTTCGACGAAGTTTTCTCGCGCATCCGGGAGAGCAACGCCCTGCGCCTGCGCGGGATCGACCGCCGCTCGGAGATCTTCGCCGACGTGCAGGAACTGTTCGGCTGCCCGTTCCCGCACCTGGGCTGCGGCGGCGCGCCCGTCAACGCCGAGCATGTGCGTTTTCTCAACGACGTCGGCTTTGATATCTACATCGGCTACGGCCTGAGCGAGACTTCCCCCATCGCGGCGATGAATACGGACGCGTTCCGCAACAACGTTTCGGTCGGCGTACCGTTCGCACAGACGCAGATCCGCATCGATTCGCCCGACGCGGACGGCAACGGCGAGATCTGGATCCGCGGCGTAAACGTCACGGGCGGCTATTATAAAGATCCGGACGCGGACGCGGTCTCGTTCGAGGACGGCTGGTTCAAGACCGGGGATTACGGCAGGATCGGCGCGGAAGGCGAGCTGTACATCACCGGCAGAAAAAAGAACCTCATTATTCTCGACAACGGCAAAAACGTCTTCCCCGAGGAGATCGAGCTGTTCTTCTGCGAAAACTGCGAGCTGTGCAGCGAGGCGGTGGTGCTTGAGACGCGCGCCGGCACGGGCGGCAAATCCGTGCTCGCCGCGGTGATCTCAATAGACGAAGCGCTGTATAATACCGAAACCGCCGCCGAAACGGAAAAGCAGATCTCCGCGCTGAACAGAAAGCTGCCGTCTTACAAGCGCGTCAAGGATATTCTCGTCGTCGGGCATCCGCTGCCGAAAAACAGCACAAAAAAAATACTGCGACCCCTCGTCGCGGAAGAATATGAGCGCTCCAAAGAACAGAACGCAGCGCAATGACAGAAAAGGAGAAACGACTTATGCTTGAAAAGATCAAGGCGATCCTCGCCGAATTCACCGACGCGGACGTTTCGGGCGTCACGGAGGATACGGATATTCAATTCGATCTCGGCTTCGACTCACTGCAGCTGATGAACCTCGCCGTCGCGCTCGAAAAGGAATTCGGCGTGACTATCTCCGACGAGGACGCCGCCGCAATCTCGACCGTTGCGGACGTGATCCGTCTGGTGGGGTAATCGGAATGAAAAAAAGACTCATCTTTGCTCTCTCGCTTTTGATCGGCTGCGTCATTCCGCTTTGCGGCTGCAGCGTATTTCCATCCAAGCAGCAGACTTCGACGCCGACGGAAACACCCGCCGCAACATCTCTGACGCAGCAGACAAACGACGCGGCAGAGCCGACGGAGACAGCCGCCGGAACCGCGGACGAACCGTCTTCGGAGCAAAACGACGCGGACGCAGCGGAAACCTCCGGCAGTCCCGCCGACGCGTCTTCCTTATACGACGGCGTAAAGCTTGACGAGCTCTGGGATTCCGAACTCGTTCCCGCGGACGAAATCGAGGCGCTGCTTTGCGATTTCCAGCAGATCGGTACCGGCACGGCGGGATCGAGCCTGCGCGTCGCTTCCCGCGAGGTATCCTTCCTCCGGCTCGCGAAAGAGGATTCTTCCGTCGTCCGCGAACGGCTGAACAACTATCTCGACGGTCTCACCCCCGTGCAGACGGATTATTATTCCTATAACGTGTCTTATATTTACGACGCGCTGCGGAAGGATATGGAATATTACGACGACTTCTCATGGCTGACCGATCTGACAGGCGAGGATCCCGGCGACGTCGAGCCCTCGGCAGTCGAAGCGTTGATGAGCGCGTTCACAGGCGCGTTCGACGCCCACGGCGTGAAATATGTATGGAAGACCTTCGATATTTCTTCGCTCGCAGGTTGATTTTTCGTAACGCCTCAAAATCGAGATATCGTTCTCCGACGTCCGGGCTCACTTCTCCGACCGCGCAGATGAGAGCGTTTCACAGAATGCGCCATATCAAAAAAATACTGTAAAAAAACGTCTCAATCGAGGCGTTTTTTCACAGTAAGCTTTCCAGTTCAAAATCAAGGCCGTATTCTTTGAGATCCGCTTCTCTGATATATAACTCGCTTTTTATGATATCCAGCACCTCATAGAAAGCCAGCCGCTGCCCGTCGATAAACAGATTCTTTTCTTCTGCATTCAGGTCGTTCGCTCTTTCTAAAATACGGTATACAATATGCGCAAGCCCTTCGGGCGTAAGATAATTCTCCATTGTTATCCCCTTCTCGACATTGTTCCGATCTCACGATTTCACGACATCACGATTTCACGACATCACGACATCACGACATCACGATCTCACGAAAACAAAAAACCGCCGGAATTCCGACGGTTCGTGGTGGAGATAGTCGGGATCGAACCGATGACCTCTTGAATGCCATTCAAGCGCTCTCCCAGCTGAGCTATACCCCCAAGCACATAAGCATTATAAACGATACACCGCCGTTTGTCAAGAGTTTTTTTATTTCCCGTCCGAGCGGCAGCCGACGGCAGCGAAAATCAGCCCTCTGTCGTCGTATGTCGCCGTGCGGCTCTCCCGTTGAATGCAATAGAAAAGCTCTGCCGGCGCGTCGTCGACAGAGCTTTTTCGTATTTTTCAAAAAGAATTTTATTCTCCGTTCGCGGCGTCAGCGAAGTCCGGTTCGGACGCCTCGATCAGCTCGCCCTCACCCGCGGCAACGGTGAGCGTCACACGATCGCCGACGTTGAACAGCACGACCTTGCTGCCGAGCTGAGCGGAAACGTAATAGTATACGCCGCTTCCGTCAAGCTCAATGTAATAATACGTCGTGCCTCCGATGACCGCGCTGCGGATGTCGGTGATCGCGCCTGTGACAAGCGTCGTGTCTGCGGCGGGCTCCTGGGTGTCGGTGTTCGCGTCGTCGGATTCGACCTTACCGGTCATGTCGATGTTAACCACTACGCCGCGCGCAGCAAGCTTGCTGATATACGCCTGCAGGCACGCCTTGAGATCGGGGTTATCGTCGCTCGGACTGCGGACCGCGTCGGTATACTGCCCGACGTTGACCATCGCGTAGCTCTTGATGATGTTCTTATCCTTGAGCGCCATCAGATAGGTCGCCTCGCCGTCAAGGTTCAGAAGGATCGGGAATGTCGCCTGCCACTCCTTATCCGAAACGATGGTCTCGGCGGAGTCCTGCGCGAGCGCTTCCGTCGCGCCTGTGGAGGCGTAGAAAAACGCGTCCTTGGTTCTCTGGTTGATAATGATAAAGCCGATGATCGAGGTATCGCTCGTGACGCTCGTCACGCCGGTGTAAAGATAAACGTCGTCGTCAATCGCGATATAGTTCGAACCGTTGGTGGTCAGCTTCACGCCGGTCTGACCGATGAAGGAGTTGATGAAACCGCCGGAATATCTGCCGTAATAGTTATACTGCTGCACGACAAGATCGGCGTTATAAACCTGATCGACCCACTCGATGTTGTTGCCGTCAGCACCCTGGCCGGTGCGGATCTCCTCGATCGAGTAATACTTCATTTCCCCCGTGACGGCGTTGACCATCACGACGCCGATCACGTCGTCGCCGCCGAGAAGACCGACGGTTTTATCGAGCCGTTCGGTGATCCAGTAAGGCGTTCCGTCTTCATCGATCTCAAACGAGGACGTACCGAAAAGATAGGTCGGGTACGCAAAGCGCAGAACTCTGCCCAGATACCGGGAGAAATGCTCCGCTGTGCTGATCTTGATACCGTCCTCAAGCTGAACGAGCTGCGCCTGCTGCGTATTCATATTGACCGTAATATAACCGGGCAGGCCGTCGGAACGGTTTTTGAGCCATTTGAAAATATCGCCGTACTGCAGCGGGAACACACGATAGGGCCGCGCCTTATAGTTGATCTGCGTCGAAAACGCGTTTGATACCTCGAACTGCGATTCCTTGCCGATCTTCGCAAGATCGCCGAGCGTGTTGTTTGCAAGACGTTCGGCGGCGGAAGCGTCGATCAGCGGCAGTTTGTTGAAATCCTCAATATCGTCGATGGCGGAGAAGCTCTTTGAAAAATCGCCCTCGCCGACGGAAAGAATGCGGGAATAGGCTTTCGCGCGGAAAAGAGCGGCGCTCGAAAGATACCCGATGCCGAGGATCAGCGCCAGCACGGCCGCGAGAATAACGGGCACCGTCGCCTGCTTTTTGACATAAGGCACAAACTCCGGTCGGGTGAAGGCGCGCGAGAGCACCGCCTGCGACGCGACGTAGGACGCGAGCACAAGCCCGATATAAGCATAGAACGTCGTCGATTTCAGGTTCATCGGCGGCAGCATGAAGTAATAGGCGACCGCCGCCACGATCAGGGCGACAGCGATACTGATGATGATTTTGAGCCAGACTTTATCCGGCGCGATATACGCTTCTTTTGTCTTTGCTTTGCCGTTCTTGGAAAAATCCACTTTGATCGGTTCCAATCTCTGCAACTCCTTTTTATAGAAATAACATTTTGATTATACTATATTCCCGCCGCAAATACAAGTAGTTAATTTATTTTGCATTTTTTGCTCTCGAGAAGCAGTTTAATAAACAATCCGCCCTGTACGGTACGATTCTGAAAGCCTCTCTGCTTCGCGGTGTCCGTATAATACCAGTCGGTCAAAGGCACGCGCGACTCGCTCTCGTTATACGCGTTCCAGAGCGATTCGACAAGCGCGTCAAACTGTTCTTCTGTCCCCGCCATCGCAGCCGTCCATAACAGCCAGTCGGACTTTGTATAAGTATCGCGGTTATCCAAAGGCAGACCGTATCTGTTCAGATGCTTTTCGATATGCAGCTCGATCTCCTTCTCAAAGGTCTTTTCGGGAAAAATTCCCGTACGGAAAATTTTATCCCACACGGCGTTGTATTTCATCGACCAGGTGCCCGGCCGGTCAAAGGCAAGGCGGAAGCCCGTCTCGTCGTCGTGGGCGTTGAGGATCCACGTGACCGCCATCTCCCGCGCGGCGTTCAGGTATTTTTCACCTTCCCGCCTGATGCCGCACATATTGTTCAGAATGCCGAAAGCGGCTACGCCCATGATCGCCTTGATCCCGAGATTGCAGTTATGCGCAAGGTGCCCCGCAAAATCGTCCGTACAGAGCTGATTCTGCGGATCGAGACCGTATTTCATCAGAAAATCCGTCCATTTCTGCAGGTCGGCCCAATGCTCCTGCGCGAATCCCGGGTCGTGCGAGGCGAGCGCCGCCGCGGTCACCGTGATCAGCATATTGCCGCACTCCTCCACCGGCATCTGATTCTGCGGGCAGGTCCTGTCGCCGTAAACCTGTCCGTTTACGAGCGGATATTGCCCCGCGTCGTGCGGCGCGAAATCATAATACCATTCGCCGGAATGCACGAATCTGAAAATCGGGCGAAGCATTCCGTTCACAAGCTCCGGATTATATAACAGGAACAGCGGGATCGAGGGATAGGTCACATCCACGGTCGCGGCGCATCCGTTGGAGAAGCATTCTTTTGAGATAAACAGCACGTTTCCGTCGCGGTCGACGGCGATTTTATGCGCGGCGATCGCCTGCCGATAAGCGAGCGACAGCAGCTCGTAATACTTTTCGTTCCTGCACTTCGCGCGCAGCTCGTCCGCGAGACGGTCGCAGCGCGCCCGCAGCTCTTCATAATCGGCAAAGGCCTCGGAGATCGCAGAAATGATCGTTTTTCTGCTGCGGTTCCAATATGACGTTAAATTCTCCCCGAAATACTGGATCGAGCGCACGTCGTCGTAGGCAAAGACAAACAGCGCGCTGCCGCCGCTGACTGTCAGACGGACGTCATGGGCGGGAATACCGTATTCGTGGCAATAATCGACGCTCCCGGCTTCCGCGTTCGCCGCGTTCGTTACAAGATAAGCGTAACCCCAGTCGATCCGCAGATTGTCGCCGCTGCGATTCAGAACATGCTGGTTCTTCGCGCTCACACGGCCGCCGGTCATCCCCGGAACCGCGAGAGTTTTATACTCGGTCGGGTACTGATATTTTTTATTCAGGCACACGCTGTCGTCCATCGTGATCTGCAGGCGGATCTCATGGTCTCCGCCGTCGGCGGAGTCGGTGACCACTTTCAGATACGACGCGGGCCGCGACGCGATATCGAGATCGTCGAGCAGCAGAGGCGAGGTAAACTCCGCGGTCAGAACGATTTTTTCGTTTTTGAACGAATAGCTGCTCGTGCAGGCGGAGATCTCGAGATTCGTCTGCTCCAGCGCGGGAACGCCTTCCTGCGTTCCCATAAAGACGAAAGGCTCGCCGTCAACAAAAACAACGCCTGTCAGCGGCTGTTTCTCCCCTGTCCAATGAACGGTCTCACTCTCATTCAACCGGTCGGAATTGCTCCAGATGCTGAAATAGGGATCAATGGTAACGAGCGGAACGCTCGGCGCTCTGAGTTTCATTTTGAGGTCTCCTTTTGTTGAAGTTATTTTTATTATTACATATACCGCGAAATTTTGCAAGTAAATTCTGATTTATCGGTAAAGTCCCGAGTCCCGAGTCTCGAGTCCCGAGATACATAAGGCAAGAATGTGCGCCTTTGCAAAATATCGAAAAATAACAAGAGTTCCTTGGTCCTTCGTTTATTATCTTAAGTAAAATGCGACCGCCTCGGGACTCAGAACTCGGGACTCGGGACTGAATTCTGATTTATGCGCTTGCGCATAAATCAGAATTTACGACACATTTCTCCCCTGCTCCGTGCTACACTGTACTCTCCGGGGAGGGGTCGCAGGTGACCGTATACGTCGACGTGCTCGTCGCGCTCAATTTTATCGTTACATATCTGATGCTTCTGACGTCAAGCGTGATTCTCAAAACGCTGCCTTCGCCGCCGCGGCTGCTGCTGGGCTCGCTGTTCGGCGGCTTCGCCTCCCTGCTTCTGCTTCTGCCGGATCTCGGCCTGCCGCTCTCCCTCGCGCTGCGGGGCGGCGTCTGCGCGCTCGTCACATTCATTGCGTTCAAAACAGATTCTTTCCCTCGTTTTCTGCGCTGCGCGGCGACGATGATCGGCGCAAGTTTTCTGTTCGCCGGCGCGGTATTCGCGGTGCAGAGCTGTTTCGGCGCGCGGGAGATCTATCTGAAAAACGGCGCGGTATATCTCGACCTGAGTTTTACGACTCTGGTGATTACCGCCGCCGTCTGCTTCGTTCTTGTCAGCGCGGTTTTCCGTTTTCTTATGCCCGCGCCGCCGAAGGGTCGGCTGTTTACAATGCGCGTTCTGACAGGAAAAACGGAATTTACCGTCCCTGTTCTGTACGACACTGGCAATCAGCTTTGCGACCCGGTTTTCGGCTGCGCCGCCGCGGTAGTTTCGCCGGACGCGCTTACAGACGCGACGCCAGCGGAGCTGCTGCCTTTTTTCGCCGGGGATCTGACGGAGATCGCCCGCGCCCCCGCGGAATGGACCGGAAGACTGCGTGTATTGCCGGCGCAGACGGTGGGAGAAAACGGTCTGTTGCCGGGATTCCGGTGCGACGAAGCGACCGTCAGCGAAGAAGGAAAAACATACGTCGTCCGCGGCGCGATCATCGCCGTCTGCAAAACGCGTTTTCAGGGGAAAGAATATCGGGGACTGGTAGGTCCGGGATTTTTCGACGAAGAGATCAAGGTGAAGAAAAAATGAAATTCGGGCTATGGTATAAAAAGCTGTACATAAAGTATCTTTTGCGCGCCGTCGCCGATGCGCGCGAGCGTATCGGCGGACTGTTTTACGTCAACAGTCCGCAGACGCTTCCGCCGCCGCTGAAAAAAAGCAGGGAAGAGGAATATATCCGTCTTGCCGCCGCCGGGGATCAGAAAGCGCGGGATATGCTGATCGTTCATAACCTGCGGCTTGTCGTCTATATCGCGAAAAAATTTGAGAACACGGGCGCGGGGATCGAGGATCTTGTTTCGATCGGCACGATCGGCCTGATTAAAGCGGTGAGCAGCTTTGACGGCGAGAAAAACATCAAGCTGGCGACCTACGCCTCGCGCTGCGTTGAGAACGAGATCCTGATGTTTCTGCGAAAAACATCAAATCTGAGAAACGACGTTTCTCTCGATGAGCCGCTGAACGTCGACCGCGAGGGCAACGAGCTTCTTCTCTCGGACGTTCTCGCCGACGAACGGGGCGACATCGGCGACAGCGTCGAGGCGGAGGACGACGTCCGCCTTGTGACGCAGGCGGTGAACGAACTGCCCGAACGCGACCGCAGGATCATCAATATGCGCTTCGGCCTCGCCGGCGGCAGAGAATACACGCAAAAGGAGGTCGCCGATCGCCTCGGCATCTCGCAGAGCTACATTTCGAGACTGGAGAAGAGGATCATTAAGAAGCTGAGGGAGACGGTGGATAAATTCTGATTTGTCGGGATGAAAGGCAATAGGCAGCAGGCAATAGGCATTAGGTAATGACCGAGACGCACAGCGTATATTTGACATGTCTATTGCCTAATGCCCAATGCCTAATGCCTGTAAATTCTGATTTATCGCTCCTCGATAAATCAGAATTTGCACTTGTATTTTCCATCTCTCTATGCTAAACTGTACATGAATTATAAAATGAAAGGACTGCATTAAAAATGGATAAAATCAGAATGGGCATCATCGGCGTGGGCAACATGGGTTCAAGCCATCTCGAGCGCTTCAAGAACGGCGAGTGCCCCGATATCGTGCTGACCGCCGTCGCCGATATCGACCCCGCGCGGCTTGACTGGGCGAAGGAAAAGCTGCCGGAGCTCAAGACCTACGCGACCGCCGACGAGCTGATCGCCTCCGGTGAGATCGACGCGGTCATCATCGCGACGCCCCACTATTTCCATCCGCCCATGGCGAAGCAGGCGCTTGCCGCAGGTCTTCACGTCATGAGCGAAAAGCCCGCGGGCGTCTACACGAAGGACGTGCGCGAGCTCATCGAATATGCAAAGACGCAGGACAAGACCTATGCGATCATGTTCAACCAGCGCATGAATCCGCTTTATCAGAAAATGCGCGAGATCGTGCAGAGCGGCAAATACGGCCAGCTCAAGAGAGTCAACTGGATCATCACCGACTGGTTCCGTACCCAGTCCTATTACGATTCCGGCTCCTGGCGCGCCACATGGAGCGGCGAAGGCGGCGGCGTGCTGATCAACCAGTGCCCGCATCAGCTCGACCTGTGGCAGTGGATCTGCGGTCTGCCCTGCAAGATCCGCGCGATGTGCAAGGAAGGCCAGTGGCATGATATCGAGGTCGAGGACGACGTGACGATCTTCGCGGAGTATCCGAACGGCGCGACCGGCGTGTTCGTCACCACTACCGGCGACTGCCCCGGCGCGAACCGGCTCGAGGTCACGTTGGACGGCGCGAAGCTCGTCTGCGAGAACGGAAAGCTCTGGCTGACCGAAAACTCGATGCTCACGAGCGATTTCATCAAAAACTCCGACAACGGCTTCGCAAAAATGGAAAACACCACAAGAGAAGTCGAGTGCCCCGGCGAAAACAGCCAGCACACCGGTATTATGAACGATTTCGCGTCCCACCTGCTGCGCGGCACGCCCCTGATGGCGAACGGTTACGAGGGCATCCGCGGTCTTTCGATCTCCAACGCGGCGTTCCTCTCCTCCTGGACGGGCAAGGATATCGAGCTCGTTGAGGGCGACGACCCGATGATCAACAACGAGGATCTGTTCCTCGAGATCCTGAATCAGAAAATCGCCGGATCGAAGGCGAAAAAAGAGGTCAAAGCCGCCGTTCAGACGGATATGTCGTCGACGTTTTAAATTCTGATTTATCGGGATGTTTTCCGTTGCGTCGGGCACACATGGTAGCACGGCAGACCTCTGCCGTTTCGTGCGGCGGTGTGGGTATGCGCAGACTTGTCTGCGTATACCTCGGCGACGTACGACGCGATAAAAATTGACCTCAGTCAACGAAAAATAGCGTTGAATGCCGTCGGGACGGGACGCCATTTTATGCCGCCCGCCCACAACGACATTCAAAACGGCAGAGGTCTGCCGTGCTACCGGCGGGTATGCCCAACGCCGTGAAAAATCAGAATTTACCGAAAGCCCCCCGGTTCACGCAGTCGCGCGAACCGGGGGGCTTTCGGATATCTGCACGTTTTATAAATATGAAAGAAGACGCCTTCTGTATAAAGCGTCTTCTTCGATACAAATGCTTATCTGACGTTTTCTGTCGGGAATCACATTACCATCCGAATAAATCGAACAGATCAAACAGACCGCCGCTTCTGCGCGTCGTGCTCGGGGTCTGCGACGAGAAAGTCGGAACCGCGGACTGCGTCACAATGACGCTCGGCGCCTCGGTCGTCGGCGGGCTGGTCTGCAGCTCGCCCCAAATACTCAGATAGACGGTCTCACCTTCTTCGAGCGGCGTATCCGGGATCGGCGAGACCGACGCTACTCTGCCCTGCGTGCCGTACCCGAAATTCTCTTTTTCGTTGACCGTCACAACGAACCCCATCTGTTCAAGCTGCGCGCGCGCAGCCTCATACTCCAGACCGATCACGTCGGGCACACCGATAATGCGGGGGCCGAGACTGACATAAAGCACAAGCTCGCTTCCGCCCGCGAGCGTCTGCCCCGCCGCCACGCTTTGGGCGAATATATAACCTTCCTGCGCATAGCGGGAATACTCTTTGATATAGACCAGAGAAAACTGCTCCCGGATGCCGACGTCGGATTTAACGGAGACCTCCGATTTGCCTACAAGATCCGGCACGGAAAAATATCCGACCGTAGCAACGGGCTCCGCCTGCGTCTGCGGCTTTTTTTTGAATACGCCGGAATCGATCAGCAGATACGCGCCGACGGCGACCGCGATCAGCGCCAGAACCGCAAAGAAAGCGATCATCCCTTTTTTGCCGGCGCTTTCGTCGTCCGGCGCCGGGATCACCGCGGGAGGCTGCTTTTCCTCCTCCGCCGCGATCTCGGGGTGAAAATATGTCGATTCCGCGACGTAGGGCTTTTTATCCTGATTGACATAACTGACGTCGTTATAGCTGTAATATGAGAGCGGATAAAGCTTTTTTTTGAAGCTCTGTCCCATCAGGCCGGCGCGGTATTCGCTGATATCGACGCTGCGGTTCTCGGGTTTGACCTGAAACGCGTCGATCAGCGCGTCGATCACGTTCTGCGGCAGCGCCTGCGCTACCTGCGCGGGGATAACCATATCATCCCGCATCGCGCGGGCAGTCGCGGACACCGGTTCCAGACCGGTCAGACAGCGGTAAGTCACCGCGGCCGCCGCGTAAACGTCCGTCCATGTGCCGATCTTCTGCCTGACGCCGTATTGCTCCGACGCCGCGTACCCGTCATAGATCAAAGCGTTCAGATCCGCTGCGGCGCAGCGCGCCCGTTCGATACAGAAGCCGCCGAGAAACAGTTTTCCTTCCTGCGAAACCAGAACTGTTTTCGGCGATATTCCGGCATGAATAATTCCCGTCGAGTGCAGCGCTTCGGCGGTGGAGAGCAAAGGCAAAAGTCCGGGTCGCAGCTCATCCCACGAAATGCATTCGCCGGGCTTTGTACTCAGATAGGTATCAAGCGTAACAAATCCCCTGTCTTCGATCAGGGCAAACACGGTCCCCAGATCCGTCATCAGCTCCCGCACCGAGATCAGAGACGAAAGTCCCCGCAGACCGATCAGCCGATTCCACAACCGTATAAAATCAGCGCGGCTTTCCTCAAAGACGCTCTCACATCCGCTGAGCACGGTCAGTTGCTCAGCCTCATTTTTCTCCCGCGTACATACCGCGTCAGGGAAAAACTCCCGCAGAAATACGCGCGTTTCAGTCTGCATGTCAAAAGCTGCATATGTATTCCCGTCGCCGCCGCTTGACAGACACGCCCCGATCAGGTATCTGTCCGCGACCGAACAGCCCTGCGGTAAAAAAGGCGGCGCCTGCCGCACGCTTCGCGAACGGAAGCAGTGCGGACAGACGTCTTCTTCACCGATTTCTCGCATACAGGCAGGGCAGCGCTTATTCAGTATTTCCGCAAAACCGTTGTTTTCCGTCAATTCGGAGAATGTCAAACACGTCGCCCGCCTTTCCATTTTTTTATATTTTACCCGCCGTCAGAATACGCCGGTCAGTCCGCGCTCGTCACGCCCGCTTCGGCAGGCAGAAGATCCGCAAGCGGCAAAGGCTCGATCTTCGCGGAGGCGCGCAGAATCATCCGCGCGTCTTTACTGTTGACCTTACCGTCCGAATTCACGTCGGAAGCGAGCAGATCGTTTTCATTTTCCAGTTTT
>JAFRPB010000202.1 GCA_017429345.1 Clostridia bacterium | reverse complement strand
TCCCTGATTCTCACCTGCCGGTTCGGTCGGCGCTTCTGCCTGAAGGCAGAGATCTCCACCGGAGATCCGCGCCCTTTACGGCAGGGGTGGCGAAGCGGAGAAATTGTATATTTTACAACGGATTTGACTATATTGCATTTTCCGCCCGTCCGTAAGGGACGGGGCTCAAAACGCAAGCGGGCGGTCATGCCCGCCCCAACAATCCGTGTGCCCAACATCCAGACAAATCAGAATTTGTGTGGACAATCTCACAATCATATGATATAATCAAAATCAATTCTACAGAAAAGAGTGATCTCCGGTGAAACTGGGCTTTGACAACGAAAAATATCTTGAGATGCAGTCGAAATACATCAAGGAGCGCATCGCGAAATTCGGCGAGAAGCTCTATCTTGAGTTCGGCGGCAAGCTGTTCGACGACTATCACGCCTCGCGCGTGCTGCCGGGCTTTCAGCCCGACAGCAAGATCCGCATGCTCTGCGAGCTGCGCGAGGAGGCGGAGATCGTTATCGTCATCAGCGCCGACGATATTGAAAAAAGCAAGCGCCGCGGCGATCTGGGCATCACCTACGACGCGGACTGCCTGCGCCTGATCGACGCGTTCCGCTCCTTCGGGCTGTACGTCGGCAGCGTGTGCATCACGCATTTCGCAGAGCAGCACGCGGCGGTGATGTTCCAGAAGCGGCTCGAAAAGCTCGGCATCAAGACCTACCGCCACTATATTATCCCGGATTATCCGACCAATATCCCGCTGATCGTCAGCGACGAGGGCTACGGCAAAAACGATTTTATCGAGACAAAGCGCTCTCTCGTGGTCGTTACCGCGCCCGGTCCCGGCAGCGGCAAGCTCGCGACCTGTCTCTCGCAGCTCTATCACGAGCACAAGCGCGGCAAGAAAGCGGGCTACGCGAAGTTCGAGACCTTCCCGATCTGGAACCTGCCGCTCAAGCATCCGGTCAACGTGGCGTACGAGGCGGCGACCGCCGATCTCAACGACGTGAATATGATCGACCCGTTCCACCTTGAGACCTACGGCGAGCTGACCGTCAACTACAACCGCGACGTGGAGATGTTCCCCGTGGTCAACGCGATGCTGACAAAGATCATGGGCGAGCCGGTCTATGCCTCGCCGACGGATATGGGCGTGAATATGGCCGGCAACTGCATCATCGACGACGAGGTCGTAAGCGAGGCGGCAAAGCAGGAGATCATTCGCCGCTACTACGAGAGCGCCGTACAGCTCAAGCTCGGCTTCTGCGACGCGAACGTGGTGCACCGCATCGAGATATTGATGAATTCCCTCAATCTCTCCGTCGATGACAGAAGAACCGTCAGCGCGGCGCTGGTCAAGGCGGACGCGACCGGCGCGCCCGCGGCGGCGATCGAGCTGCCCGACGGCAGGATCATCACCGGCAAGACCTCGCCGCTGATCGGCGCTGCGTCGGCGATGCTGCTGAATACGCTCAAATATTTCGCGGAGATTCCGGATGAAAAGCTGCTGCTCTCGCCCGAGGTCATCGAGCCGATCCAGGATCTCAAGATCAATCACATGGGCAACCGCAACCCGCGCCTGCATATCGACGAGGTGCTGATCGCGCTTTCGATCTGCGCCGTGACGGACCCGAACGCGAAAAAGGCGATCGAGCAGCTTCCGAAGCTCGACGGGCTTGAGGCGCATTCCTCGGTGATCCTCGCCTCCGCGGACGAGCAGGCGTTCAAGAAGCTCGGCGTGCATATGACAATGGAGCCGACGACGGAGACAAAACAGGTATATTATAAGTAACTCCCGGTATTATAAGAGAAGATACGGAAAGGAGCGGATCGCGTATATGATGTATCCCTTTATGCAGCTGAACGACCAGACGGAGATCGTTCATTCCGAGATGCTTCCCGGCGGAAGGGTTCGCGTCTATTTTGAAAGACCGGACGCAAAGGACTGCTTCCACAGCGCGGAGTGTTATCTGCCCGGATATGATTGGAGAAATATCAACGGATTTTCTGAGGATGAGATCCGCTACTTTCAAAGCGTCTTAGAGTCCACCGCGCATCTGATCATTCAATTCTCGCAGCAGGGAGGACTTGAAAATGCCTCAGGTTTTTAAGATCGGCTCATATTGGATCTATTTCTGGGCAAATGAAAATAAACCGCTTGAACCGATCCATGTTCATGTCGCGCAGGGGGCTCCCTCTGCGAACGCGACCAAAGTATGGATCACGAAAGCGGGAAAATGTCTGCTGTGCAATAATAATTCGCAAATTCCGGATAATGTACTGAGAAACATCATCAGGGTCCTTGAGGCGAGAAGCGACGAGATCAAAACAAAATGGATCGGGTTTTTCGGTGAAGTTTCGTACTATTGCTGAATGTTGTGTATACGGAATGGAGGAAATGCAATGTCTAAAATCATCGGCAATGCCCTGCCGAATATCCCCTGGCAGGAGAAGCCCGCGGGGTACCGTTACCCCGTATGGCGTTACGACGCAAACCCCGTGATCACGCGCGACGATCTGTTCGGCGCGAACAGTATTTTCAATTCCGCGGTCGTCCCTTACAAGGGCGGCTTCGCGGGCGTGTTCCGCGTGGACACGATCTCCCGCGACCATACCCTCGTGGTCGGCTACAGCGACGACGCGATCCGGTGGAAGCTTGAGGAAAAGGTAATTTTCCGCGGCTACGATCCGCGTCTTTGCGAGATCGACGGCAAATTTTATCTCACATGGGTGAACCTGACGCCCCACGGCACGACGATCGGCGTCGCGTACACGACGGATTTTTCTTCGTGGACGCAGCTTGAGGACGCGTGCTATCCCGTGGCGCGCAACGGCGTGCTGTTCCCGCGGAAGATCGGCGGCGAATACGTCCTTCTGATCCGTCCCTGCGACCGGGGCCACACGCCTTACGGCGATATTTTCCTGCAGCAGAGCCCGGACCTGAATTACTGGGGCAAATACCGCTTCGTGATGAAGCCGGAGAAGATCTGGGAGAGCACGAAGGTCGGCGCGGGTCCCACGCCGATCGAGACCGACGAGGGCTGGCTTCTGTTCTATCACGGCGTGCTGACGAGCTGCAACGGCTTTACCTACGCGATGGGCGCGGCGATCCTCGACCGCGACGAGCCGTGGAAGGTTCTGCACCGCGCGGACAGCTTCCTGCTCGCGCCGCACCGGGATTACGAATACGTCGGCGACGTGCCCAACGTGGTCTTCCCCTGTGCGGCGCTGACCGACGCCGACACCGGCAGGATCGCGATCTATTACGGCGGCGCGGACACCGTCGTCGCCCTCGCATTTACGACCGTGGACGAGACGGTGAGGTTTATTAAAGAGCATGATCTGTTATAAAACCGGATTTGTCGCACTGCGACAAATCCGGTTTTTAGGGATGAGCGATGAGAGATGAGGGATGAGGGCTTGTAAAATTTCATTTTAGCCTCAAAATAAGCAATAGCGCTGGTTTTCCTTCAAAAATACGGAGAATAAACCGAGAGGCAGAGCGTATCGTTTCCGTTCTCTCATCCCGCATCGCTCATCGCTCATCCTTGTAAATTCTGATTTATCGGGATGTAAGGCAGTAGGCAATAGGCAATAGGCATTAGGTAACAACCCGAGGCGCACTGCGTAAAATTGACAAGTCTATTGCCTAATGCCCAATGCCTAATGCCTGTAAATTCTGATTTAACGGC
>JAFRPB010000201.1 GCA_017429345.1 Clostridia bacterium | reverse complement strand
GAACTCGATTTTGATATCTTCTAAACAGAGCATAGGTTGCTTCTCCATCTTTGTTTTGTCGCAAACTCAATTATGGAGCTTCCTATGCTCTTTTTCAATACCTTTTTCTATCTATCCCCCAACTTTCCGTGAAGAGGGAAAAATAACCTCCAATGATATCTGGCAAAGGTTTGGCGACCGCATTTACCAAGAAACAAAGGAGGTTATTAACATTGAGAGAATTGAATTAAATCACAGTGCGCATTCAACGCAAAGACTTCGGCAGCATATCGTGTTTGTGCCAATTTTTCGGTGAAAAATCATATATTAACAAGAAAGAAAAAACAGAAGAAGCTGACAACAGATTCTTCCGTTGTCAGCATAAAGATTCGTCGGTGGTATTGCTGATTGATAAAGATAAATAATGTGCGATCAGATCAGCCCCGGAATGCTGAAGTTCGAGCCGCCTTCCGTGTTCGCCATGGCCATTGCCAGAACAAGGAAATCTTCCTGCTGATAGTTTAAATAAGAGTACATTATTCCTTTTGGCTCACCCGTAAAATTCTCATAAGAGATGGTCCCCTGTTCCGAGGACAGACCCACCAAGGTTTGGCCCTTATAGAAAAATGTCTGTTTGTCGTTATTATAAGTCGTTACTTCTTCTCCCTGCCATGTCGCAGTCCCTTTTTCATAGCCTTCTTCCAGCAGTTTCATAGGCTTCGGGATAACGGTTTCCCCCATTGATCCGGTAAGCTCTTTTACCATATCCCCGAAGTTTATGTTTTCAAATTCACTGAAATCCGCCGAGGTCTCGCCCTGCAAAGCTGCGAATCCTTTCAGAGCGCTGACGAAGCTTTCCCATTCGCTTGCCTTTAAAATGCCGTATATCTGTTTATCATGATCAATCAGCGTAAAATCGCCGTTCGTCGTAAGCAACGCGGCCATATTGATGCTCTCGCCGGGAAATTCCGCGTATAGATCGCCGTTATAATAGCCCATTGCGATCGTGAGATTGCCGTTTTTTGCCTTGTAATAGAAGTTCTTATAATATTCCAGATCGTCAACCTTTGCCGCTGCGCGAAGCAGAAGACGAGCGTCGGCAGAGTTGACCTTGCCGTCGCAGCTGTAGTCTGCGAGCTTCAGGTGTTCCTCGTCGATGCTTTCAAGCTTTGCGGAGTACCGCAGCAGCATACGTGCGTCGGCGGAATTCATTTTTCCGCTGTCGTTCAGATCGCCCAATATTGCACAGGCGGAGATTGCGGTCACGCTGACGGCCATTGCGGCTGCGGCGGCAACGCTGATGATCTTCTTCATGGTCCTTTTCATTTTCTTTCCCTCTTTCATTTTCGGAGTGTTTTCAGTATACCCTGTTTTGTGAAGTTTTGCAAGTGAAAGTTATTGACTGAATTGTTAACAAAATGAAAAATCGGCGCGCCGAAAAAAGACGCGCCGATAGTCGGATCAGATAATCAGTTGAACAGGTTCAGAGTTTTGAAGAAGTTCAGAATCAGTCGAAGGATACGGAACAGCCACTGGAAGATGTTGTTCTTGGAATCTTCTGTGACGCCGGAGACGACGGGTTCGATCTCCGTATACGTCATCGCGCTGCCGTCGACCTTGAAAATCCTGCCGACGAGGGTGAAGTTCTCATTGTCTCTGTCGATATCGTCGGTGTCGTCGTCGAGATAATCGAAGGCGTAAACGAGGTTGCCGGCGGTCCTGTTCTCATAGATGTCAGCGGCGTAGGCGACTTTCTCGTCGGAGCCGAGCTGCGGCAGGGGAGAGCCGATCACGGGGTTCGCGTACATCTTGACGCCGAGCAGATACTCTGCCTGGTCAAAATCCTGCGCCTCGGTGGGAATGCCCTTGAGGCACTCTCTGTAGCCCTTCTGAACGAGAAGGACGAAATAGTAATCCTCGCCCCAGATGCCGTTCTGGCGCTCGAAGATATTATCTGTCGCAGGTTTTTTGCCGTCCATGCCGTTCACGCCGTAGAGGTTGTAGCCCTCTTTTGTCGCGGTCGCCGGGAAGCGCATATAAACGCGGCGCAGCGTGAAGTTGGGGTAGACGTTCTCGCCCTCGGGGGTGACGCCCTCGGGGATCTCGATATGATAGCTGTAGCCCATGGGCAGAACGTATCTGCCGCTGGTCTGGTTGGGAGTAATGACCTTGCCGTTGGAGGTCACGGTGATGTGCTGCTCGTATTTCTGCGCGATCTCGATCTGGAACTCAAAGAAGTTCGTATCAATGCCGCGAAGCTCGCCGGCGTAGTTCGGCGTGCCGAATTTGGACATATCGTAATAGATCGCGTAATCGGGCTCGCTGCCTTCGGAATCGCCGTCTTTATAGAAAAACACGGTTTCATGCTCGGTGCAGGCTTCTTTGGTGGGGATCTTGCCGTCGACCGGGTTGTCGTCGACCGGCGGATCGATGTGATCGGCGCTGCAGACGAACGCTACGGTGTATTTCAGCGAGCCGTCTGTATTATAGATGATCGGCAGAGTGATCGAATTACCTGCTGCGCTTGCCGAAACGGCAAAAGCGAAGGAGCAGACCACCAGAGTCAGAACGAGAAAAACGGAAAGAGTTTTTTTCATGAATATTTCCTCCTGTTCGTAAAAACGCTGAAAATGACGGCGTTTTTTTCTTTTATATTTAGATTATAATTTGATTGCCGTCATTTGTCAAGGCGATTCGGCGCGCTTTCGACGAATTTACGGATTGTTTAAAAAAACGGAACGAGTTTTCCGCAAACTGTTTTTATTTTGTTAAAACGCCGCAAACTTGCGTTAATATTCAAAATAACACTTGACCTTTTTCCGTTTTGCATATATAATAGACTACGGTATCGATGATCGAAGCCTAATTTCTGTCATGCGGCGTGTTGGTCCTGTGCGACGGATCGCCGCGAACCATGTCAGGCGGGAGACCGAGCAGCATTAAGCGGTCTGACCGTGCGACACAGCTCGCCTGCACGACGCATGACAGAGGTTAGGCTTTTTTATGGCTGAAACAATATCGACCGGTTAAACGGAGCGGAATCGGAATGTATCAGGTGCTATATCGTAAATATCGACCGCAGGTGTTCGACGACGTCGTCGGTCAGCCGCAGGTAACAAAGGTTCTGGCCGAGCAGGTTCGTTCGGGCAGGATCTCGCATGCGTATCTGTTTACCGGTTCCCGCGGCACGGGCAAAACCACCTGCGCGCGTATTTTTTCCAAGGCGGTCTGCTGCCGTGAACCGAAAAACGGCGAGCCCTGCGGCGTCTGCGATATCTGCCTCGGGATCGACAGCGGCAGCGTGCTTGATTATACGGAGATCGACGCCGCAAGCAACCGCAGCATCGAGGATGTGCGCCGTATCCGTGAGGAAGCGTGGATTTCTCCCGGGCAGGCGAAATACCGCATCTATGTTCTTGACGAGGTCCATATGCTCACGAACGAAGCGTTCAATGCGCTTCTGAAAATACTCGAGGAGCCGCCGGAGCACGTTATCTTCATTCTCGCCACCACCGATGTGCAGAAGCTGCCGGGCACGATCCTTTCCCGCTGCCAGCGGTTTGACTTTATGCGGATCGAACCGCAGCTGATCGCGGAACGGCTCAAACGCGTCGCTTCCGCCGAGGGACGTGAGCTGACCGGGGCAGGCGCCGCGATGATCGCCGGCATGGCGGACGGCGCGATGCGCGATTCGCTGTCGATTCTCGACCGGTGCATGAGCGAACCGGGCGTGATCGATGAAAAAGCGGTCGCGTCGGCTGTCGGTCTGGTGGGAAAAGACGCATTGTTCGCTCTTGCGGACGCGGTCTGTATCGGCGACAGCGCGGAGGCGATCCGGCTCGTCAATGAATTTCATCGGGCGTCCTGCGACAGCGAGCGGCTCTGTTCGGATCTGCTTGCTCATTTTCGGAATTATATGATCGTCCGCGCCGTAAAGCGGCCGGAGACCATTATCGTCTGTACGCAGGCGGATATGCAGAAATACCGTCAACGCGCCGCATCCGTGCCGTTGGAAAAGATACTGTTTTATATCGACACGCTCAGCGAGACCGCGGAAAAACTCAAACGCAGCGCGAACGGCGTTGTGGATGCGGAGACCGCGATCCTGCGCCTGTGCCGCCCGACGCTCGCCGAATCGGAAACCGCGCTGCTCGCGCGGATCGCCATTCTGGAGAAACGGATCGCGGAACTGGAAACGCGTCCCGCGGCGCAGATCGCCGCGTCTCCGGCCGGACCGGAGCAGACAACTGTCTCTGAGGTTCCGCAGCCGGAAACGGCGGCCGCGGCGGAAAATACGTCAGACGGCAATGGACCGGTTTCGCTG
This sequence comes from Clostridia bacterium, assembly GCA_017429345.1. GTDB lineage: Bacteria > Bacillota > Clostridia > Oscillospirales > Acutalibacteraceae > RGIG2774. Next base: position 7,539 of record JAFRPB010000201.1, on the reverse strand, counting down.
CCGTTTGCGCAGGAGGAAGATAACGAGCCGACGGCGCTCCCGTTCGGGCAGAACGAGGAAGGCGACGAGCCGACGACGCTGCCGTTTGCGCAGGAGGAAGACGACGAGCCGACGACGCTGCCGTTTGCGCAGGAGGAAGACGACGAGCCGATCCCGTTGCCGTTCGAGCAGGATGAAGACGACGAGCCGATCCCGCCTTCATTTGAGCCGGATGAAGACGACGAGCCGATCCCGCCCTCATTTGGACCGGATGAAGACGATGAACCGATCCCGCTGCCGTTTGAGCGTGATTTCGGCGATCAGACGCCGGAGGATTCGTTTGCGCCGCCATTCCCGACGGAAGAACCCCCGCTGCCGTTTTCGCCGCCGGCAGACAGTGTTTCGGAGAATACGCGCGCAGCGGCGGCGCAGTCTGCGGAAGAACCGTTCGCCCAATGGCAGGCGGTTTGCGATGAAGCGACGCGCATTTCCGGTATGTTTTACAGCGTTCTTCCCGGATCCTCGGCGGTCCGGATCGGCAATACGCTGCGGCTTACCTTGCAGAACGCGACCTTCGGCACGATACTGAAGGGGAACAAGGTTCTGCTTGAAGCGCTTCAGCGCGCCGTAAAAAACGTGACCGGCAGTGATTATAATATTGATATAAGATAATATACGGTTATTTAAAAAAGAAAGGATATAAAAACATGAAAGCAAGAATTCCCGGCGCTCCCGACAGGGGCAATATGATGAAGAAAGTGCAGGAGATGCAGGAGAATATGCAGCGCGTGCAGGAGGAGGTCGAAAACACCGAGTTTTCGGCGTCCGCGGGCGGCGGCGCAGTGGAAGTTTCCGTAAACGGCAAAAACGAGGTCCTTTCCGTGAAGATCAGCCCCGACGTGGTCGATCCCGAGGATACGGAGATGCTTGAGGATCTGATCATGGCTTCCGTCAACGAGGCGCTGCGCAAGGCTGCCGAAACGATGGAGCGTGAAATGGGCAAGGTGACCGGCGGAATGCCCGACATTCCCGGCATGGCAGGCCTGTTCTGATTTTTCCCGTAAAGGAGTTTTTTTATGGCTCAGGGAGCGGCGCCGCTGCGGAAGCTCGCCGAGAAATTCGCCCGGATGCCGGGCGTCGGCAGAAAAACCGCGCAGCGGCTTGCGTACTATATCATATCTCTGCCGGCGGAGGAATCCAAAGCGCTGGCGGACGCGATCACAGAGGCATGCGCGAGTATTCACCGCTGTCCGGTGTGCTGTGATTACACCGAGGGTGAAAAATGCGCAATATGCGAGGATGAACGCCGCGACGCGGGGCTCATCTGCGTGGTCGAGCAGCCGCAGGATCTTCTTGCGATTGAGCATACGAGGGAGTATAAGGGCGTTTATCATGTGCTGCACGGCGCGATCTCTCCGATGGACGGCATCGGTCCGGATCAGCTTACCGTGAAGCAGCTGTTGGCGCGCGTATCCTCGGGCGAGGTTCGCGAGGTCATCATGGCGACGGATTCCGATACCGAGGGCGAGACGACGGCGATGTACCTTTCAAAGCTGATCAAGCCCTTCGGCGTGCTTGTCACGCGGCTTGCCTACGGACTTCCCGTCGGTTCGGATCTTCAGTATGCCGACGAAGTCACGCTGTCGAGAGCGATCGACGGCAGACGGGAGATGTGATCCGTTCGCGCGGCCGATCAATACGCTGTTTCCGGCAGGCAACGGCGATCGAGGGATGAACAATATGGAAAATAAATACGCGATCACTTATGACGTCGGCACAACGGGCGTCAAATGCTGCGTGTTTGCGCTCTCCGACCGGATCGAGATCCTCGGCAGCGCTTCTGCGGGTTATCGGCTGTATGTGCTGCCGGACGGCGGCGCGGAGCAGGAGCCGGACGAGTGGTGGAGCGCGATGTGCGAGACGACCGCATCGGCGCTTGAGAAAGCGGGGATCCCGGCGGAAAAGATCGAAGGTATTTCTTTCTGCTCGCAGATGCAGGGACTCGTGCTTGTGGATAAGGACGGCAAGCCGGTTCACCGCGCCATGAGCTATATGGATCAACGCGCGCGGGAGGAGCTGAAAAAGGGGATGGCTTACGGCGCGCAGATCGCCGGTGCGAATATCCCGAAGCTTCTGAAATCTCTGAGGATCACGGGGGCTGTCGCCGCGTCGGTCAAGGATCCGGTATGGAAATATAAGTGGATCGAGGCGCACGAGCCGGAGAATTTCGCCCGCGCGTATAAATGGCTCGACGTGAAGGAATACCTGATCTGCCGCATGACCGGCAGGTGCGTGATGACCTATGATTCGGCGTTCAGCGCGCTGCTTTACGATATTCATAAAAAGCAGTGGAGCCGCGAGATGTGCGATATGCTCGGCGTGAATTTCGGGCATCTGCCCGAGCTGATCGCGTCTTACGACAAGGTCGGCGAACTGCGGGAGCAGCAGGCGGCCGAACTCGGACTGCGGCCGGGTACGGCTGTGTTCGGCGGCGGGGGAGACGCTTCGCTGATCGGCGTCGGCGCGGGAGCGGTGGAGCTGGGCGACACGCATGTGTATTCCGGCACCTCCGGTTGGGTTTCCACCGTGACGGACAGAAGCGTGGTCGATACTTCCGCGATGATCGCCGCGATCGTCGGGGCGGACGCTGACAGATATAATTATTTTGCCGAGCTGGAGACGGCAGGCAAATGCCTTGAGTGGGTCAAGGATCATCTCGCGCTTGACGAGATCGGTATCTATCTTCAGAAAACGCATGTGGCTGACGAGTATGAGGGCAAATACACAAGCCTTTATGATTATATGACCGAGATCATTCTGCGCGTCCCCGCGGGGAGCGGCGGCGTGATCTTTACGCCGTGGCTGCACGGCAACCGCTGCCCGTTCGAGGATCCGAACGCCCGCGGAATGTTCTTCAATCTCAGCCTCGACACCGGCAAATCGGAGATGATCCGCGCGGTGGTCGAGGGCGTGTGCTACCATCTGCGTTGGTTTATTGAGACGGAAAATAAAAAGGTGCCCGTCGGCGATACGCTTCGATTTGTGGGCGGCGGAGCGCTGTCCCCCGCGACCTGTCAGATCCTTGCGGACGTGACAGGCAAAACCGTCGAGACCGTCGCGAGCCCGCAGAACGTCGGCGCGGTCGGCGCCGCGGTCACCGTAGCGGCGGGGATCGGGCTGATCTCCGGCGTGCGCGACGCGAAACGGCTGATCCCGGCGGATCGTGTTTATACGCCCGATCCGGCGCCGAAGGCGGTCTATGACAAACAGTTTGAGGTTTATAAAAATCTGTATAAATCCAATAAAAAGAATTTTGCCGTGCTGAACGGCTGAGAGGGAGATCATTATGCTTCAGATCAACGATGTAATGGCGGTTGTTTACAAGGGGATCGCCGCGAAGATCGGCGAATACGGCTTTGCTCCGGTTTTTCCCGAGGGCGTCAAGGTAAACGAGGTTCCTCTGAAAGAAAGAGACGGCGGAGCCTGTTTCATTGATTACGCCGGCAGCAAGGGAAAACTGCGTCTTCTCTACAGCGAGGGAAAGATTTTTCTTCTGCTCGGGGATGAAAACGCGTCCGAGGACGACGATAAGGCGTTTTCAAAGCTGTCTACCTCGCTGATGCTGCTGGATGAATATGACGATCGGGATGTAAAAAGCGTGACCAACGAGATCATCGATACCCTCGATGATAATTTCGGCGTCAAGGAGCTCGCGCTGAAAAACAATAAACTGCCGGCAACCGTGTCAAAAGCCGCGGTCAAGGGCGGCGTGATGAGCTATGATCCCGCGACGCTCGCCGCGCGGATCGTGATGATCTATCCCGAGCTCAAGGCCGATCTGAAAGAAAATTATGCCGCCTACGGCGAGTTTTTGCCCGAGGACTTCTTTGTGAACCACGCTAACGCGTATATCATGGAGACGATCCGGCAGAATGAGCCCAAGGCGATGCGGCGGCTGTTCAATCAGTTTACGGATATTTTTGAGAACGGGACAAACGAGGTGCAGAACCTGATCGCGGTGACGATCCTCGGCTCGATCCGGAACGATCCCGCGATCATGAAGGAGATCATCCCCTATCTCAGCGACTCGATGGTCGAGCCCGTGATCGAGGTCAATAAACTGCTTGAGAAGAGCAAGAGCGCGCGCGACAGGCTTGAGAATCCCCCGAAGTATAAGCCGAAAAAGAAGAAGAATTTCGCGGCGAAGGCGCTCGGCCAGTAAGTTTCGTCCCGACCGGCCGCGGCGCGGAAGAAGCGCGCGCGGCACGGGTGTGAAAGGAGTAGAAAAATGCAGTATCAGTATACGCCGAAGGGCGTTTGTTCCAGAGGAATTTTGATCGATATTGACGACGGCGACAAAAGCACGATCAACAAGATCCGCTTTGTCGGCGGCTGTTCCGGCAACACACAGGGCGTTGCCGCGCTCTGCGAGGGACAGAAAATCGACGACGTCGTTGCGCGGCTTGACGGCATCCGCTGCGGCATGAAGGGCACATCCTGCCCCGATCAGCTTGCCAAAGCGCTGAAGGCGATCAAAGAGCAGGCGTAACTTCTGATTTATCGCGGAGCGATAAATCAGAAGTTCGGATATCGGGGCTCGGATCTCGCGGATCGTACTTGTATATTTGACGGTTCCTGCTTTTTCTTGACATCGCATAGTATATTTTTATGATTTGAGCCGCGGTTTCGGCACGATATCCGATCCCCGATCCGCGTTTTGATTCGAAGGTTGAAGCTTTCGGTGGCCGATAAAACAAAAGGAGGCGCTTCGGCTTTGAAAAAATTCATATCCTGGAACGTCAACGGCTTTCGTGCCGTGCTGAAAAAGAATTTCGAGGACGTGTTTTATGACGCGGACGCGGATATTTTCTGCCTGCAGGAGACCAAGCTGCAGGAGGGGCAGACGGACTTCGCTCCCGAGGGATACCATTGTTACTGGAATTACGCCGAGAAAAAAGGCTATTCCGGCACCGCGGTGTTCGCGAAGGAAGAGCCGCTTGCCGTGACTTACGGTATCGGGATCCCCGAGCATGATACCGAGGGCCGCGTCATCACGCTCGAGTATCCGGATTATTATTTTCTCACGGTCTATACTCCCAACGCGCAGAATGAGCTCAAACGCCTGCCGTACCGCGAGGCGTGGGAGGATGATTTCCGCGATTACCTGCTCGGGCTGCAGGAACAAAAGCCCGTGATCTTCTGCGGCGACCTGAACGTCGCGCATGAGGAGATCGATCTGAAAAATCCCAAATCCAACCGCGGCAACGCGGGCTTTACCGACGAGGAGCGCGCGAAATTTTCACGCCTGGTAAACGAGGATGGTTTTATTGATACTTTCCGGTATTTCTATCCGGATCTGACCGGCGCGTATTCCTGGTGGTCCTATCGCTATAACGCGCGCGCGAACAACGCAGGGTGGCGCATCGATTATTTCGTCGTTTCCGCGTCTCTTGCGGAGAAACTGCAGTCCGCGTCGATCCATGCGCATATCGACGGCTCGGACCATTGTCCGGTCGAGCTGGTGATTGATCTGTAAGGCAACACCGCATTATCATAAAGAAACGGAGAACGGTTATGGGAAAACTGAAGGTATTCGGTTCGGTCGGGGCGCTGATTTTCGGCAATCTCGGTCTTTTGAAAAAAGCCGAAACACTCGCCGCCGCGGGAAGACTTGACGAGCGCGACAGACTTATGAGCGAATTTGCGGATAGGGTCTGCGAGAAACTGTTTGGCGCGGCGAAAATCGAAATGCAGATTGACGGCGCGGAGAAGATCCCCGCGGGCACTTGCGTATTCATTGCCAATCATCAGAGCATCTTCGACGCGCTGGTGATGCTCGCGTTTGTGAAGAATAACCGGCCCTGCGGGTTTATTATGAAAAAAGAGCACGAGAAAATTCCGCTTGCAAGGCGTTGGTGCACGCAGCTGTCGTGTGTATTCGTCGACCGTGAAAATCCCCGGGAGGGCGTGCGCGCGCTGAAAGCCGCCGAAGAAAACCTTGCGCGCGGCGTGAGCATGGTCGTGTTCCCCGAGGGAACGCGCACAAAGGATTACCCGCGTATCGGCGAATTCAAGAACGGTGCGTTCAAAATTGCGCAGAGCGGAAAATATCCCATCGTTCCCGTCGTGCTGTTCGACGCGGGCGAACGGTTTGAGGCCGCGGGCAAGATCACCGGCGGCACGATCCATATGAAGGTGCTCGACCCGGTGACGCTGACCGGTACCGACCGGAAGGAGTACAAGCGCTGCGCCGCGGAGCTGGAAGAGAAGTTCAGGGCGGAGATAGAAGAGTATTTCAAATTCTGATTTAACGGCGAAGCCGTTAAATCAGAATTTACAGGCATTAGGCATTGGACATTAGGCAATAGACTTGTCAATTTTGCGCAGTGCGCCTCGGTTGTTACCTAATGCCTATTGCCTACTGCCTATTGCCTTTCTTCCCGATAAATCAGAATTTACAGGCATTAGGCATTGGGCATTAGGCAATAGACTTGTCAATTTTGCGCAGTGCGCCTCGGTTGTTACCTAATGCCTAATGACTATTGCCTACTGCCTTACATCCCGATAAATCAGAATTTAACCGAATCTTAATAAATTCCCCTTGCTATAATAACGTCAATATGCTAATATATAACAAATTCCGACAGAGAATAGGTGAATTGAATTGCGTAATTATTTCAAAAGAATTTTTTCCGGTGCGAAAAAGTGGGAGATCGCGTTTTGGTGGATCTTCCGCGCGATGATGATCTTCGGCGCGTTCCTGCCGCTGTTTCAGGATAAAATGCCCGAATGGCTGCACGTATCAAGAGACATCCCCTTCGGGCAGAACCTTCTGCAGATGGGCGCAAATACCGCCGCGATGTTCCTCTGGGAGATCTTCATGCTCTTCCCGGAGAAATCTTTCCTGCGGCAGATCCCTGCATACGTGCAGAACGTATCTGCGCCCTTTATTTTCGCCACGGCGTTCTGCGGCGCGTATCTGAACATGTATTACACCCTCTGGTGGTGGGATTCGATGCTGCACACCCTCGGCGCCGTCATCGGCGTTTACGCGGGGTATGAATTCATGTGCGCGATGCAGAAACGCGACAAATGCAAGGTCAATCTTCCGATTATTTTATTTGCCTCGCTGGGTTTCTGCTTTATGTTCGGCGTTTTGTGGGAGCTGTTTGAGTTCTCCTACGACCAGATCGCTCACGGCGACAGTCAGCACTGGAACTATGCCATTCAGGATTGGGAGGGCGGCTATCACGTGCTGATCGATCCCGGCTACCCGAAGGATTCGCCGGAGTATATGCAGCGCTTTGCTTTGATGGATACGATGGCGGACACGATCAACAATACGATCGGCGCCGTGATCGGCTATATCCTGCTGCGTATCTATCCCTATCATCATAAGGGGAAGAATAATCTGAACGATAAATTCTGATTTGTCGAGGCGTCAGGCACACGGATGTAGGGGCGGGCATGACCGCCCGCTTGCGTTTTGAGTCCCGTCCTTTTTGGACGGGCGAAAAATGCAAAACGGTTAAATCTATTGAAAAATATACAATTTCTCCG
>JAFRPB010000200.1 GCA_017429345.1 Clostridia bacterium | reverse complement strand
GAACGGATATTATTACGAGCAAAGCGAGTAACAAGGTTCTGCCCGCAGGGCAGGTTCTTATATCATGCAGACGCGAAGCGGCTGTATATCATGCGCGGCAACCGCCGCGTATATCATATCGCGAAGCGATATATCATTGACAGGAACCCCCAATTTTTTTATAATATTTTTCGGGTGATAAAAAATGTCTGATAACAAACTTCTTGATCTGTCTTTTGAATTTGCCGTTGCGATCGTAAACTTGATAGACGGCGTTTCTGCGCCGAAAAGCTCTTCCATGACCGATCAGCTTGCGCGTGCAGGCACATCAGTTGGCGCGAATATCCATGAAGCGCAGTATGCGCACAGCAAAAAGGACTTTATCGCAAAGCTTGAAATCGCATTGAAAGAGGCAAATGAAACAAGCTATTGGCTGAAACTGATGTTTGAAACAAACCGTATTGATGAAATAAGCTACCACAATACCGAAAAACTATGTGGAAACATCCGCAGACTTTTTATAGCCTCCTGCCGCACGGCAAAAGATAACCAATAGCCAGCATTTTTTCGTAAAAAGGGTACTCTGTTTTTGACCATGGGAAAGAGGTTTACAAAATGAGCGATACGATAATTCAACAATGGAATCAAGCGGCTCAATCGTTTACCGACGGCCAGGAGTGTTCCGCTTTTGCTGAATTAAATAAAACATTCGTAAAACAACGCTTTAGAAAGCTGAACGGTGAAAAAGTGCTTGACCTCGGCTGCGGGTACGGATGGTATACCGATTATTTCAGTAGGATCGGCGGAAACGTGGTCGGGATCGACGGCGCAGAGGCAATGCTCGATATCGCAAGAAACAGATCCCCGGCCGGTTCGTTTTTCCTTGCGGATATTACCCGGCCGCTTCCGTTTTCCTCCGGTTTGTTCGATATCGTTTTTTGCAATCAGGTTTTGATGGATATCGAAAACATTGAGCCTGTTTTTTCGGAGTGCGCCCGCTTACTGAAGCTGGGCGGCGTTTTCTGGTATTCCATCGTTCACCCTGCGTTTTATTGCGCTTGGCAGACGGACGAAAACGGTTACCGGTTCGGCAAGCTGGTTACTTCATACCTTTCACCAACAGTAATAGTGAACCGTTTTTGGGGCGAAACGACACATTTCCACCGCCCGTTGTTCTGTTATCTGAATGCCGCTGCCGACGTAGGACTTGTTTTGACGCATGCCGAAGAACCGCGCTCTTATGATAAAAGCGTGGAAAACGACGACTTGCCCTTGTTCTTTTTTGCTGAATACCAAAAACCGAAAGAATAAGGGAGTTATACTTCACTTTTCCATCTTGGCTGCCGGTGTACTTTTAGGATTTCATACCTCAAAAAGTGCACTTTTGGGCGATGATACACAAAAAACGGACAGCGACAGCTGTCCGTTTTTTATCCAAGCCGACGGAATGGAGGCTTGGCATATAATCAATGCGCTTTGCGCATTGTATGTAATCACGGCTCCGCCGTGCATGGCATCACGCGTACGCGCGTGTATTCTTTCGCCGTCGGCTTGATTACATGCAACACTTCGTGTTGATTACATACATCGCTTCGCGCTGATTCCATGCAGTCCTGCGGACTGATTCCATACGACACTTCGTGTTGATTACATACACTTGCAGCGCAAGTGATTACCTGTATGGCAAAGAAGCTGTTTATCATATTGCAGAGTCGCATTTCAAGTCGCGCAGCGATATAACATTGACATAAACCCCGGAGTATTCTATAATCATTTTGGATGATAACAAATGACTGACAACAAACTCGGAGATCAAAAATGAAAATATACTGCGTGTGGGAACATAACGGCGACGACAGCATTCTTTATGCCGACAATTTTGCAGGGGCTTTTTCACGAGGCGCCTCTAAAGAAGAAGCAATACGAAAAATGCCTGAAGAGATCCGGCGATTCCGGCTCTGGCTGCGGGAGGCTCCGTTTGATGATTACGAGATCGAGATCGTTCAGGAAAAGGAATCCGATCTGCAGATCAGGGACGCAGACAGCGACGTTTTGTTCGCGACCGAAAAAGAACCCTTGAGCGCCGAAGAATATCAATATCTAAAATCTCTGGCTTTGAAATCTGCCGAGGATTTTTACTCGCTCTACAGTTCGTTCCCCGATAAACATAAGAGCGCCCTTCCTTTTCGTAAGACGTTTTACGGTTCTGTTCCCCGTACTGCGGAGGAAATATATCAGCACACGAAAAATGTCAATGAATACTATTTCTCCGAAATCGGTGTGGAAGCCGACAATGAAGGTTCCATCGTTTCATGCAGGGCAAAAGGATTCGAAGCGCTTGAATCCGTTCCGGGGTATTTATCGCTTGAAACCGTAACGGGCAGTTACGATGAGCAATGGTCGGTGCGTAAGGTTCTCAGACGCTTTATCTGGCATGACAGGATCCACGCCAAAGCGATGTACAGAATGGGGGTACGCACATTCGGGGCGGACGTCATACCTGATATATATGGATTTGCCCGATAAATACCGAATCTTGTTTGAGAGAGAGGATAAAAAAATGGAGAATATGCCGTGGGTCATGCCGACGCATATCGTTGCTGCGGCGGGTATCGTTATCAACGAGAACGATGAGATCCTTCTGGTAAAACACAACCGCGACGGGTGGGTATTCCCGGGCGGCCAAGTCGAAGTCGGGGAAAACGTGATCGACGCCGTAAAGCGGGAAGTCATGGAAGAAACCGGCGTTGATATCGACGTGGGCGAGGTGTTTTGCATTTCGTCCAACACCGGCAGTTATCCCGGGTATAACGGTGTGAAAGAAGTACCCACAAAGATCATGCTTGATTTCATATGCAGGGCAAAAAGCGGTATGCCGAGACCTTCGGATGAGAATTCCGAATCCGCATATTTCCCAGCGGACAGAGTGCCGGAAATGATGGAATATCCCGCCGTCATTGAGCGGTACAAAGCATTTTCGGAATATACGGGAAGACCGATCTATATGGAATACGTAACGAAACCCGTTTTTCAGCTGAAGCTGAAAAGACGGATCTGATCCCGGTTATTTATTATGAATGCAGGAAACAAAATTGAAAGACGCTTCTTTTTCGGAAAGAGAGTTTTCACCGCAGACGAATACGCGGCATACAGCGGCACGCACGTCGATCATCTCTGTCTGCCGGAACCGGAGAAAAGCCTTTTCTCAATGGCCTGAGAGAAGCCGTTCCGGATGCGGGCAACAGGATCGAGTTTTACGACACCTACATATTATATCTTGCCCGCAGGCCGCAGACAGACTTCTGACTTTTTCACCGTCCGATCGTGAGACGGCACCCGTCCTTGCTGATTAAAACAAAGCAGCAACTGCGGGCCGCACACTGTTTATCCAACCATAAAAGAAAGGTGAAGCTGAACTATGCAGGATAGATATGCCGGCGATATAGGAGATTACGGTAAAATAGCCTTGCTGAATGAATTACAAAATCAAGGTTTGTCTATCGGGGTAAACTGGTACAGAACAGAGCCTCTTGCTTCCGAAAAAAAAGCAAACGGAAGCTATAAGCAGAATGACGGCGGATATTTCGATCTGCATGATGTGAAAGATTGCGACCCTGTTCTTGCGGAAAAACTTACAAAAATTGCCAGTGCCAAGGGTGACGGCCGATCTGTTCGTGCTCTCGAGCAAGCCGATCTGATACCCGGCGCAGTCTATTTCAGCAAAACGGTCCCTGTTGAAAACCGTGAAGATTGGCATGCGCAGGCCCTGTCTTTCTTTCGGACAAAAAATGCGGAGCTGGTTTTTCTGGACCCGGACAACGGGTTAATTGTTCCTTCGGCAAAAAAGGGAAGTCCGCGCAGTGTAAAATATGCGTATTATGAAGAGGTCAAAGAATACTTATGCCATGGGCACAGCGTTCTGATCTACAATCACAGAAGCAGGAAACCCGAACAGCAGTATTTCCGTGAAATTGAATGTCGGCTTTGTGATAATCTGCCGGATCGTCTGCGTGATACAGAGATTTTCTCCATGACCTTCCCGCGGTATTCGGTCAGAGCCTACTTTGCCGTCCCGGCTTCCCCGGAGCATGCGGATATGATACGAACTGCATTTTCGGCAATGCTGTCCGGCATATGGAAAAAGAACAGAATGTGTCAGAGACCATTGACGGCAGGCGCCACCTACTCCGAATACAGAGCACGTTTTAAGTCACAAAATGATTTTCTGAAACACTATCGATCATTACCCGAAGATACCGTCAGAAAACTAATAGAACTTGACGGCGGTAATACAACCGTAAAAGCATGCAAGTACAGTATCTGGAAGCAAAACAGATGATGCATACGATCTCATTTTTTAAAGAATGATCGGTCTCACACAGACGACCGCTCTATGCTCTCTTGCGTTTCCCGCGCGAAGTCCGTAAGAACGAGTCTGTTGAATGAAACAGGTCGAAGAAGGCGAACGATATGTCCGAAAACTCCGATATCATCTTTTATTATTTCAACCTGACGGGCACGGATTCCTACCGCGAACTGATGGAAGACCGCTTCCGCCGGACCGGCAGCGCGCGGAAGATCGACTTCCGGGAATGGAACTGCTACAAAGACCTCCCGAAGACCGACGGCGACCTCTACGCGTACGACGGCGTGGTCCTGTCTTCGCTCGCGGCAAAAGGCTTTCTGCGGCCCGTTCCGGACGGCGTTTCCGTCGACGGCATATTCCCCTGGGTCACCGAGAAAAGCAGGGTCGGGCGGAGAATATACGGCTTTCCGATCATGCTCTGTTCCAACGCCCTCATCTGCCGAAAAAAGGACGATCTGCACGTCCGTAAGATCACGGACCTGCATGAAAACGTCGCCATCCCGATGCGTTCCATGGTGATGTATTATTATCTCCAGACCATGTGCAGCAACCGGGATCCGGTCCTGCGCCTGAAGGTGATGGAGCATCTTCTCGAGCTGATCGGCGGCAGGGAGTTTCTGGAGCGATCGAGTCTTGAGGATTACGGCGGGATCGGCCGCTTCAACCGAGGGGAATGCCGGTACTTTCTCGGTTTCACCGAAAGCATGCGTTATTTCAAACCGGACGATTACGCGGTCTGTTTCGCGAATTTCTCCGCGACCGGTTACGGCGACAAGCCGCTTTTCATGGCGGATTTCGTTTCCCTCGGCAGGCGCGTCCCGGCGGAGAAGCTCGGGGACTGTCTTGCGCTGATGCAGATCTTATCGGGCGAAGAGTTCGTCCGTGAAGTCTGCACGCTGGACGGACAGCTCCAGTATTTTCTGCCCGCCAACGAACGCGTGTTCCCGTTTCTTGCGGAATGCGACCCGCTCTACGAGCGTCTGTACGCTCTGCTGGCGTCCGGGAACAACGGCCTGTTCCGGTACGGACCGCGTTATTATGAAGATTTCAACCGGCAGGAAAACGTCCTGCTCCAGTTTCTGTGGGAACGCGCCGGATGGAAGATGTGAAATTCCGAGATATCGCGAAGCGATATCTCGGAATTTCACGGCCGGCTGCCGGCCCTGTAACGCCGTAAGCTGAATGTCTCGTGATAGCGCAGCAATCACATATCGTATGCTCGCTTTGCGAGCATATATCGAGTTGACCGAAGGTCAACATATCGAATCGCCGTCAGGCGATATCTCGACAAATAAATGTCTGTATTCGCATTCCCGCCGACACGGGAGATCGCATCTGTCGGATTAAGGCAGCATGATAAGCAGGATCGGCCGTGTCGGTGCAGATATATTTGATTTCGCGGTTGAGATTATCGCGCTTTGCGAAACGATCGGGGGGCAATTCGACCGTGGATCGGCATGAGAACGCAGGAACGGGCGTCTGAGCGGATATCAGAGAAGCGGGTTTTATCGCAAAGCGTCAGACTGCGCCGGAAAGCGCTTCACCGCATAATTCCCTATGCCGAGTGTATATTTGAAAATGCGTCCGGACGGAGATGAATTCGTTTTTTTCATTGTTCATATTCCGTTTAGATTTGTATAGTAGCATAAGGTGTATAAGCCGAAGCTAAGCAGATATGACGATCTTTGTTTTGATCGCAGGCGACGGGAATAATACAAGGTGCCCGCCGACGGCGGCGCCGCAATTCGCAAACCATTCCGTGTCCGTCGCGAAAAACGGAAAGAAACGTCCTTAAGTCCCGGAGCGGGACCTGCATAAATTTCACGGTCCGGTGATCATGACGCCGCGAAGTGACGGCTATATAATTACATCCCGCAAAAAAAAGCAATTAAACAGTATAATCTTGTGTTTTTTATATTGTATTTTGTTGCGGGAAATAGTATAATAAACGACAGCCATTGAATTATTTCGACTTCGTGCTTTGCGCACGGGATCCGAAAAATCAGAAAAGGAAAAAACAGGAGTGATATACTATGTCCGATCTTCCGATCACCGCCCAATCAAGAGAATACCCGCCGACCGATATTTCCTGCTGGGAGTATTTTCTGCGCAACACCGCGCAGTACGGCGAATACAACGTCTTCTGCCACGCGGGGATGGATCACAAAAAAAGCGAATTCGTCAGCGACGTCGAGGGCCTTGCCGCGTTCTTCTACCGCGAGCTCGGCATTAAGGAGCAGGACGTGTTCACGATCTTCATGCCGACCAACGCCGAGAGCATCATCACCTTCCTCGCGCTGAACAAGATCGGCGTGATCGTGAATTTCGTGCACCCGCTCCTGCCGCCCGAGAACGTGGAGGATATACTTGATTTTACGGGCTCCAAGGGCATCATGCTGCTCGACAGATTCGCGCCGAAATACGCGCCCATGCTCAAAAAACGCGGTCTTCCGATCATCCTCTGCTCGCCGAAGGAGTACGCCCTCGCCGATAAGACCGCCTGCCCGATCGATCCCGAGGCGCTGCGCAGCGTGCAGTCCGGGTCGGTCAACGTCTACGAATATCCCTCCGTGCTCAGACGTTACGCGGGGGAGCGGGTCAACAGCATCCCCGAGGGGAAGAACCTGCTCGCCGCTTATATGAACGGCGGCGGCGCCACCGGCAAGAGCAAGACGATCAAGCTCTCGAACCTCGCGTTCAACCACGTGGTGTGGGGCCTCGGCGCCAGCAACATTGCCGTGAAAAACGTCGGTTACGATACGGAGCTGTGCGCGATGCCGTTCTTCCACGCCTTCGGTCTGTGCGCGGGCGGTCTTGTGGCGCTGAACAAGGGCGCGCGGGTCATTTTCATCTCGAAGTTCGACCCGGCGCAGTTCATCGAGCTGATGAAGCAGAACCACGTCGTCGAGTTCAACGGCGTTCCCAATATGTATAAAAAACTGATCGCCATGCCGGAGTTCGACGATCCCGCTCTCGGCAACATCGTCGTGATGTATTCCGGCGGCGATTTCGTCAGCCCGACGCTGCTCGAAAAGATCTATGCGGTCATGCGCAAAAACGGCTCGAACGCGGAATTCTGCGCGGGCTACGGCCTTACGGAGTGCTGCGCCGTCAACGCGGTCAACCCGCTGTGGGCGAACAAGCCCGGCACCATCGGCAAGGCGCTGCAGGGCCTTCGCATCGAGATCTGGGACGAGAACAACAACGCGGTGCCCACCGGCGAGGTCGGGCAGATCGCGATCACCGGTCCGACGCTCATGCAGGGGTATCTGACGAAGAACGGCCCCGTCGATTCCGGCATTTACCGCGACGCGTTCGGCACAAGATGGGTACTGACCGGCGACCTCGGCAAGATCGACGAGGACGGGTACGTCACTTTTATCGGCAGACAGAAGCGCGTGATCATCATCTCCGGCTACAACGTGTACCCGGTGGATATCGAGCAGCTTGTCGACGATCTGCCCTTCGTGCGCGAGAGCTGCGCGGTGCAGGGCTATCTTGACGACAAGCCGATCGTGCGCCTGTTCGTCGTGCTCAAAAAAGAGGGCGACGAGGAGGAATACCGCCGCCGTATCACCGAGCTGATCACGGACAACCTTTCGGTGTTCAGCATCCCGAAGGATATCCGCTTTATTGACGAGATCCCGCGCACGAACCTGCAGAAGGTCGATTTTATGAAGCTTTCGCAGTTCTCGCCGGAAGACAAAATCTGAATTTATGACCGGGATCGGCAGTCCGGACGTGCAGACGAAGCGCGTCCCGCTGCCGATCACGCTTTTTTCGGGTCATCTATCATCACGGAAAGAAGGTCGAACGATGCTCCTTGAGGATCTGACTTCGCTTCGCAATCTGAAGCATATGACGGATTACGCCGCCGAAAACTTCGGCGCGGATCCGTTTATCACGTTCAAATCGCCTGACGGGGTGCAGAGCCGCACCTACGCGGATTTTCAGGCGGATGTGAACGCGCTCTGCCGGTTTTTCACCGCGAAGGATCTGCGCGGCGCGAAGGCTGCGGTCATCGCCGCCAACTCCTACGAGTGGGTGGCGGCGTATTTCGGCGCGGTGAGCGCCGGCGCGGTCGCCGTGCCCCTCGCTGCGAACGAAACGCCGGAACAGCTCATGCGCCTTGTGGATTTCGCCGACTGCCGCGTCGTTTTTCTCGACGAAGCGCACGCGGGGCTCGTTCCTCTGCTGAAAGAAAAAGCGCCGCAGGTCGAATATTTCATTCAGCTGAACGGCACGCCGCAGGACGGCGTTCTTTCGCTCGGCGGCCTTCTGCGGGAGTGGGCGGGGGAGTATACCGACGAGCCCGCGCCCGACGATCTTTGCGCGATCGTGTTCACCAGCGGCACGACGGGCTTCCCGAAGGGCGTGATGATCACGCATAAGAATTTTGTTCTTGCGGCGACTAGCGTGCACGTGGACTGCCCGACGCATACACTTTTATGCGTGCTGCCGCTGAGCCACTGCTTCTGCTTTACGACGATCATCACCAAGGGCATGGTGCACGGCAAGGAGATCTATATCAACGATTCCCTGCCGAATATCATGGATAATATCCGCCTGTTCAAGCCCGAATCCATGGCGGTCGTGCCGCAGCTTGCGAAAAAGCTGATGTTCGGCGCGCTCAAATTTGCCGAAAGCCGCCCGGATCTTACGCAGACGCAGGCGGTCAAAGCGTTCTTCGGCGGCAATATCATCGACATTATTTCCGGCGGCGCGCCGCTGGAGCCCGAGCTTGCGATCCGCTTTGAGAAGACCGGCGTGCCGGTGCTCAACGGCTACGGCATGACCGAGTGCGCCCCCGTGATCGCGAACAACGCGATGGCGATGCACCGTCCCGGCTCCGTCGGCAAGCCGATCCCCTGCATGGAAGCGGTCATCCGCGGCGGGGAGCTGCTGGTCAGGGGACCCTCGGTGTTCTGCGGGTATTATAAGAACGAAGAGGCGACCCGCGAAGCGTTCACCGAGGACGGCTATTTCCGCACCGGCGATCTCGGCTATTTTGACGACGACGGTTTCCTGTATCTGACCGGGCGGTCGAAGAACCTGATCCTGCTCGACAACGGCGAGAACGTCTCGGCGGAGCAGCTTGAGGACCGTTTCGCCGATGAACTGACCGTGAAAGAAGTGATCTGCTACGGCGAGGGCAACGCCATCGTCGCCGAGGTCTTCCTCGACCGCGATCAGCTGCGCGCGCAGAACGTTACGGACGTGAACGCCCATATGATCGAGGTCCTGCAGCGGGTGAACGCGGGGCTCGCCACGTTCCAGCGCGTCTCGCGCTTTGTCGTCCGCGACGCGCCCTTCCCGCGCAACGCCTCGATGAAGATCATCCGCAGCGGCGAGCACGCGAAAGCCGTCCGCGAGATAAGAAAGCCCGAAACGCCGACGCAGAAAAAGGTCTGCGCCGCGGCGGCGGAGCTGCTCTCGCTCGACGAGGTCGGGATCGACGACAATTTCTTCGCCGTGGGCGGCAGCAGCCTGACCGCGGTGGAGCTTGCGCTGCAGCTCAATATCGAGCCGCAGCTGATCTACGACAGGCCCTTCCTCGGGCTGCTCGCTTCCGCGATCGACGATATGCGCACGGACGTGAAAGATGAGGATGAGGAGATCTATAACCGGATCATTGCCGAGACCCGCGGCGGGAAGCGCGCGGGCGCGCCGAAATGCGTGCTGCTGACCGGCGCGACGGGCTTCCTCGGGGCGCATATCCTCAAGTGTCTCTCGGAGCGCGGCGTCGAAACGGTCGTGCCCGTCCGCAGCCGCGAGCGCCTGGCGCGCCGGCTCTCCTACTATTTCGGCGTGTCTGAATTGCCGGGCGTGCGCGTCGTGACCGGCGACATCGAAAAGCCCCGTCTGGGCATGCGCGACGAGCAGTATGAAGCCCTCGCCGAACAGGTCGATACGGTGATCCATACCGCGGCGAACGTACACCATGCCGGCGACTACGCGGATCTTGAACGCACGAACGTGGGCGGCACGAAAAACGTGATCGAATTCGCGCGCGACGCGCACGCGGTGCTGAACCACACGTCCACGACGAGCCTTTGCGGCGCGGGCACCGTGCTCGAGGATCATAAGAACGCCGCGTTCGACGAGACGGTGCTGTATATCGGTCAGCATTACGCCGACAACGTCTATATCCACTCAAAATACGAGGCGGAGAAGATCGCGCTGGAGGCGCGGCGCGAAGGGCTTCCCGTCAATATCTTCCGCATGGGCAACCTGACCTGGCGCGTCAGCGACGGCAAATTCCAGCCCAATACCGACGACAACGGCTTTCTGCACCGCGTGCGCGCGCTGCTGAAGCTCGGGATCGTCAACGACAATATGGATAAATACCCGATGGATTTCACCGCGATCGACGAGGCGGCGCGGGCGGTGACGCTGCTCGCCCTCTCCGACGGGATCAATGAGATCTATCATATCATCAATCCGAATTATCTGCCCGTGCGCGAGCTCTTCGCAGGGCTCGGCGCGCCTTACCGCGAGGTCTCCACCGCGGTGACGATCGAGACCGTCGCCGCCAATGCGGAGGACCGCGACGTGCACGTGTTCGAGTTCTATTCGCTCATCTCCGCAAGAAGTGAGAATATCGAGGTCGGCACGGCGTTTACGGTCGGCGAGCTCGAAAAGCGCGGCTTCCGGTGGACTTTGCCGGACAGCGCGTATCTGAACCGCGGCGGGCACTGCGCCGTGCCCGAGGGCTTTGTGCCGCGTCCGATGCGCTCGACCGGCGGCACGATGACCTATATCCAGCGCCTGATCCTCGGCGTGCTGCGCGACGCGGAATTGCCCGCGAGCGAGACGGTTGAAGGTGCGGGGAGCGTGTCGCGCCTTGCGGAGTGCGCGGCGAAGCTCGGCATGAAAAAGCCGATGATCGTCACCTTCCCGGCGGCGCTCGCGATGCCCTCCGTCGCGGAAGAACTGAAAAAGCTGCCTGCGTATACGGTCTTTACCGATCTGCCGGGCGAGCCGACGCTCGTTGACGCGGACGCGGCGCTCGCCGCGTATGAGCGTGACGGCTGCGACGGCGTGATCGCCCTCGGCGGCGGCTCGGCGCTCGATATTTCAAAAATTACCGCCCTGCGGGCGGGCAACCCCGGCAGCGATATCGACGACCTGTGCAAGGTGGACAGCAAGGCGGAAAAATGCGTCCCGTTCATCGCCGTCCCCACGACCGCGGGCACCGGCTCCGAGGTCACGATCTTCGCCGTGCTCGGCGACGGGGAGGGCAAGAAAAAGCCCTTCGCGGGCACGAAATTCCTGCCCGACGCGATCATTCTCGACCCCGTTCTGACCCTCTCCGTGCCGCGCGGAACGACCGCCTTCACCGGGATCGACGCGCTCAGCCACATCGTCGAGGCGTTCGTCAGCCTCTATGCCGACGCGTTCCGCGAGGATCTGCAGTGCGCGCCCGAAGCCGCCGCGGCGATCTTCGCTAACCTGAAGACCGCGGCGGACGAGCCCGGGAACCTCGAGGCGCGCGCGGCAATGCTGAACGCCGCGCACCGGGCGGGAATCGCGTTCCGACGTGCCAGCACCGGGTATATCCACGCCCTCGCGCACCGCTTCGGCGAGTTCATCCATATCCCGCACGGTCTCGCGATCGCGGCGGTGTTCACCGACGTGCTCAGAGCCTCGCGCCCCTACGTGGACGCGCCCCTCGCCGCGCTTGCCGCCGCCTGCGGATTTGAAGAAACGGCGGACGCGTTCATCGACGCGGTCGACGCGCTGATCAGATCGGTCGGGATCGATACCTCGACTGTGAAGATCCGCCGGGAGGACGTCTTCGCGATGGCGCTCAAGGCGCAGGACGAGGTCAAGGCGGTGGGTTATCCCCGCCCGCTGACCGATGAAGAGGTCGCCGCGCTGTTTGAACGGTTTGTTTCGCCTGTTCAGGATCTCAGTCCGTTTGAAAAACGTTGGCTGAACGTATTTGCGGGTGATATCGAAACCGACGCCCTTGAGCGGCACGTTTTGGCTCGCGGGAATCTCATCTGGCATGTTTTTTCATGGGAGCTGATCCCGAAAGATCGTTTTCTGACCGGTAAAGCGGCGCGTGAGGCTTTTGACGCCGCGGACAGGAAAAACGCGCGATATTATGAGCCGTGGCCGGATAACGGCGATCATGAACCGGAATACAGCGAACCTACCGCTGCGCAGCTTGACGAATGTACGGAATGTTATGTTGTCGCCTCAGATGAAAGCTGGACGTATATTGTGACCCATGAGGGAGATTGCTGCGGCCCGTATTTTTACGCAAAACGATAAAAGAATTATTTCTTGTGCAGATCCGGGATCCCGCAAAGGACGGCAGATAATACGGAGATCATATGATGAAAGCATTACACCGAAGACGAAACGGAGCTGCTGTACGGGGAAAACACGGATTGATCCGCCCGGCGGAATTTTGAAAATATCGGATCAAACATACCGGAAAAAAACGGAACAAAGAAAAGGAGAGATTTTTTCATGAAAAAACTGATTTGCATTCTTTTGTCCTGTCTGATGCTCGCGTCCGTCTTTGCGCTGCCCGCCTCTGCCGCGGACGACGCGTTCGTGCCGGTGCTGCGTTTTATCGCCGCGAGCGACACCCACGTCCGTTCGGACAGCGATACGACCTGCATCCGGATCGAGAAAATGCTTTCGCAGGGGTATGCGCTCGCAGACGGCGACGCGGCTTATAACAAGCTTGACGCGCTGCTGGTCGCGGGCGATCTGACCAACGACGGCACAAAGGAAGAATTCGATAAATTCTGGAGCTACGTTTCCGGCTCGCTGCGCGAGGGGACCCAGTTCCTCGGCGTCGTGGCGAAGAATCACGACGGCTACGTCATGCCCCGCAAAGAGCTCCGGCAGAATTTTACGGATCTTACCGGGCTCGACGCGGACTTTCACAAGGTGATCGGCGGCTATCATTTCATCGGCCTGTCCGCTTCCGATACCGACGGCGTGCACTATACGAAAGCGCAGCTTTCCTGGCTGCGGGAGCAGCTGGACGCCGCCGTGGCGGAGGACCCCGCGAAGCCCGTTTTCGTCACGCATCACGAACACAACCGAAATACCGTCTACGGCAGCTCGTCTTATGAAGGTTGGGGCGTGACGTTTTTCAACGACATTCTGAATGCGTATCCGCAGGTGGTGGATTTCTCCGGTCATTCGCATTATCCGCTCAACGATCCCCGCTCGCTCTGGCAGGGCGGATATACCGCCGTGGGGACCGGCGCGATCTATTATTCGGAATTCACCATTGACGACACGCGCACCTATCATCCGGAGGACAGCGGTGATACCGCGACTTACTGGGTCGTTGAAGTGGACGCCGGGAACCGCCTGCGGCTGCGCGGAATGGACGTCGAAGCGAACGGGCAGCTCTGCGAATACGTTCTCGACGCGCCCGCGGACCCCGCGAACCGGGAGTATACGCCCGAAAAGCAGGCGGCGCGTTCGAAAGCCCCCGTTTTTGCCGACGGCGCGGCGCTGCAGTTCGAGCCCGTCGAGGGCGGCTGCAAGGTGCTGATCCCCGCCGCGGAGTCTTCCGACGGGATGCCGGTCGTCCTGTACCGGGTGAGCGTCGTCAACAAGAGCGGCGTGACTGTTGAAAAGAAATGGGCGCTGCCGAAGTATTATCTCGCGGACGGCGCGCAGATCACCGAATGCACGCTTGACGGCTTTTCCGGAGGCGAGTATACGGTCAGCGTCGTCGCCGAGACGGCATACGGCGTGCAGTCCGAACCGATCACGGGAAATACCGGGATCGAAGGCGTGGGCGCTTTCGTCGGCTTTTTCCTGTATCTCGGCAGACTGTTCCGTCAGTTCTTCGCCGCGATCAAGATGCTTTTCGTATAAATCAAAAAGACGGGCCTGCGAAGGTCCGTCTTTTTGATTTATACAGATTTGTCGAGTTTGTCGAGGTCTTTTGTTTGCGGATATCGGGGATCGGGGATCGGATATCGTGCCCGAGCTGCGACTGAAATCATAGAATGAACTCCGCGAAATCGGGAAAGAGCCGAAACAGTCGACTTTACAAGCACGATCCGCGAGATCCGATACCCGATATCCGAAATCCTGATTTGTCGCGCAGCGACAAATCAGGATTCATCCATCTGATCGAGTATAAACTTCTTCACGTCCTCCAGTGAGCTGCGTCGCCACGCTTTTTCTTTCTCCTGTTCGGCAAGCGGGCAGATAATATAAAAATCGAGGACCTCGCCGGGCACGCGCCCGGTGCGCAGAGGTTCGGCGAAATGCTCGCGCCACTGCTCCTCGGTCGCGTTTTTGAACCGATCGGGATAGAGATACGCCATTTGCACCTTCGTCGCCTGAACGAGCAGCTTCGCCGCGAGCGGCGCGAGAAGCCGATACTCCTCCTCCTGCACATCGCGGAAGATCAGCGGCAGTTCGTCTTTGACGACGCGCTCCTCGCCGCGGACGATCCGCAGGCCCATCGGCTCCCAGGTAAAGGCGGTCTCGGTGAAGTTGAGCTTCACAAGAAGCCCGATATCGGTATTGTGCTGCGAGCGCTGGTAATCCGTATCGAAAATAAAATTGCCGAGGGAGTAGAAGATGACCTTGTCGCCGACGGTCTCATAGTTCATCGGCACGTGCGGATGATGCGAGACGACGGCGTCCGCGCCCATGTTGAGATATTCGAGATATCTTTCCCGGACGTAGGGGGAGGGGAGCGCCGTGAATTCCTCGCCGCCGTGCGCCACGACGACGCACCAGCGGCAGGTCTTTTTTATATTACTGATATTCTCCCGGATCGACTCCATATCCGCCCAGCTCAGGCAGCCGGCTTTATCTTCGGCGGCGGCGCGGCAGGCGCGGCGGTAGCCTACGCCGAACAGACCGATCCCGCCGGCCTCGTCGAGGATCACGGGTTTCTTTGCCTCGGAGATGTTCATGCCCGCGCCGATGGTCTTCACGCCGTTCTCCCGCGCGAAGGCGAGGGTGGACGCGACGCCGTCGGGACCCGCGTCCATAATATGGTTATTATTGATATTCCAGATATCCGCGTGCATATTTCCGAGCACCCCGATCGCCGCGGGGTCGATGGTGTGCAGAAGCTGCTGCGCGCCGGAGTCTGTCGTGTTCTCGGGCAGGGCGGCGATGGGACCCTCGACGTTGGCGACCACATGATCCGCGGAATGCAGAAAATCAAGGATCTCCCGCGAGAGAAGATCCTTATCGTTCCATTTGCCCGACATATACCGGTCGAAGCCGATATCGCCGGTGAATACCAGAGATGCGGTCTTTTTCATATCAGTCGTCCTTCGGGCGCATACCCCGTTCGATATCCCGCTGCGCGGACTTGCGCGCCGCGTCCTCGCGCTTGTCGTAGAGCTTCTTGCCCTTGCACAGCCCGATCTCGAGCTTCGCCTTGCCCTTTTTGAAATAGACGGAGAGCGGGATGAGCGTGCAGCCCTGCGTTTTGACGAGCCCGAACAGGCGCAGGATCTCTTTTTTATGCATCAGAAGACGGCGCACGCGCATCGGATCGCGGTTGAAGATGTTGCCGTGATCGTAGGGGGAGATGTGCATGCCGTTGACGAAGATCTCGCCGCCGTCAATGCTGCACCAGGCGTCCTTGAGGTTGAGCTTGCCCTGCCGGATCGACTTGATCTCGGTGCCGAACAGCTCGATGCCCGCCTCGAACTTTTCGAGAACGAAATAATCGTGATATGCTTTTTTATTGGTCGCCACGGTCCGCGGCGCAGTCTTTTGTTCGGGCATAGCGGGCTCCTTTGGAATATCCAGATCTGTCAGTCTGATTGCGTTCAATAAAAGTGTGGAGAGTGAAGAGTTAAGAGTGCAGTGAAGGAAGTCGCTTCGCGACTTGAATTATAGAGAGCGTAAAAGAGAAATAGTTATATACCATGAAAATTCAGCTTGTTTTCCTGTTTTTTAAATGGGGTACGGGGCAAAGCCCCGTCCGAAACTTCACTCTTCACTCTCCACTCTTCACACAACAAATACTGATTTATCAGTATTTGTTGTGAACGTCTTCCGCGAAGCACAGCAGATCTTTGAACTCCAGCTCCGTGCCGTCGTCGAGGACGGCTTTTCCTGTCATTCTGCCGAAGACCTGATGCTGGTCTGAGACGATGAATTTGAGGTCGATCTTCGCCGCGCGGTCGAGGATCGGCTCGAACACCGCCTCGAATCTGCCGTCGCTCGAGGTGAACTGCCACTGGGCGGTGTAATCCTTCACGCCGAAGTTCTCGGTAATATTAAAGGTAATGTCGTCAAATTTATGCGCCTTGCCGTCGTAGAAAATAACGTTTTCGCTCGCTGCGCTCGTGTCGCCGAAGCCGTAGCCGAGGTTGAAGCCGAAGGGCTTGCCGTTCACGACGGCGTTGCCCGAGCCCCAGTACCACGTATTGTCATAGGTCCACACGCCGCGGCCCCAGTCGAGGGTGCCGAAATTCTTTTCCGGATCGAATTCATAGCGCTTGCCGTCGTATTCCGCGTATCCGGACGCGCGCATGCAGTTGATCTTCTGGTTGTAATAGAACGCCTTCGGCGCGCCCGCCCAGGGCGTCGCGATGACCATGGTGTCCATATCCGGCTGCTGAAGACGGATATCCGCGCTGAAATCCTTGCCGTTCCAGAAGCTTTTGAACTCACAGCGAATGTGACGCTCGGCGTCGAATTTGACATAGTTCAGCGTCAGGCGGTCGTCCTTGTAAAGCACGTTGCCGCTGTCGGACGAAGAGGGCATTTTCATTTTGCCCATCGGGAATACGTTGAGCACGGTTTCGGTGTGCTCCCACGCGTCGCCGCTGAAATCCAGCAGGCTCACCGACTGCAGGCCGATATATCCGTCGTCGGATACGGTGAACGCGACGCCGAAGTCGTCGCCCATGACGATGTAATAATCCCATTCCTTAATGCGGAATTTCGGCGCGCGTATCATGTTCCGGTCATAGATCTGCACGAGTTTGCGGCTCCAGCCCGGCTCGCGCAGGGAGCCGTCTGCGTTCAAAAGGGGAAGGCGCTCGGTAACTTCATGGTTTCTGCTCATTCTTCTTCGGTTCCTTTCTTCGGTAATATCGCCTCCGTCGAGACGGGTTTTCTGCCGTGATTAAGGAATTTTCTGTCGTCCAGCGCCCATTGCCGCGCCGAGAACGTATCGACCGCCACTGTAGACAGAGAATTCTCGATCTCATAGATTTTCGAGTCAAGCATATCGAGCGAAGAAAGAATCTCCGCTTCGAGAAAAGCCGGCTTGACCGCGGCGCCGAATTGGGGGTCGCCGTGATGTGAGATCAGCATATGCTGGATATACAGCTTTGTTTTTTCGTCAAGACCGGTTTTTGCCGCCGCGCGCTCAACGATCATCGCGCCCATGACGAGGTGCCCCAGCAGTTCGCCGCTGAGGCTGTAGCCCGAAACAAGTCCGGTGGAGGCGATTTCGAATTCCTCAATTTTTGCGACGTCGTGCAGCAGCGCGCCGGTGATCAGAAGATCCCGGTCGATTGCGGGGTAGAGCTGCGACGCCGCCTTTGCAAGCTGAACAATCGAGAGGGTGTGCGTGGCGAGCCCCCCTCTGATTGCGTGATGAAGACGGAATGCAGCGGGAATCAGACACATTTTCTCCCCGTATTCCGCGAAAATTTCCTTCAGGAGCGCTCTCATCCCTTCGTCCGTCACGCCGTCGATCTCGTATTGCAGAAGAGAAGATAAGAACGCCGCGTCATAGCCGCTTGACGGAATATAATCCGCGATATTGACGTTGTCCGACGCGGTAACCTGACGAATGCGGTCTATTTTGAACTGCGGCTTGCCGTTATAGGACTGCTCCTGCCCGCGCACCTTGACGATGACGTT
Source organism: Clostridia bacterium (assembly GCA_017429345.1). Lineage (GTDB taxonomy): Bacteria > Bacillota > Clostridia > Oscillospirales > Acutalibacteraceae > RGIG2774. The sequence continues at coordinate 8,995 of JAFRPB010000200.1, read as the reverse complement.
CGCGACGATATCCTTATGCAGCCCTTCCTGATAATCCCAAAGTTTTGCCGAGATTTCGCCGCTTTTGTCCGCAAGGACAATATCGAGATATTTCGAGCCGTTTTTTGAGTTCTTGATCTCGCTGGATTTGACGAGCGCGATTCCCTCCTGGGTGCCCGTCATGTTGTTGATCGTCGTAAAATTCATTCTTTCACCGTTTCCGTTTCTTTATTCGTGTCTTTTTTTCTGAACGAGACGAATTTGCCGACGAGATAATTGAAAATGACGACAAATACCGCCACGATGACTTTGCTGATATATTTGCTGGCGTTCACGCTCAGGAAATGCGAGAGAATCAGCCTGTCGAGCAGAATATACATTCCCTCCTCAAAAACGAGGAACGAGATCACTCTGCCGCCCATAAATGTCGTGTATTCCTTGAAAACGACGCGGGGAGCGCGATCCCTGCTCTCAAATACGAAGTATTTGTTCGTAACAAACGCGAAGGTGCACGCGACAACCCATGAAATGAGCTGAGCGATGATGTCCCATGTGAAATCAAAGTTAAACAGTGTGAACAGCACTTTGTCGAGCGGCATGATCCGCTGACAGAGATACAGCATCACGAAAGATACGATCGTCGTCAGAACTCCGAAAAACAGATACATCAGAAATTCGTAACTCAGAAGCTTCTGAAACAGTGATTTTTTCATCAATGCCTTTGTGATCCCCCATGACGCAAACCAATTGTATAGTTTTTTCATAGTCTCTCCCTTATAAAATCAATGATTATTTTAATGTATTTTACCACAAATAAGATGTTTTTTCAATAGGAAGGCGAGATTTGTGTTGATTTTTTCCGCCGGTACTGTATAATATTGAGTATAAAGATAAACAGGAGACGATGCTTATGACGGGAATACTTCTTTCAGCCACGATCGGAGAGACGCTGGACGCTTCTATGCTCGGCTTCGATATGGCGATCTACCGCGTGTTCGGCGCGATCCAGAACGATATCCTGACGATGATCGCCAAGATGTTCACGAGCCTCGGCGACGAGATGTTCGTGATCCCCATGGCGATCCTCGGACTGATCCTCTGCCTTTTCAAGCGCTCGCGCAAATACGGCGCGTCGCTCGTGATCGCGATCGCGATCGGCACGATCATCACCAATCTCGTGCTCAAGCCGATGGTGCTGCGCGTGCGGCCGTATAACACGCTGCAGGGCGACGCGGATTATTGGCTCTGGTACACGACGGCGGGGATGCTCTCGGAGTCGGATTATTCCTTCCCCTCGGGGCACACGACCGGCGCGTTCGAGATCGCGTTTTCGATGATGCTCTGCTTCGCAGCGGATAAACGCAAAAAGCTCGCGGCGATGTGCCCGATCCTCGCGCTGCTTGTCGGCTGCTCGCGCATCTATCTGATGGTGCATTACCCGACCGACGTGCTCGGCGGCATGCTAGCGGGCATTTTCGCGGGCGTCGTCGGCTATTTCGCCGCGAAGCTCATCTGTAAGCTTTTTGCGAAGCATGAAAAGCTCGACAACACGGTCGACGTTGAGCGGATCGTTAAAAAGGGTATACCGACGCGCACGTTTGCGCTGCTCGTTACGGCTTTCTGCGTCGTCGTGTTCGCGGTTTCCTGCGGGAAGAGCGTGACCGAGGGCGGCGAGGAAGCGATCCGCTGCGCCTATAATGAGGAATACGACTGTCAGAACGAGGCGCGGGTGAACAGCGATAAATATCCGCCCATCGACGGAAAGTGTTACTGCAAGATCCACTGGAAACAGCTGACGGGAGCGGACAACGCCGAAGACGCGGCGGAGAACAGCGCGGATGCGCCCGCCGGCGACGAAGCGGAAGAGACCGCGGCCCTCGACCCCGCGGCATAAAATTTCGCGTGCGACAAGTTAAGACAGATTTTGAAAAGACAAGCGCTTATGATGTAGGCGCTTGTTTTTTTGTTCCGCCGAATGGCGGAACAGTGTGAAGAGTTAAGAGTGCAGAGTGAAGTTTCGGTCGGGCTGCGCCCGTAGCCCATCTATATGCAAGACATTTGGTTCTGTATCTTTCATTTTTAATCAGAATAAAATCTACGACATATATAATCAAGTCGCGAAGCGACTTCCATCACTTCACTCTTCACGCTGCACACTCCACACTTTTGCTGAAAGCAATCAGTCCGAAAGATCGGATTTTACCAACCTGAAAGGAAGATCAACAATGAACCTCCAAACCACCGTCTCCGGGCGGGTGTTGACGGCGCATCTGACCGGCGAGATCGACCACGCGTCCGCGCCGCGCATCCGTGAAAAGATCGACGACGCGGTCACCGAATACGCGCCGACCGTGCTGCGGCTTGATTTCCGCGGCGTGAGCTTTATGGATTCCTCGGGCGTCGGGCTCGTAATGGGGAGATACCGTCACGCTAAAACGCTCGGTTGCGAGACGCAGGTAGCGAACGCGTCGAGAAGATACGAAACGATTCTGAAAATGGCGGGCCTTACGAAAATCGTGCGTTTTGTCCGCGACGGGAACGAGGTGAAAAAGGCGTGAAAAAGATCAATGAATTCCGAATGACCGTCGAGGCGAAGGCGGTGAACGAGAGCTTCTGCCGCGCGGTATGCGCCGCGTTCGCCGCGCAGGCGGATCCGGGCGTGGAGGAGATCGGCGATATCAAGACCGCGGTCAGCGAGGCTGTGACAAACTGCATCGTGCACGCTTACGCGGAGAAGGGCGGAAAAATATACATATCCGCGGCGCTGCTCGAAAACGGCGTCCTTCGCGTGAAGGTGCGCGACAGAGGCTGCGGCATCGCGGATGTGAAGCAGGCGATGCAGCCGCTGTATACGACAAAGGGAGACGACCGGTCGGGACTCGGCTTTTCCGTTATGGAAACCTTCTCGGATAAGCTGACCGTGCGTTCCAAGGTCGGCAAAGGCACGACCGTCGTGATCGAGAAACGGCTCGGGAGCGACGGCAATGCCTGATACGGACGAGTTCGAACGGCTCATAAAAGAGAATATGGGGCTCGTTCACGCCTGCGCCCGGCGCTTTATCGGCAGGGGAGCCGAATACGACGACCTGACCGGCGCGGGCAGCGTCGGGCTTGTAAAGGCGGCGCGGGGATTCGATCCGTCGCGGGGCTTTGCCTTCTCGACTTACGCGGTGCCGCTGATCCTCGGTGAGATCCGTCGGGTGTTCCGCGACGGCGGCGCGGTCAAGCTCGGCAGAACGTCGAAAGAAAAGGCGCTCGCGCTTCTCAAAACCGCAGACGCTCTGCGGGAACGTCTGCAGCGCGAACCGACCGTAGGCGAGCTTGCTGCCGCCGCGGGAACGGAGCCCGCAGAGACAGCGGCTCTTCTGTCCGCGATGCTGCCGCCCGTCTCGCTGACCGATCCGGAAGGAACCGGGGAGAACGATATCCCCGTGGAGAGCGGCGAAGAGCGCGTGCTTGAAAAAATCATGCTTTTCACCGCGCTCGGCCAATTGAGCGGGGAAGACCGCGCGCTCGTCCGTCTGCGGTATTTCGAAAACCTGACGCAGACCGAGGCGGGCAGACGCCTCGGCCTTACGCAGGTGCAGGTGTCACGCAGGGAGAAACGGGTGCTGGAGAGGTTGAGGGCGTTGATGTAAATTCTGATTTATGCGCAGGCGCATAAATCAGAATTTACAGGCATTAGGCATTGGGCATTAGGCAATAGACCTGTCAAATATACGCTGTGCGCCCTCAGTGCGACCTAATGCCTATTGCCTGCTGCCTATTGCCTCACATCCCGACAAATCAGAATTTAAAAAATACTTGACTTATAGAATATTCTCTGCTATAATACGAAATTGTCGTGAAATCATTTAAACACGACTCCTTGCCCCGAGAAATACGGGGCCGTAGTCCGGAAGGAGGTGCCACGAAATGACTGCAAAATACGAAACTGTTATAGTTTGCTCCGTGAAAGACGGAGAGGAGGCTGCGAAAGCGCTCGTTGAGAAGTTCAAAACTCTGATCGAGAACAACGCGGCGGCCGACAGTGTCAGCGTCGATGAGTGGGGTGCGAGGAAGCTCGCCTATCCCATCAATTATGAGACCGACGGATATTACACTGTGTTCACCTATGACGCGGAACCCGAGTTCCCCGCCGAGCTTGAGCGTAACTGCAACATCACCGACGGCGTGATCCGCTCGCTTACCGTCAAAAAATAAGGGATAACCGATATCCCCCGGAGGTTCATCAAAATGCTTAATTCAGCTATCATTATGGGCAGGCTTACGTTTGATCCGGAGCTGAGCACGACGAGCACAGGCCTTTCGTATACGAAGTTTACCGTCGCGGTTGACCGCGGTTATGTGAAGCCCGGCGAGCAGAAGAAGACGGATTTCATCCGCTGCGTCGCATGGCGTCAGCAGGCGGAATTCATCACAAAGTATTTCCGTAAGGGTTCCATGATCGCCGTTCAGGGTTCGATCCAGGTCCGCAATTATGAGGACCGCAACGGCATAAAGCGCGAACAGGCCGAAATCATCGTCGATAACGTCAGCTTTTGCGGATCGAAATCCGAGTCAGGCACATCCGGCGCTCCGATGAGCAACGCGCCTTCCGCTCCGGCGGAAGCTCCCGCTTACGGAAACGGTACCGCGGATGACTTTGCTCAGGCGCTGCCCCCCGATGACGATCTTCCGTTCTGATTCTAACAAAGGAGGAAAACGTAGATGCCGTACGATAAAGAAAAAGGCGGCCGTCCTGGCATGAGAAAGGGCAGAAGAAAGGTCTGCCAGTTCTGCGTCGAGAAGACCGAAGTGATCGATTATAAAGACGTCGCAAAGCTTCGCCGTTACACTTCCGAGCGGGCAAAGATCCTTCCCCGCCGTGTAACCGGTACCTGCGCAAAGCACCAGAGAGAGCTGACCACCGCGATCAAAAGAGCGCGTCACCTTGCCCTGATGCCCTACAGCGCCGACTGATTTATGGTCGCCTCTGAAAATTCTTGCACATTCATCTTACGTGATCTTTTTCCGTCATACTTTACAAAAATGCTCGTCAATACACAAAGTATTAACTGCGCTTTTTGTTTCGTTTGACAAAAAAATCTCTTCGCAATCTGAATGCGTCGAATATTCAGAGTTTCCCTAATATTGTAAAAAACCGCTCTGCCGCAAGGCAGGGCGGTTTCAGCTTGCCGAAAAAGTATTTTTCGGCAAGCTGAAAGACTGCAGGGAGAATATTTCATTAAAAGTTCATATAAATAGAAAAAGAAAGCAAAAGACATAATATATAATAAATGTTTATACAGTATTTATGTTGGAGAGATGATTATGCAAAACCGACACGCTCCCGCAAAACGGCTGATCAGCGTTCTGATGACGATCTGTCTTGTGTTTTCGCTGATCCCCGCCGTTTCTTCCTCTGCGGCGTCCGATTACGCGCTTGTCCGGCAGGCGTCTGTCGCCGGCGGCTACTACAGGATCGACCATACGCTCAAAGTCAACAACGTCGACGCCGGCACGAAGCTTGATTACGGCTACGCCGGGCTGAACGACGTTTCCAACCCCAGCCCCGTATATATCAAGAGCTATCAGGCGCAGATCGGGAATTACACCGGCTCGACGGCGACGCTGAACGTGGACCGGTCGAAATATTCCAACGTCCTGAATACGGGCATGAACATTACGCTGTATATGGCGAACTGCACCGCCTGTTATGAAAACTGTGTGCGCTGGGGCGTACAGCTCTACGCGCCGACAAACGGCGCTTCGCTCGGGAATCTCGGAAACGGCCACGATTCGATCACCGTCACGTCCGCAAACGGAACGAGCCTGACTTATACGTTTACCAACGCTTCAGGCTCGGCGATGAACGGCTGTGAGACCGCGGGCGGCGATTGGACGCGCGACGTGAACAACGTCCCGGAAACGGCATACGGACCTTATACCTGGTATCTCAGCGGTTCCGCTCCCGCGATCGGTGACAGCGTCACCGTGCGTATCGTCGCGATCACGGTGGCAAGAGCGCAGAAGAACAATTATCAGATGCATTCCGAGTGGATCGATCTGACCATCAAGGGCGTCTGCAACCATTCCAACGGTTACACGAGCACCAGCACGGCGTCCTCCCATCTGAAGAGCGCCGCCACCTGCACTTCGCCCGCCGTCTTTTATAAATCCTGCACCACCTGCGGCGCGAACGGCTCCGAGACCTTTACCAGCGGCGGCACGCTTCCCCACAGCTATACGAGTCAGACGACAACTTCGACCTATCTGAAGAGCGCGGCGACCTGCCTGTCTCCGGCGGTTTATTACTATAAATGCGCCACCTGCTCCGCGATGGGCACCGACACTTATACCAGCGGCAGCGCGCTTCCCCACAGCTACACCGGCGCAGTCAGAAGCGACGGTAACGGCGCGACGGCAACGCATTCGTTCAAGTGCGTCAACGGCTGCAACAACTACGGCAACGCGACGACGCACACCTGGAACGCCGGTTCCGTCACGACCCAGCCGACCTGCACCGGCACGGGCGTGAAGACCTATACCTGCACCGTGACCGGCTGCGGCGCGACCTATACCCAGGCGGTCAACGCGAACGGGCACACCATGCAGGAGATCCCCGCAAAGGCGGCGACCTGCCTTGCCGCGGGCAATAACAAATATTACAAGTGCACCACCTGCAATAAATACTATACGACGGCGGACGGAGCGACCGAGACCACCGTCGCCGCGCAGACGATCGCGCAGAAATCCCACAGCTACACCGGCGCAGTGCGCGATAACGCAAACGGAACGCATTCGTTCAAATGCGTCAACGGCTGCAACGAATACGGCGGCGCGGCGGCGTGCAGCTACGCGTTCGACTCCTTCGTCTGGAACGCGGGCAATACCTCCGCGCAGGCGAAGCTGATCTGCTCTGTCTGCGGAAACGAAAAATCCGTAGCGGCGGCGATGAGCAACGACCCGCACGCTGCGACGTGTACGGCGGCGGGCTACACGGTCTACACCGCGTCCTACGACGGTCACACCGACACGAAGACAGTCAACGGCGATCCCGCGACGGGGCACACCTACGCCGAGCCCGCCGAGGGCGACTGGACGTGGACGAAGAGCGGCGATACCTACACCGCGACCGTCGAAGTTTCCTGCGTGCATAACGACGATACGACGACGCTGACCGCAACGGTCGAACTGACCGAAGACGTCGCTGCGACGCACCTCGTCGACGGACATAAGACCTATACCGCAACCGCGACAATCGGCGATCAGACCTTTACGGCGACGAAGACCGACGTGATCGAAGCGGAAGGACACATTTGGGACTACGCGAGCGCAGACGTGACCTACGCCTGGGCGGACGATTTCTCGACCTGCACCGCGACGGTCCCTTGCTCGAACTGCGACGAGACCACAACCGTGGACGCGTCGGAGATCACGCACAGCACCACGACGACCGCCAACTGCCATCGGAACGGCATTGAGACCTACGTCGCGGCGTTTGCGTTCGAAGGACTCGGCGCTTCGACGACAAAGGATCTCGGCAAAGACATGAGCAACCACGACGGCGAGACGGAAGTCCGCGGCAAAGTCGAAGCGAACTGCCATACCGACGGCTACACGGGCGACACTTACTGCCTCGGCTGCAACAATAAGATCGCCGACGGTGAGAACACCGGCAAAGACATGAGCAAGCACGACGGTGAGACGGAGATCCGCGGCGCGCTTACGGCGAACTGCCATACCGACGGCTACACCGGCGACACCTACTGCCTCGGCTGCAATAACAAGATCGCCGACGGCGAGAACACCGGCAAGGATATGACGAAGCACGACGGCGAGAAGGAAGTGCGCGGCAAAGTCGAAGCGAACTGCCACACCGACGGTTACACCGGCGACACTTACTGCCTCGGCTGCAATAATAAAATTGCCGACGGTGAGAACACCGGCAAGGATATGACGAAGCACGACGGTGAAACCGAAGTGCGCGGCGTGATCGAAGCGAACTGCCACACCGAGGGCTACACCGGCGACACTTACTGCCTCGGCTGCAATAATAAGATCGCCGACGGCGAGAACACCGGCAAGGATATGAGCAAGCACGACGGTGAAACCGAGCTCAGAAACGCGAAGGAACCCGGATACACCTTCAAGGGCTATACCGGCGACAAATACTGCGCCGCCTGCGATCATTTCGTTTCCGCCGGTGAGGATGTCGACGAACTCACTGTCGATTCGAACGGCGACGTTATCGCGGCGAAGACCGTCAGCGCGGATGCGGCTGCCGATCCCGACCTGTACGACGCGGACGACGTGAGCCGGCTGAACGCGAAGCTCGCCGAGCTCGACGAAGCGCTGGCGATCGATGACAACGACGTACAGGTGCTTGCGATCGTCGCGGAACTGAAGGCGCTTGTTGAGTCGATGGACGCGATCGTATATTACAATGTGACGTTCACGGTGGACGGCGTTGAAGTCAAGACCGAGCGGGTGCGCGAAGGCGAAAGCGCGACGGCGCCCGATGAAGAGGAATACATCAACAACGGCGGAAATCATAAGAAATTCTCCGGCTGGACCGGCGATTACACGAACGTGACCGACAATATTACCGTTACCGCGACCTATGATGAGGAAGCGCACAACTGGATCAACGGCGAGGTCACGAAGGCGGCGAACTGCTACGAGACCGGCACGCAGGCGCAGAGCTGCGTCTGCGGCGCGACGAAGGAAAAGACGCTCCCGGTCGATGAGAATACTCACGTCGGCGGCGTCGGCACGAGAAAAGAAAACGAAACGCAGGGCAGCTGCACGACGGCGCCCACCTGGGACGAGGTCGAATACTGCCTCGGCTGCGGCGCGACGCTGACAAGCACGCCCGTGACCGGCACGATCGACGAAAACGCCCATAACTGGGGCGAATGGACGGTCTCCACGCCCGCGACCTGCGCGGCGGCAGGCGAAGAAACCCGCGTCTGCGCGAACAACCCGAACCACAAAGAAACCCGTGAGATCGCGGCGACCGGCGCGCACGTCT
>JAFRPB010000199.1 GCA_017429345.1 Clostridia bacterium | reverse complement strand
CCCCCCCCCGAAACTTCACTCTTCACACTGCACTCTGCACACTAAAGACTGAAAAAATGTCTTGAGTCCTATCACTATATATGCTATACTGAAAGAAAAAAAACAAGGAGACAACGCCATGAGCCAGCTGAAACTCGCGGTCATTGCGGACCTGCATTACTATTCGAGAACGCTCGGGGATACGGGCGGCGCGTACGAGCGCAGAAGTTCCACCGATCAGAAATGCCTCGCCGAGAGCGGCGCGATCACCGAGGCGATCTTTGCCGAGATCGCCGCGAGCGACTGCGACGCGGTGCTGATCGCGGGCGACCTGTCGAACGACGGCGAGAAGGTCTCGCACGCCGAGGTCCGCGAGAAGATCGCAAACCTTGCCAAGTCCAAGCCCGTCTACGTCGTCTACGCGACGCACGACTGGTGCAACAGCGACGACGCGGCGCGCTACGAGGGCGAAGAGGTCATTCACGAGGGCGTGCCCACCATGACGCCGCCGGAGCTGCGCGAATACTATTGGGATTACGGTCCGAAGGACGCTCTGAGCGAGCACGTCGTCGAGATCGGCGCGTCCTCCTACTGCGTCAAGGTCAAGGAGGGCTTCCGCATCCTCGGCATCAACGACGATAAGAACGGCAAGGGCCGCGCGGGCTATACCGACGAGCATTTCGCGTGGATCCTCGATCAGATCCGCGAGGCGAAAGAGGCGGGCGACACGGTGATCGCGATGCAGCATCACCTCATTATGCCCGGCATCTCCATGCTCGTCAACGGCGGGCAGATGATCGCCGACGCGGGCGAACGCGCCGACGCGATGGCGGACGCGGGCCTTGAATACATCTTCGTCGGCCATTCGCACATGCAGCGCATCTCCTCGCGCACGTCCGAAAACGGCAACAAGCTCTGGCAGATCAACCTCGGCTCCTCCTCGGGATATCCCGCGCCGTGGACGATGTTCACCGTGGACGACACCCGCGCCTTCGTGGACGTGAATTATCTCAAGGAGTTCACCTTCGACGGGCTGACGCTGACGGACGAATACATCAAAGACCACACCCTCGGCGTGATCAAGAACATCATCGACAACGCAGACAAGGGCGAGGCGGCGCTCGCCGAACAGCTGCGCGCCTACGGCCTCAAATGGGAAAAGGTCGGCGTGCCCTATTCGCTCGTGCGTATCTTCGCGCAGCACGTCAAGCACGACAGCGTCAAGCAGATCGCGGGCTATATCAACAAGCTCACCTTCGGCAAGGGGATCGACAAAGAGGCCGCGGACCACCTCGACAACGTCAAGCTCGCGGACCTCGTATACACGCTGTTCCTCAACGTATTCGACGGCAGCGTCAACAAATTCGCGCCGGATACCGCCGTATACCGCGTCGTCACGGACGCAGCGTCCCTCCCCCGCCGCTTCACGAAGCTTTTCCCGATCAGACCCTTGAAGAAGGGCAAGCCCGCGACATTGTTCCGCAGGATCGAGAAGACCGCCAAAGAGGTGCTCTGGCCCTCGGGTCCGGATAATCAGCACGCCGTTCTCGACCGGAGAAAATAAGATGAAGACCGAGATCGAAAAAATCGTTTCCGACGCGATCGCCGCCTGCGATCCCGAGGAAAACGTATACCGTATCGTCTCGTCGCGCACCTACGCCCTGCCGCCGGTCGTGATCTCCGTCGGCAAGGCGGCGGTCTCGCAGGCGCGGGGCGCTTCACGCGCGCTGAACGGCAGGATCAAAAAGGGCGTGATCGTGACGAAATACGGCCACGCCGAAGACCCGCCCGCCGGCTTCGAGGTCTACGAGGCGGGGCACCCGGTGCCGGACGAGAATTCTTCGCGCGGCGCCGGGGCGGCGCTGGAAGCTGTCAAAGGGCTGACGAAGCGCGACACGGTGATTTTTCTCGTTTCGGGCGGCGGCTCCGCGCTGTTTGAAAAGAGCGCGATCCCCCTGGAACGGCTTCGGGAGATCACGGACGAGATGCTGAAAAAGGGCTGCGAGATCGCAGAGATCAACGCGGTGCGCAAAAAGCTCTCTCTCGTCAAGGGCGGCAGATTCGCCTCCGCCTGCGCCCCGGCGCGGGTCGAGAACCTGCTGCTGTCCGACGTGCTCGGCGATCCGCCCGCGGTCATCGCCTCGGGTCCCGGCGTCCGGGACGACACGCCCGACGGCTTTGCCGCCGCGGTCGCGGAAAAATACGCGCTGGGCTTTACGGAAGAAGAAAAACAGCTTCTGCGCATCCCCGCGCCGCGGATCACGAACGCCGACGAACCCGTTTTTACGGGGAATCTCGCGATCCTGCTCGCCGCTGCGAAGAAGAGCGCCGAAGCCCTCGGGTATGAGACCCGGATCGTGAACGACGCGCTGACGGGCGAGGCCCGGGACCGGGCGCGGGAATTCTGCGCGTTTCTTATAGAAGAACAGAAAAAACACCCGCAAAAAAAGCGGGCGTACATCATGGGCGGCGAGACCACGGTCACGATCAAAGGCGCGGGCAGGGGCGGCAGAAATCAGGAATTCGCCCTCGCCGCGGCGAAATATCTCGACGGGACGAAGGGGATCACGGTATTCGCCGTCGGCAGCGACGGCACGGACGGCCCCACCGACAACGCGGGAGGCTTCGCGGACGGAACGACGGCGGGAAAAATACGCGCCGCGGGGAAAACCGTTGACGCGTATCTTGAGAACAACGACAGCGCTTCGGCGCTCGCGCTCTGCGATTCTCTGATCGTCACCGGCCCCACCGGGACGAACGTAAACGATCTTTACATGGGGCTGACGGAATAAACGACTAAGGCAGGAATGATCCGCGCCCTCGGGACATGCCCGGAGTCCTCTTTTGTCCGACGGACAAAGACTTTCTCAACAAGCTGGAGCACCGATCCGCCTTCTGCGGATTGGTGCTCCTTATAACGTCATATAACCCGGTTTTAACCCATCACACTCGAGATAAACGAGATATAGCTGTCCGAAAGCGTATAATCCGAAGGGATCGCAAGCTCTTCCTTTGTTACGCCGGTCCGGAAACTATCGACAAAGAGCTCCGTGTTGACGGTCCCGTCGAGCTCGACGATGCGGAACAGCAGAAGTTTTCCGCCGTCGGTATAGAACTCATTCGTTTCATTCTTAGACCGAAGCACGGCGCACTCCACGGTTTTGCCCTGATACTCCCGGTCGGTCCATCCGACCAGGTCGCCGATCGACAGCCTGCTGAAGTCCATATTCAATACTCCGAGGTCCAATCCGAACATTCTCAGAAGCGAATCGTTCGGCGCAATGTAAGTCTTATTCTTATCAGAGATCAGATACAAATCTCCGTCATATGACCCGACCGCAATACTTATCCCCTTGAGCGTCATGCTGATACGAACGCTTGTGTCGGATTTACTGAATTCGATGGGCACTTTTTCGCCTTCGCTCATCATGCTTCCGACGATAGAGAACCTGTCGGACTTCATGCCTTCAATAAAATCGGTAACCGCCTTCTCGTTAGCGGGATCCGCAGGCTTGTCCCGATAAGATTCGGTCGGAGTCTGCGTTGTCGCAGGAGCTGTAGACGGCTCTGTTGTGGGCTGGGTCGTCTGCGCGTCGGGCTGCGTTGTGGGCTGTGTCGTCTGCGCGTCGGGCTGCGTTGTGGGCTGGGTCGTCTGCGCGTCGGGCTGCGTCGTCGGCTGCGTCGTCTGCGTCGCCGCGTTATCCAGCTCCCTCATAAACGCCGAGTAACTTCTGATCGCGTAATCGGCGGGAAGCGCAAGCTCTTTCGCCGTCACGCCGGAACGGAACGTTTCAACAGCGATCTGTGTAACGACATTGCCGTCGGAATCGATCTCGCGGAACTGCACGACCTTTCCGCCGTCGGCATAGATCTCGATCGATCCCTTTTTCAACTCAATTACGGCGCAATCCACGGTTTTCCCCTGAAATTCCCGCTTCGTCCAGCCGAGAGGCGCGGTTTTCGACACATTTTTGAAATAATCCGCCTGCAATTCGCCGACGTCCAGCCCGAGCGATTTCGCAGTGCTCTGGCTCAATTCAACATAAGTTTTGTTCGCGTCGCAGATCAGGTATTTCTTTTCGTTATCCAATACCATCTGAAGCTTTACCCCGTTTACCGTCGCATTCCTGCGGGCGTTGCCGCCGGATCTGCTGAACTCAATGGGTTTCGCTTCGCCGGTGCCCGTGATCTCGCCGATAATCGAAAACTGATCGGATTTCACGCCGGTGATGAAGTCGGCGACGCCCTTTTCATTCGCGGGATCCCCTGCGCTCTTCTCAAGCCCGTCGTCAAAAACGTCGTTTTCACCGACTTCGAGTTTTTCAAGCTTCGCCGCGACGCGCAGCACCAAGCGGGCGTCAGCGGAATTGACCTTGCCGGTGCGGTTCACGTCCGCCGCCTTCTGCCGCATTTCGGGCAGATTTTCAAGACGCGCTGCGAACCGCAGAATGATGCGCGCGTCCGCGCTGGAGATCTTGCCGTCGCCCGTCACGTCGCCCAGCGAATACACCGTCGCGAATACGTTCAGAGAAGGCGCAAAAACAAACAGCGCCGTAAGCAGAAGAAGAATCGGCAGCATTACTTTCTTTTTCATTATGATAAAAACCTCTTTCCGAAGAATTTCACGTTATGCTCAGCGTATCACAATCCGCCGTCTCTGTCAAGTTATTTCCCGGACGTGGCAAATTTTTCTTAATTCGGAATATTCTGCTTTTCAGCGAAAAAAAAGAGTTCTCATTTTTCATGAAAACTCTGATTTTCTGTCACTGACTTCATGACATTGTCTGCAAGAGGGAGATGCTTATTTGCTCTTTTAAGCAACGGTCTCGGTGACGAATTCGTCGTCAGCCAGGTCTGCGGAAACATATTCCTCTTCTACCGGAGCTTCTACCTCTTTTTTGTCGAGGAACTTTTTAACGATCGCGTAAACCGCGGCGGCACAGCCGGCGATGGCGATGATGATGGCAATGACCTTCAGAACCTTTTTCATTATGATGACCGTCCTTTCTCAAAATCAATCTGATTTATGCCTCGGTTTTGTTGAGCTTTACGGCAAGAGCAGCCTTCTTGTGTGCGGCGTTGTTTTTGTGGATAAGTCCCTTTGCCGCCGCTTTGTCGATCTTCTTCACGGCAAGCTTCACAAGCTCCGCTTTATCCGCCGCGTTATTATCAATGGCGGCGTTGGCCTTTTTGATCGCCGTTTTCAGCGAGGACATCGCAGCCTTATTACGCGCATTTCTGGTCGCGGTAACGAGCACTCTTTTTTTCGCGGATTTGATATTGGGCATAATTCCACCTCCTTCGATTTATATATATGGTATCATAACACTTTTTTTTTGCAATTGCAAGCTTTTTTTTATCTTTTTTTAATGCTTTTTTCGGCTTTTTTCAACATTATTTTCCCGCTGCGCGGTTTTTTTTGATTTTTCTTGACAAATCGCGTTCCGTTGATAAAATATAATTAGATTGGTATCTATCTTCTTTTTTTCATCGGGAGGACGCAGATGAAAAAGAACGAAAAAAAGCAAACAAAAACGCCGCCCGAAATGAGCGAGCCGAAAAACACGGATCCCATCCGCGTAAAAAGCACGAAGGTTCCGGCAAAACCGGTTGAAGAAGAGCTTGAATTTGACGAGTTTTCGGACGACGAATTTGAAGAGGAATTCGATCTTGCGGATACGGCGAGAGTCTGTCCGCGGTGCGGCAAAATTCTGATCCCCGGCAAACCCTTCTGCCCGAATTGCGGCAACCTTGTCGACGTAATCCCCGAAAGCAATCCCACGCGTTGGGAGTTTTACGAATCCCGCAGCGCGAAAGTGCATCGCACCGCCGCGATTATCGGCGCCGCTTTGGGCGGCACGCTCGCCCTCGGGCTTGCATGCGTTATCTTTTTTTATGTCAACGCCGCAAAAACCATCCAAACGGACAAGAGCGCGATCGAGACGGCGTACGCGGATTTTATCGCGGAGACGATCAGCTTCGACGATGCGGTCGATACGATCACGCCGTACCTCGATTCCACGCACGAAGCAGTCGCGGCGGACGCGGAAAAGTACCTTGAACTTGCAAAGGAAATCAGTGAATCAAGCGAAAATTATTCTTTGGGCTCCACTTATATGGTCCGCGGGGAGTATTACAGCGCCGTAAAATACTTTTCAGCGGTGTCGCAGAATGACGACGCCCGTTACAGAAAATCCGTCGGTCTTCTGAAAAACTGCAAACGCCTTTTCCGCACACAGGCGGTCAGTCTTTATGAAAAAGCCTTGGCGAAAGACGATATCGAAAGCGCAAAGGAAATTCTTGCGCAGCTCGTGGAAATCTTCCCGGACGAGGACTTCGGAAAACGGATCAGCGACATCGAAAACGAACGTCTGCAGGAGAAGATACGGGACGCGGAATATTGGCAGGAAGTCGCGGCGTCCCGCGCGGTGACATATGAATCCGGCTATTCTCAATCCTCCCGCGCAGGCAAAGTATATGTGCATAATTACAACGATTTTGCCGTGCGCAAGCTGCATATCAGCGTCGCGATGTACGACAGCGACGGAGTGCCGCTGAAAAACAAAGACGGCGAATATATTCTCGAAATGTCCTTCGACGACGTTGACATTCCCCCCGGCGAAACGGCGACGTTCACGCTGAGGACCTCGCTGCCGGAAGACTGCGCTCTGATCAAGGCGTGCGTCATCAGCGCGCGATATTCCGACGAGCGCTTCTGGCGGAATCCGTTCTATGATTATTGGCTTGCCTACAGAACGGAAGTATACAACCTGAATTGACGGGAGAATTACCGAATGAAAACCGGAACCGATGCGCCGCGCCGCCCCCGGAGTAAGCCGAAGAAGCCGGCAAAACGCAGAAAAAAAACAAAAACGGCCGTCAGAACGAACGATTATATGTTCTGTCCCAGATGCGGCGGCGAGCTGCAGCCGTGGCAGAAATACTGCGCGGACTGCGGCGCGAATCTTCACCGCCATTTTGTCAAGGATGCCCCCGACTATTTCTATGACGAAACAGAGACGGTCCCCGACGCCGAAACATTATCCGCGGCCGGATCGGCCGACAACGGGAAGAACGCCGTTCCGACAGGGGCCGCTGCGAATGCCGCGGAACGAAGCCCGCAGCCGTCAGAACTGCTGAAACGCGGGATCTCCGCGATCGAACGAGTCAAAAATCTGCGGCCGCTGACGCGGATCGACTGGGCGGTTTTCGGGGAAGCGCTCGCAATTCTTCTGCTGACTGCGACGATCGCCGCGGTTTCCGTCTCACAGGCTGTCTTCGGCGGAAGCTATTCGCTGATCACCGACGCGGCCGCGCAGATCTACACGTTTGACGACGCGGGCGGATACGTCTACACCGACGCGGAAGGAAAGCTTCTGAACGGAACGTATCTGCGAAACAGAAACAAGATCACCCTGACCGACGCAGAGGGCCATAAATCCGAGCTGATCCACAAAGGCGACTGTCTGTGTCCGGAAACAGCGCGCTACGACAATAAATACGTCCGAAGCGAGCGGGAACAGACGCTGACGCGAATCATCAGTCTGATGTATGACGGCGGCACGCTGCGAACCACGCGCACGCTGGAGCTGCATAAGGATCACACCTGCCGGATCGAGGTCGTCACGACCTTTATCGGCGACGAGCTTGAGGATCCCATCGTACGAGAGGGGACGTACCGCCGTTGGGGCAGCAGGCTGATCCTGAAGTGGAACGACGGTTTTACCGAAGTCGAACAGCTGATCAACGGATATTTATATTACAATATTTATCAGAAGCAATAGTTTCTGAATAAAAACTCTCTTCGCTGAGAATACTTAATGTAAAAAAGCGAAGGGAGTTTTTTTATGAACGGAAAGAGAAAACTGATATCATTCGCGGTAATGGTTTGCGCGATTTTTCTCGGCGCGGTCGGATTTTACGGCGTAAAAACGCGTTACGAACCGAAGACCGACAGCGGCGCGCAGGAGCTGCCGCCGACGGTCTATACGACAGACGCGGGATATTATACCGATCCGCCGACGGTTCCGGAGCCGACGGAGACCGCGCCTGCCGCAACGGAACCGGAACCAGCAGCTCAAAGCAGCGCTGTCGGAGAAACGGCTCCCGCCGCGCAGACGACGATCGAATATGAAACCGTGAACGCGACGCTGCCTCGGCCGGAATATTTTGACATTCCGCTCGGGATGGATATTTCTTTAGATTACAGCGCGGCAGAGCCGGTGTTCAGCTCAACGATGGGAGATTGGCGAACGCATACCGGAATCGATTTCGCGGGCGTTCTCGGCGATCCTGTCAAAGCTTCCGCCGCCGGTTTCGTTACGGCCGTTTATGACGACCCGATGTTCGGCACGGTCATGGAGATCGACCACGGCGGCGGCATTACCGCGAAATACTGCGGACTGGACAAAGGCAGCGCCGTCGCCGTCGGGACCGAGGTAAAAATGGACGATACGATCGCGTGCCTCGGCGTGGTTCCGTGCGAATCCGAATCCGGCGCGCACCTGCATTTTGAAATGACCGAGGACGGAAAGAATATCGATCCGCTGACGGTGATCACAATGCCGTAAGAAACAGGACTGCCCCGAGACCGCGGCAGTCCTGTTTGTTTATTTATCGAACGCGGGATTATACGCGTAAAAGTTTTTCTTATCCAGTTTATCGGTCGCAAGGCGCAGCGCCTCGCCGAAGCGCTGGTAGTGCACGATCTCCCGCTCGCGCAGAAAACGGATCGGGTCGATGATATCGGGATCGTCGACGAGCCGCAGGATGTTATCGTAGGTAACACGCGCTTTCTGCTCGGCCGCAAGGTTCTCGTGCAGGTCGGCGAGCGGATCGCCCTTCGACTGGATATACGTCGCCGTCCACGGCGTTCCGGACGCCGCGACGGGATAGACCGCGGCGGTGTGATCGACAAAATAGGTATCAAAGCCGCTCTTTTTGATCTGCTCAACGGACAGGTTCCTCGTCAGCTGATAGACCATCGCGCCGATCATCTCAAAATGCGCGAGTTCTTCCGTGCCGATATCGGTCAGCAGCCCTTTGATCTTATCGTAGGGCATCGTATACCGCTGGCTGAGATACCGCAGGGACGCGCCGAGCTCTCCGTCGGGCCCTCCATCCTCCAAAAAGATATAACGACCCGTTCCTGCGGGTCGTTATTATATATAATGTAATACTTCTCCCCGCAAAAATCAATATAAAAACAAAAAAACGCCCCGGCGGGAGATCCCGTCGGGGCTAAAAACAACGCACGCGAAAAGGACGAAAACGCGCGCGTTATTTATCCTTATTATTGATATAGACCTGCACGCCGTTCCACGCCGCGGAGATCCCCGCAGCGAGCGCCGCGGCAAGAAACGGAGAAAACGCCTTCCAAAAAGTCGACACGTCCGTAAAACCTCCGCTCAACAGCGTCACGATCTCGGGGATCAGCACCCCGAGAAACGCCTGCACGAACGTCTTCGCGGCGCGGATCAGCACGTCTTTATATTTATTTTCCACGTCAATTTCCTCCAAATTTCACTTTCAGCGGCAATTCGTTTACCTCTGCCATCAGGACGTCGAGATCCCCGTTTCCGCCGAGTCCGAAATGATAACTGTGGTGCATATCGTTGAGGCGTCTCCTGTCGTCGATATCGACCTCCCCCGCCGCGATATAAACCATCCCGAGATGCTGGATCCGGTCGTACATCATATACATCAGCGCGCGTGACTGCGCGTCGAGGTCTTTCTTCTGCCCTTTCAGTGTCTCCTGAATCTCCCGCAGCTGGCCTTCAATATCCGCGTTCTCCCGATCGTCCGCGCGGTCTTCCTTCGCAGCCTTGCGCTGTACCGCCCACATGATTAATCTGATTATTCCGTCAATCAGTGCCACCGCAGCGCCGCCGGAGAGCACTGCAACCCAGGTATCATTCATTCCTTCTTCGCCGCCTTTTTCAGAATTTCCCGCGCGTCTGCGCTCGTCACGCGTCCGTCTCCGTCCACGTCCGCGGCCTTTTCCTGCGCGTCCGTCAGATCTTCGAGCTTCGCGGCAGCCCGCAGGACCGTCCGCGCGTCGGAGGAATTGACCTTCCCGTCGCCGTTGACGTCGCCCGGCGCCAGCGCGAATCCGTTAAGCCCCGCTTTCTTGATCTCCGCCGGGAATTCCCGGTAGCAGTAATCGAGATCCACGTTCTTCTTCGCGATCCCGGAGATCTGCCCGGACCCGTACTGCCAGATATCCGTCTGCCCGGCGTATTTGCATTTCGACCCGTACTCCGCGACCCACATCGTGTATTTTTTCTGCACATCCGATGAAACGTACTGCTCGATATACGACCGGCTCATATATAAGCCGACGAAATATCCCGCCGCCTGCACGGTCGCAAGGAACGCGTCGATCATCGCGCTCACGTTCGCCTTCCCCGCCTCAAATTGTTTCGACTCCTCGAAATCGTAATAGATCGGAAATTCGAACTGTTTTCCTTTGATCGCGTCAAGACACTGCTTCGCCTCGGCCTTCGCCTGGTCGACCGTCGTCGCGTAGGAATACCAATACGCCCCGACCGGCAGCCCCGCCGCCTTTGCCGCTGAATAATTCTTCTCGAATCCCGGATCGACCTGCCCGGCGTATCTTCCGTACCCGGCCTTGACGATCACGAATTCCACGCCCGCCGCCTTTGCCGCCGCGAGATCCACCTTGCCGGAATCGTTCTCATAATGTGAGATGTCGATCCCGAATTTCGCCCCGGCGGGCTTGTCCGTCTTCACGCTCTGCACCTTCTCCGGCATTTTATCCCCGAAATACGCATACCACGAATTGACGATCCGCGACCCGTGCGTTTCGTCGAACCAGCACTTCTTTTCCCGGACGTCGATATGCACGGAATACTCGTTAATTTTTCCGACGCCGCCGATAAAGCCGATATCCTCGAGATATTCGCAGATCAGATTTGCCGGGACGTACCCGCCGCCTTCCAGGGCGATCTTGATATCCGCGGCAATGCCCCGCGTATGCGGATCCGTCGCGTAACCGCCGACCTCGGGACGGCACGACCATTCCGGCGTCCGGTATCCGCTGTTGACGTTGATCGCGCGGATCTTTTTTCCGGGGATCTTTATAAAAAATAATTTTTCCAGCACGGGACAGAGCCTGTCGTCGTGCAGGATTTTGTCGCTCCCGTCGTGGCACTGAAATTCCTTCAGCCGGAAATTCTCCGACAGTCGGATATTTCCGTCCCTCTTGAGCGAATATTTTTTGACCGCCATAGATTATCCCTCCCGCGTGATCTCGTCGTACTCTTCCTCGGTAATCGCCCCGGCGGCGAGCAGCGCCGCAAGGTGCCGCTCGGTATAGATCCCAAGCATATAATACCGTCTGATCTTTTCGACGTTACTCATAATCCGTGTACTCCTCCCCCGTCAGAAGCTCAAACAGCAGCGCCGCGTTCTCGCGTTCAAGTTCTTCGATCCGCTCATCCTTCGACTGCTCCTGCGCGGCGTGAATTCTTTCTGCCCGTAGCGCTATCCTCGCCTCGATTTCCGCGACGCCCGCGTTATATTCCTCCTCGGTGATCTCCTCTCCGACGGAAGAAGGAAAACATCGTTCCTCGAACGCGTATTTCCCGTTGTACGGTACTTTATAAAAATACGTCATTCCGCAAGATCTCCTGTTCCGTAGTCTTCTGAATCAGCGTTCCATGCGAGCCACATCCATCTGCCCGGCTGTAAATAAAAAGTGGTATTAGAGTGCGAATATTCGAAATATCCCGGTCCGAATGTGGATTTTACCTCACGGTTGGTTCTGATCGACTTCGCTGAAGTATATGCGGCGACAATGGACGTTGAGTTCATCGTTCCTACGATCTGCAATACCGCTACGGCGCCGACTTCCTCGTAAGTGTGCGTCGTCGCTGCGTTATCCTTGACAATCAGAGCAACCCCGGTCGGTGTGAAGCTGTTCCCGTTCCCGTCGACAATATTTTCAATTCGTAAAGTTGAAAATTTTCCCTCATTCGGCGGCGTCACGACGCCCCATGCCATTTGAGGTGTCCGGATGCTCCCGATACAGTTCGCCAGATTCTCCGCGTTTTGCGTCCCCGGCATCGTGGCGCCCTTCCCGGACGCCGCCGTATACGCGTCCGCGATCGCGCCGGTGATCCGCGTGATTTCGCTCGATATGCTCATGACCTCACCGCCTTAAATAGCAGCGAGCGCCGTTTCGATATCGTTCGTCAGCGAGACCGTACCGCTCCCGGAATGGATCCCCGCCGGGATCGTATAGGACAGCACCGTCAGTCCGTCGATCGTCGCCGTCACGGTACCGTTGTCAACGAGCGTACCTGTCGTCTCGTCGCCGTTCGAGTCGATAAAGATCTTGTTCGCCCGCACGTCGCCCCTCGCCGCGTCGACGTTGGAAATATCTTTATAATTCGACGGGATCGCGCCGACGTTGACCTTCGACAGACCGCCGTACCCCGTGTCCGGCGTCACCTCCTGCGCGGAGGTCGTCGGCGTTACGGATTTCTCCTGCATATTCGCCGACACGTTGACGACGACCTTCGAGAGGACCTTCCCGCTGTCCGGCGTGACGTTTCCGTTCGAGGTCACGGTTTTTTCCTGCAGTGTGATCGTCGCCGAGCCGCCGGAATAATAACCGGCGGAAAGACTCTGCGACGTATGTTCTGCGTCCAGCGCGATCGACGCGCTGCCGCGGTTGACGATCCCGTCGATCGCGTCCTTGCAGTCCTCAAGATCGGCAGAACTGTCATTCAGCAGGCCCAGCCCGATCAGTTTTGCCCGGATCGAATTTCTCAGCCCCTGCAGCCTTGCGATTTCTGTTGCTACGCTCATTTGATATCATCCTTTCCGTATAATTACAGCGCCGCGAGCAGCACTTCGATATTCCCGATTTCGGTATAAACCGCGCCGGACGTTACCGGCTTCGTGTTGTCCTCCTCGACGACCTGCGCCGTATCCACGGAAAGCACGTTTCCATCGAGCCGCAGCCCGTCCCCGACCTCGAACGTCGGCGGCAGCACCGCCCGGTAAACCGTCCCCGAGACATGCCGCCCTCCGAGAATAACGCTTCCCGCGACCGTCTGCCGCGTTCTGACCGTCCCCGTTATCGCCATATCCGCACCCGCTTTCCATTTTCCGCTTTTTACTGTTCACATTTCACTTTTCACTGATCCGGATGGCACCGCAGAACCCGCACCGGGTACCACGCCTGTCCCTCGATCCCGCGTTCTTTGTCCTCTCCGAAGGTCACCGTCCGCCGCGGTCCGGCCTGCGGATATATATGAAGGCAGAAATGCACGTCCTTCACGCGGCTGTCGCCGATCTCCTCGGTCGCGCTCGGCGGCACGAGCGCGCTCACGCTGTTGTTTTCGCCGATCGTACCCGCGACTTCCCACGTCCGGTCGTAGGCGGTGAAAATGATTTTCACCGTGTCCCCGTTGTCAAAAACCGGCGCCTGCGGATCGTCATCGTCTTTCAGGTCGAAGCGCAGCGGCAGCCCGTCCCCCGGGATCAGTTCGATCGGGTCCAGTCTGCAAATCATACCGATCCCCCCTTATCCCACGTGGAAATTAAAGAATACCATCGCTGCCGAATACTGTGTATTTTTATCGACAGTCAGCATTCTGACATCCCCGTCGGTATTAACATATCCCCAGAAAGGCACATACTCGCCGGGACTGCTCGTAAGAGCAAGAAAACCGGATATCGGCGAATTGACGACCGGTTTGTATTCGCTTTTAAACTCCGCCAGATGCGTGTAGGCGGATGAAGCGCTCGTGAACGATAGGAGATTGATATATCCCTCTAATCGTTTTCCGATTTTCTTTATAACACCGGGATCGTTTGACTTGATATCCGGTCCTCCGGTAACTGTTTGGACGGCAGTCGTAACGGTTACGTTTTTTACAGTAATCGCCGGCTCCGCGCCCAGATTCGTCAGCGCTCCGCTCGCGGTCGTCGCATTTGTTCCGCCTCTGTTGATCGGAACTTTCCCGGATGTGATCGCACTCGCCGCATGATTATGAGAACTCGCCGCCGCGCCGAGATTTGTCAGCGCGTCGCCCGCCGTCGTCGCCCCGGTCCCGCCGTGCGCGATCGGCAGAGTATTCTTAACGCCCGGCACGCAGCTCGCGCTCCCGTCGAAATTCGCGGAATCCCCGCTCGCAAGATCCACTCTGAACGCCCGCGCGGTCGACAGTGTGTCGGCTGTTATTGCAGCCGCCACCTTATCAAGCGAGGTATAAATCTTCGCCCAATCGTTCCACAACGTGCCCGTACTGTTTGCGGCGAGGCGCACATACATTTGCTGATAATTGCTGCTCGATCCCTGCCTCGACCAATACTGTTTCGCGATTCCGGAATATCCGCGCGTCACCAGCAGCCAGCCGTTTGTCGCCGACGCCGGCTGATGACTTAACGAAGTATTTGTCGAAAAATACCAGAATCCCGTCTGTATATATTCATTCAGATCGACATTTCCGGAGGTCACATTAACAGGTTTCGGCAGTCCGCCGAGCGCAGCAAGCGCGGATGATGCGTCTGACGCCCCCGTTCCGCCCTTCGAAACTTTCAGAGTTCCATCAGCATTGAACAGCGCATCGAGTGTATCTGCGTTACTGTTAAAATCATTAATATCGTAAAAATCATCAGAGGAAGGCTTTACCAGACCGAGATTCTGTGTATTACTGCTCATATAAATTTCCACTCCTTAATTTCTGATGCGTTTTCCCGTGCATTTCCCCGTGCGTCATGCCGACATACGCGCTGTATCTGTTATACATAATCTGCACATTGAGAATCAGCTGAGCCGGTATGATCCTCTGCAGCAGCTTAACCGTATCATTGTATGCGCTCGCTCCCGCCAGGGCCAGTTTCACGGTTATCCGTCGGCCTGGCACGTCGACTGTCAGGCTGTAGGATTCTCCCTCCGGCCCGACCAGTTTATTCAGCATACGTTTCAGCTCAGATAGATTATACGGTCTGCGTTCCTCCAACAGCGACCGAACGGAAAACAGCAGTTCTTCGCGCGTTTTCCCGGGGGAATACACCCGCAGCGCATTCGCCCATCGGATAGCGCCTGTGTAATCGATCTGTTCTGACAAGGGGAACTGATTATATCCGGCCTGTTTAATATCGGCGTCTGCTGTATCGACCGAACCCGGAGACGTAGACTCCCCGGATCTCAGCGCGCCGAACAGCGCCTGAAAATCGGCGACGCCCGCGAAGATCTGCGGCAGATAATCAAAAAGAGGACTCTTCACGCTCATGAACTCGCCTCCGTGATGGTCAGAGAACCGAACACCGGGATCGCGTCGCCGTTAAACGTCAAAACAGATTGCGCTCCGCCGTTGATCGAAACCGTCCCGGGCTCGGTCACGCCGTCGATCGAAGATAAGATCGTGTAGATCCGTCCGACGCGCACATAACAAACGCCGTTATCCGCCCACTCCGCGACGCAGTCCGCAAGATAATCTTTTACAGCGTCTTCCGCCGCAGACTGCACATCCGCGGCGCTGACGCCGCTTTCGAATTCCGTACCGGCCGTTGCAACGGCGATACCCGTACCCGTCGCCGCGGACGCGGTCACTTCCGCGCCGATCGGCGCCATGCCCTCATATGTGCGGCTCCCGTTCACGATCGGGTCGAAATAATCCTGCACCGCCTTTACCGCGGCTTCCGTCGGCACACCGTACGTATCTGAGACCAGCACAAGCCCGACGGTGCCCGCGTTGCCGCCGGGCGCTCTGCGCACCTGTACGCCGCCCACGCCCGCGATCAGCAGGCATCTTTCCCGATAGTCGGCAACATTCCCGCTGAACGCGGACGCCTCAATATCGTTGTAATATCGCGCTCTCAGCTCATCCGCGGTCTCGGCGTCCCTCCCCGGGATCGCGAGCCCGACGATATGCGCCTCCGACACAAGCGCGCTTGTCGAATCATAGATCAAAGAACCCGAAGACACGTTATATTCCGTTCCGGTTCCTTCCGAGATCAGCAGATATTGTCCGCCTCCGTCCGCTGTAGAGCCTCCCCATCTGTAAGCAAGACCGCCGTCGGCAAGAATAAACCGGTCTCCCTGCGCGATCTCCCCGCTTGCCGTGATCTCGGCAAGCACCTGCGCCTGCTCCGCTTCGCGGTATTCGATCCCGCGTTCTTTCGCCCGCAGGATGAGCCCCGCAAGAGACGCGGTATCAACAAAAGTTTCAGCGATCACCGTATCAAGATCCGCGTACAAACCGGCGAGTTCCGCCGCGCACGGCGCGAGCGCGTCGTAAATGATCGAACCCTCGCGCTTATCCATACTGTCCGGCACAAGCGCGAGCATATCCGCGAGGATCGCGTCGCGCGTATTGTTTTCAAACATTCAAACTCACCTCCCGGAAAGCCGTCTGACCGAAGACCGTATCCACGGCAAACGAAACCGTTACCGCTTTTTTGGTCGTATTATACACGAAATCCCCTACCTCAAGGATCCTGTCATCCTCCAGCAGCGTTTTGCGGATCGCGTTTGTGATGCTGACATAAATCTTCGGGACGGACTGTCCGAGAAGATCGTTCATCGGCAGCCCGTAAGCGTCGGAATAGATCTCATGGATCCCGAGCACCGTAATCAGACGCAGGAAGATCGACTGTTTCAGCGCTTCAAGCCCATCCAACCCGCCGCGGACCGTCCCGGCGTCAAAATCGACCTGATAGGTCTGTGACGGCTGGATCTTCCGTTCGGCGTCGACAAACGCGATATCGGCGATGATCTGCGGTTTCATCCGCTCACCCCCAGAATATAATAACTTCGCCCGCCGCTCTGCCGCAGGACCGCCACGGACGCGCCCGCGGTCAGCTCGGGAGAACCGACCGTAACAAGCAGGTCAGCCGGCAGCTCAAGCCCCGACGGCAGCCGGACCGTCAGCGGATCCGCCGACGCAACGACGCCGGTGCAGATATCCGCCGGTTTCATCTGCGCGTATACGTCCGCCGCGGCTTTTTTTATCACCTGTATAAAATCATTTGTATTACGCAACGTAACCGCCCCCGATCAGATTCAGCGACATGGTATGTTTCCCCTCGGAATAGACGTGCTCCGCCTTTTCAACGATCATCAGGTTCCGGATTCTATCTCCGTTTCCGAGATCGTAATTTCCGAGGATCACGCTGCCGCCGCGCACGGCGGGAGCGCCGATACAGTCTTTGACGGCAAAACTCTTTTTCGGACTGTCATAGTACTTCAGCAGCGCGTCCGCGCGCGCCCTGATATCCGCCGCATCCGCGTCAGCCGTCTCATACATCGACAAAACTCCCCACTTCTTCTGCGTGTCCGCGTCGTTGGCGATATACAGGCTGCGCACGCCGGTCTCGTTGTCGTCCTTCGCGAGAATAACTCTGTTATAGACGTCCTGATCGATGCCGCGCGTCAGCTCCCAGCTTGCGGTCGTGTCTTCGTCGATGATCAGATCAAGCATCATGTTTTTAAGACTGCGCAGCTGGATCCTGCCGAAGTCGTCATACAGCGCATAAGATTCGCCCCTGTTAAGCGTCGTATCGTCCGCCGCCTCCTGAAGGATATCGAAGAGCGTGCCGTCCGCGACGCGCGTCGGGATTCTGTAACCCGTAGGATCGATCGTACCGGTCTCAAAACCGTATTTCGCGCAGATATACGCCAACAGATCCGCATACGTTTTGCTGTATACGAAGGTGTCTTTATTTTTAAAATATCGGAGCTGATCGTAACAGGTCACGGATACCGTCTCGCGATCGTCCGTATTTTTCAGAGTGAAAATATATCCGTAGAAAATCTTATCGCCTTTATAGCGGAAAGCCACGGCGTTGCCTTCCTCGATCTTCATTCCTTCGAGATCGACGCAGGAAAACGTCATTTTTCCCGGCGTTCCGGAGCGTTCCGTCGTGATCTTGATATCGCCGACGATATACGGGCGATAAATTTTATCGCCGTTCTGGATCAGCAGAAAAATATCCTCTTCGCCGCTCTCGCCGGCGATCCCCGCCGTGCCGCGTTTCGTCATCGTGCCGACCTCGTTCGCGACAACGACAGTCGAGATCTCCACGTTTTTTGAGCCTCCCGAACCGGAATCTCCGGCGCCTCCCGAGGATCCCCCGCCGGAACCGCTCCCGCCGCCGGAACCGCTCCCGCCGCCGGAACCGCTCCCGCCGCCGGAGCCGCCTCCGCCGGAACTCAGCGCGACGCCGTTTTCCCAGCCCCAGCCTTTGTATCCGCCGTCGTTGCGCGCCGCGACTGATAAAGAATGGTGCACGATGCCCTGTTTCGACCAGGATTCAAAAACTCCGCCCTCTCCGTCGGAAACGCCGACGTGGCCGTATTTGCGGCCCATCTCGCCGGACCCGCCGAAGAACACAGCCGCGCCGGCCGGCGGGTTCCAATCTCCGGAAGTACCGGACTTCATCCACTTGTTCTTTGCCTCGTTCGCGCTGGAAGCGGCGGGCCGCGAACCCGTCGCCTGATACACTGCGTCGGCGACAAACGCCTGACACCGGTTCGGCCAGTTATGTTTGCCGACCTGCGCTTTACACCAGCGCATCATTTTATCGACGTCGGGCATGTTCCGTCACCTCTTTTGGTTGCTGTGTGTTGGGGGCTGGGTGTTGGTTTTCAGTGTGGAGTGTGGAGAGTGAAGAGTGAAGCGTCGGAAATCGCTGCGCGATTTGATTGTATAGATGTTCGTTGCCGGTTGCCGGTTTTCGGTTTTCGGTTTTCGGTTCCTGGTTGAAAAGGAAGAGGGAGGAAGAAGGAAGGAGGAAGGTCGGAAGTCGCTTCGCGACTTGGATCATAGATCCGATCTCCCGGCGCTTCTCATCTCTTATCTCTCATCTCTCATCTCTTATCTCTGCTCTTTACACCTTACACCTTACACCTTACACCCAACACCTGCGGCGAAGCCGCATACTTTTCACTTTTCACTTCTCACTTTTCACTTTT
>JAFRPB010000198.1 GCA_017429345.1 Clostridia bacterium | reverse complement strand
GTTCTGCTTCTGCGCGGCGCCGCTTCTTGTCGGCGTGAGACGGAAGGAAGCGATGCCCTGCGCATTTGCGGCGATTTACTCCGTCCCGCTGCTTTTGCAGGGAGGCTATGAAATGATAAGCGAGCTTTTTTCGGAGCAATGGACCGGGCATACGTTCGTCTCGCCGGGGTTGCAGAGCTTCGCCGTCGCGCTCTCCGGCAGATGGGACGTGTTTGACGTTTTCCCGCAGGAGAGCGTCTGCGCGCAGTCTCCGGTCGTTTTTGCGCTGACCGTTTTGCTGTATCTGCCGATCCCCGTTTCCGCGGTGGTGATGGCCGTGTTTTATGCAGGGAAGCGGACGAGACGCGGCAGAAAGGCGCAGCGCGCCGGCAGGACCGTTCGTCGGCTGATCTGCTTCGTCGGCTCGTTCCTGCTGATCCTGGATCTCTCGTTCGCGTTCTTTCAGGATCGGAATGACGCGAAAAAAAGCGTGACGAGATACGACGGCTGGCGTGTGGTGCAGAGCGACGAGCGGTTTCCCGCGACGGAGCTCGAAGAAAAGATCGAAAGCGAAGCGTCGGCGGCGTATTATAAAGTCGGATACGCATATTACACCGAAGGAAACATTTTTAACGATTATTATCAATATTATGCAAGGTCGCTCGCCGAGGATGAGGGTTATTATACGGTCCGGATCCGGGACCGGATTCCCGGTCTGCTCGTGATGTATGAGTATTCGACGCAGCGGGAGATCGTTCGGGAGAAAAGGTACCTTCTTGCGGTCCCGGTCTGCGGTGAAGAAACGGATTACGACGGCGCGGTCTGGTTCGATCTTGAAGACGGCGGACCGATCCGCCTGACATTCTCGGACAATCCGGACGAATACAGTTATCTCGACCTGGTTGCCGTGGAGCAATAACGGTATCGTCAGCTCCATACGATCCATATTCGCCGAAAGGAGAATTCGCTGTGACGAAAAAGGAATACATCGAAAAAGCCGTTTCGGGCATTAAAGGCAAAACCGAACGGCGCGAGGTAGAAGAGGAGCTTTCGATGCATATCGACGAGCTGACCGAGTTATGGCGCGGGCGCGGCTATGACGAAGCTGCGGCGGAGGAAGAGGCGGTCAAGGATATGGGGTACCCCGAAACGACCGCCGAAGAGCTGCGCGCGGTGCATGCCGGCACGTTCGGCGATGTCGTTGAGGTGCTTGTGTGGATCGGTATCGGTCTTCTGTGCGTCGGTCTTTTCCCGCTCGCTTACTCTTTCATCCTTGTCGCATCGGATTTATTCAGTATGCCGCTGAATCCGTTTTGTCTTGCGTTTGAGCCCGTTTTTCTGTGCCTTTGCACGCTTCTGATCCTGTATGGCGTCAGGCGAAAGAGTCCGTTCGTATGTACGGGGACAGCGATCCTGTACGGCGTTGTTTTCCTGATCGCCGCTTTCTATTTTATTATGGGTCAATCATCGGAGAACGCTTCCCCGGCGTCCGCGCCGGTCTCGCCCGCGTTGTTTTCCGCCGCGCTGGCGCTGTCGGGACATTGGGATGAAATCCCCGTTTTGTCCTGCGAATATCTGGGCGTGACGAATCCCGTTGTGATCGTTCTTTCTTTGCTGATATTTCTGCTCGTGCCCGTCTCGGCGATGATCCTCGCGGACCTGTACGCGAAAAAAACGACGAAGGAAACGCTTCGCACAGGCAAACTGATCTCGGTCCTTTTGATCTGCGTCTGCGCGTTCTGCATCCTCGTAAACGTGCCCACGGCGATCGTATCGTACAAAGCGAAACAGGAGAACGAAGCGAAAGCCGAGCCGGTCAGCTATAACGATTGGTGTCTGC
The DNA here is from genome assembly GCA_017429345.1 of Clostridia bacterium. GTDB lineage: Bacteria > Bacillota > Clostridia > Oscillospirales > Acutalibacteraceae > RGIG2774. The sequence continues at coordinate 4,886 of JAFRPB010000198.1, read as the reverse complement.
TGCAGTATGACGAGACGTTCCCCGCGACCGAGTTTTACGATACGCGCGAATGGAATAACATAGACGAAGCGTATCGTCTGGAGATCGTCTGGGATTGGCAGCCCGCAAATAATTTTGACCTCAGAAGCGACTCCCGGAACCCGGACGAATATCGGTGTTGTCAGTCTATGCCGTCTGTGTGCACGCAGGGCTCCGTGCCGGGGTTATACGACGTATATGAATTTGTCGCGGAATGGGAATTCACGGCGGAAAAACGGTATCTGCTGGCGATCCCGGAAAACGGATCCCGATATCCGCTTTTAAACCGCGCGGTGTGGTTCGACCTGCAGACGGGAGAAAAGGTCCGCCTAAAACTCTCGGACGATCCGGAGCAGTATTGTTATATCGATCTTGTAATGACAGACAGGACAAAGTAAATTCTGATCGGTCGGGCAGCTTTGTTGCCCGACCGATCAGAATTTTTCCAATATAAAACTCTTCAGCGCCGAATATCTCCGGTTCTTTTTATTATTTGCCACCATCTGCGCAAGTCTTTCCCTGCTGCCGACGATGATCAGCAGCTTCTTCGCCCGCGTGACGGCGGTATACAGAAGATTCCGGTACGTCAGCTGGGGCGGCGCGTCGAACACCGGCAGGATCACCGCCGGGTATTCGCTGCCCTGGCTTTTATGCACGGTCACGGCGTAGGCGAGCTCGAGATCCGCAAGATTCTCCGTCGGGTATTCGGTCGTTCTGCCTTCGAAATCGATCGTGATCGTCCCGGCGCGCCTGTCGATCTTTTTAATGATCCCCACGTCCCCGTTGAAAATGCCCGCGCCTTCCTCGCCGCCGCGTTTCCATTCGATGTTGTAATTGTTCTTGACCTGCATCACCTTGTCGCCCTCGCGCAGGATCCTGCCGAGGGAATTCAGCTCGTTCTTGCCCTCGTCGGGGGGATTGAGCAGAGCTTGCAGACGATGATTCAGATTCATCGTGCCGCAGTCTCCTTTTTTTGACGGACAGAGAACCTGTATATCCGTCATCGGGTCGTAACCGTAAGCGCCCGGCAGTCGGGTGACGGTCAGCTCGCAGACGAGCGAAGAGGTCTGCAGGGAGGTATATCTGTCGATAAAGAAAAAGTCGTTGTCCTTGAAGTTCAGCTCGGGAGCCTCGCCGCGCAGGATGCAGTGCGAGTTCATAATGATCAGGCTCTGCTGCGCCTGACGGAAGATCTCCGTAAGACGTACGACGGGCACAATGCCCGAATCCACCATATCGAGCAGAACGTTGCCCGCGCCGACGGGCGGGAGCTGATCGCAGTCGCCCACAAGCACGAGACGGCAGCCGAAGGGCACCGCCTTCAGAAGCGCGTCGAACAGCGTGATATCCACCATCGAAAGCTCGTCCACAATGATCGCGTCCGCGTCGAGCGGGTGCAGCTCGTCCCGGGCGAAGACCTGAGCGTCTTCGTCGCTCCATTCGACCTCAAGCAGACGGTGAATCGTTTTCGCTTCCTTCCCCGTCAGCTCGCTCATACGCTTCGCGGCCCTGCCCGTCGGCGCGGCGAGCAGTACGTTCAGACCGCGTTTTTCGAAGAATTGAATGATCCCCCGAACCGTCGTGGTCTTGCCCGTGCCGGGACCGCCGGTGAGAATGATGATGCCGCTCGCCGCGGCTTTTTTGATCGCCTCCCGCTGGCCGGGTGCGTAATGAATCCCGTTTTCTTTCTCGATCTCGTCGATCATCGCGTCCGGCGCGTCCTTTGTCAGCGGCGGGAATTTCATCAGCGCGGCGAGACGCTCCGCCGCGCCTGCTTCGCTGCGGTAGATATCCGGCAGAAAAATGAATTCCCTGTCGCCGATCGCGTGAGAGATCAGTTCCTTGCGCTCGATCAGACGGTCGAGCGTTTCTTCCACGGCGTCCGTCGAAGCGTCAAGCAAGTCGGAGCACGGCGCGAGCAGCTTGTCTCGCGGGATGCACGTGTGCCCGTTGCCGAGGTTGTGACGCATCACATGCAGAAGCCCTGCGTCGGATCGGTATTCTGCGGCGGGCTTTTCCTCAAGCTTCGCGGCGATCTCGTCGCAGCGCCTGAAATCAAAGCCGCGGATCTCACCGCACAGAACGTAAGGATTCCGCTTGACGACCTCTACCGCCGACGCGCCGAACCGTTTGAAGATGCGGATGCACTCCGGGGCGGTGATACCGAATTTATCGAGCTCGCTCATCACGTTCCGAATGGAGAACTGCCGGTTGAACTCGTCGGAGATCTTTTTCGCCTTGTCTTTTGAGATGCCCTTGATGAAGGTCAGGCGTTCATAGTCTTTTTCCAGCACCTCGAAGCTGTTCTCGCCAAAGCGCTCGATGATCTTCCGCGCCGTTTTCGGCCCGATGCCCTTGATCATGCCGGCGGAAAGATAGCGCAGCAGCGAGGCTGCATTATCGGGCAGCCTGCTTTCGAAGGACTCGACCTGAAACTGCCTTCCGAACAGCGAGTGGTTGCCCCACCTGCCGTGCAGCACGAGCTCTTCGCCGGGGCCCACGTCGAAAAACGTGCCCACCGCGGTGATCTGATCGCCGCCCATGTTCACGTCCAGCACGGTAAAGCCGTTCTCGGCGTTGTGAAACGTAACGCCTTCAACGATGCATTCGATTGTTTCGAGGGTGTCGGGCATAATGAACTCCTTGGAAAAGACTGATTTATTACGGTCTTCGACCGCATACAAAAATGAGGAATGAGAAATGAGAAATGAGGAATGTCGGAAGTCGCTTCGCGACTTGGATTATATATTCGACAAAGAATACTTTTACGGTAAAATTGACATAGATAATGTCGATTGATTCCTATAATAAAGTTTACATGCATCTATAATCGAGGTACGGAGCGGAGCTCCGTCATTCATTCCTCACTCCTAATTCCTCATTCCTCATTGGTAAATTCTGATCTGTCGCTCCGCGGCAAATCAGAATTTACAACAGCGGCATTACCGCTTCCAGCAGCTCCCGCTTCTTTTCCCCGTCGAGCGGCGTGAAGGGGGCGCGGGCGTCGCCCATCGGGAATCCCAGTTCGGTGAGGATCGCCTTCATCGCGGGGATCACGCCCGCTTTGATCAAAGCGGCGATGATGATATCCGCCTGCTTCTGGATCTCCATCGCCTCGGGAATGCGGTTCTGCCGGAACAGCTCATAGATCTTCACGAACTTGTCGGGCATAAAGTTGAACGTGCTGCCGATCGCGCCGTCCGCGCCCATCGATAGCCCCGCGAGAAACGTCTCGTCGTAGCCGTTCAGCAGCGCTTTATCCGGGAACGCGGTCCGGATCTGCCGCAGAACGAAATAATCGGAGCTCGTGTGCTTCACGCCGGCGAAACGGACGTCCGAGAGAAATTCCGCGATATTGTCGACCGAAAAATGCACGCCCGAGAGCGCGGGGATATTATAGATCAGCATCGGCACGCCCGCGGCGTCCGCGACGTCGAAATAATACTTTTTGATCTCCGCAAAAGAATAGCTGTAATAGATCGGCGCGACGGAAGAGACGAGATCGTAACCGAGAGAGGCGGCGTACGCGCCCAGCTCGCAGGCTTTCTTCGTGGACATGCAGCCCACGTGCGCGATCAGCGTCGCGCGTTTTCCGACGGTCCCGGCGACGAATTTCAGAACGGCGCGCCGCTCTTCATCAGAGAGCAGGAACGCTTCGCCCGTGCTGCCGGTGACGTAAAATCCGGAAACGCCGTTTTTGAGCGTAAATTCGATCAGCCTGCCGAGCGCGTCGAGATCGACGTTGTCGTTTTTGTCAAAAGGCGTCGGCAGGGCGGGGATCACCCCGGAGGGAAGGACCATATCGAAATATCTCCTTTATGATCGTTTTGCGATTGATTTTTGATCGCATCGGTTTTATAATAAGTATAGCATAAAGAAAAGATTTTGCAAGTATGAATCGGACGTTGACTTCTCGATTTCACGACATCACGATCTCACGATACTCCGAAAGGATGTTTCCGCTTGAAACCGATCAGAACCATATGCGTCGAGCCGCAGCCGGAAACGGACGCGCGTCGTATCGCCGAACAACGGTATCATCTCTGCCGCATCCCGGGGATCGTCGCGCTCGAAGACGGCGGCGCGCTGCTGTATTACGAGTGCCGCGCGGGCGATTCCGACTGGGCGGCGATCGATATCGGGATGCGCCGCGTTTTGCCCGACGGGACAGTCGGGGATCGCATGATCCTCGCGGACGGGGCGAGAAAAAATACGATGAACAATCCCGTTATGATCGCCGACGGCGAGACGGTGCATCTGCTTTACTGCGAGAATTATCGCCGCGTATTTTACCGCCGCAGCGTCGACGCGGGACGCTCGTGGAGCGAAGCGCGGGAGCTGACGGATCAGATCGAAGCGGGTATGAAGGGCGTTTTTTTCAACGCCTTCGCTGTCGGTCCCGGGCACGGCGTCCGGCTCTCGGGAGGGCGGCTGATCGTGCCGGTCTGGTTCGCGTACAGCAGAACGGATCCGCGCGCGCATCACCCCTCAAAGATCTCGGCGCTGTACAGCGACGACGGCGGGGAAAACTGGGCGCTCGGGGAGATCATCGATACGGATCAACTGACCGACCCGAGCGAGACCGCGGTCGCTGAGCTGCCGGACGGATGCGTTATCATCAATATCCGAAACGAAAATCCGGATAAATACCGCAGGACGATGACGAGTCGCGACGGCGGGCAGCATTGGGAGAATCTGAAAATTGAGAAATCTCTGCCCGATCCCGTCTGCTGCGCGGGGCTCTGCCGTGCGGGGAACGATCTGCTGTTCACAAACTGCGAACACCCGACCGAGCGGCGAAATCTGACCGCGAAGCTGCTCTCGCCGGACGGTGAGATCAAAGAAAAAATGCTTCTCTCCGACCTCGC
>JAFRPB010000197.1 GCA_017429345.1 Clostridia bacterium | reverse complement strand
TACGTATCTCGGGACTCGAGACTCGGGACTCGGGACTTTATCGATAAATCAGAATTTATCTCCTCATTTCTACATACTTCCTCACCCATGCCGGGTCGTCGGGCGTATCGGCGCCGTCGCTTCGGCTGCAGCGGGCGAGGTCGTCGGCGATCTCGAGGATCACGTCCGTGATCTCGAGGTCGTTTTTCCATTTATCGTCGATTCCGTCGTATCCCGCGATTGCGCCGAGGATATTGCCCGCGATCGCGCCGGTGGAGTCGCTGTCGCCCCTGTGGTTGACTGCGGCGATGATCCCCGCGGAAAAATCATGTTCATGTTTCAAAGCGCAATATACTGCGATCGCCATCGCCTCGTCGCCGACCCAGCCCTCGCCGAGCTCGTGGATATGGTCAAGATCGCTTCCCGGCTCCGCCGACAGTGCGATCGCGCGGTCGATCAGCGCGGTAAACTCCTCTGTTTCGGGATATTCCGGAAAGACCTCCGCGACGGTATCGCGCGCGTCGAGAACGATCTCAAGCAGCGTCATATCCCGGCGCGGCGGGAAAGCGATCCTGTGAATGATGTGTGCGAGCATCGCCGCGGGCAGCCAGCCGCCCGGATGCGAATGGGTGATCGCCGCGATCTGCGCCGCCTCGAAATCCACGGCGCGGATATCGTCCCAGGGCAGAAATCCCATCGGCGCGGCGCGCATCACGCCGCCGCAGCCCTTGCTGGAGTTGATCGGCGAGGCGATGAAATCTTCCGGATAGACTTCTTCTGAACGGATATGCAGCCCCGAGAGGCAGGTGTTGCCCGGCGCGCGGCAATGCCATAGCTCCGGCACGTCGCAGAGCCAGGAGTTGGGCCGGAAGGGATCTCTGCGCTCCTGTGTTTCCCGCCGCGAGAAGTCTTGTTCCTGTGTCGCGAGCCAATCCCGATACGCCATTGCAACGTAGCGCCGGGGCATCGCGCCGATACCGTGCAGATCGTGCCGCGTGCTGCCGACCAGAATTCCGTTCGCGGTGAACAGCGTCATCTGTGTATCGTCCGAAAAGATCGCCTTATTGCAAAGAGCGTCAATCTCGTAGCTTTGGATGCCGTCTTTGCCCCAGCGGGAGAAGATCGCGGGCTCACTGAGAAATTCCACCGTGTAGCCCAGCGCGTCGCCCGCCGCGCCGCCGAGCAGGCAACCGCGCGCGACGTCGGCGAGCCCTTCTCTGTTTACCCATCCCTGCCCGGGGAAACGGTTTTCGCCGAAATTGCGGTAAAACTGCCTGAAATTATACTGATCCGGCGAGCGCGAAAGCACCGCGAACGAGATCTTCTCAAACAGTTCGTCCGCCTTTTTGCCGTCGAGACGGATTTCCTGCAGCGCCCGGGCGAACAGGTCGGCGACGAGTGACGCGTCGTTGCGGAAAGCGCCGCAGCCGAAAGCGCCCAATACGAGCCGCCGGTAACCGCAGGCGGCGGCGACGGTGAACATACAGAGGATCCGGCGGAAGAACATCGCGCGGTATTCCGCGGCGCTCATCCCCTCTGTTCCGTAAATAATACACGGAGCGGCGCAGGTCATCACCGCGCAGACGACGCCGGTTTCAAGCAGTTCCCCGTCCGCGCCGCGGATGATCTCCACCTTGGGGGAAACGATCACCGCATCCGAGCCCATGTGGGTATTCAACGCCCGGTTATATTCATAATACGGCGCTGCGTTTTTGCTCTCGAGCGACAAAAGCAGCGAGCTTCTGCGGCACAGATCCTCTTCCTGCGCCTGCGCGCCGCGACGGACGCCGCCGCCGATATGCACGGCGTTCGCGAAGTTCAGCACGAGCCACTTCGGCCCCTCCGGCTCCCGCAGCACAGGGGCAAAGGAATCCTCGTTCCTGCATTCATATGAGCAGGCGCTGAGCTGCGCTTCCGGATCGACGTCGTTCTTTTCCCGGAAGTTTGTCTTCAGTTTGTCGATATCCCGCGGCAGAAAGACCTTCGCCTGCGCGCGCTCCTCTGCGGAAAGCCGCAGTCCGACGCGCCGCCCGTTTGCGGCAGAATATCCGCGCTCAAAAACATGAAGCGTTTCTTCCAGTATTTCAATATTGTTCGGAGTCATTTTTACCTCATTTCAGCAATATAAAGCGCGCCGGATTCCGCTGGGAAGCTCTGGGAAATCGGCGTGTTCCTTCGTGATTCTGTCTTAAGGCAAAGGGAGTCGATTCGGGTCCGGCTCCCCTTGCATTATGCGCCGGTTTCGGGGCCGCCCGCGTTCGGGTCGTAACCGCCGTTATACGGCTGCTGCGGATCGCCGTCCTGCTGCGGGACGTTATATCCCTGCTGCGGATAGCCGCCCTGCTGCGGCGTTCCGTATGGCTGCTGCGGCTGCGCGGTCGGCTGATAGAACGGATCGTTCTGCGGGGGAGCCGCATATGGCTGCTGCGAATAAACGCCCGCGTTCGGGTCGCCCGGCTGCTGCGGATACTGATACATTGTCTGTTCTTCGGCCGGAAGCGATTTTTTCTTCTTTTCCTTTACGAACAGCAGGATGCCGCCGACGATCATTACGACCGCGCCGAGGAGCATTCCGAAACCGGCGGCAACATTGCCCGTCTTTTCCGCTTTCATCACGGCGTTATAATCCTCATCCGCGCCGCAGATATACTGCATGTAATAGATGCTCTTCGACACGTTCCCGACCTCGCCGGTGATGAGATCGTCGAACTTCTCGATGCCCTTTTCAAACTCCTCTTTCAGGTTCGTGATTTTGGAAATACTGTGTACGGAATAATACGCGTCGAATCTCGCGTCGCCGATATACTGCGAATCGTCCGCAAGATACGCCCTAAGCTCGTCATACAGAGCCGTTTTCGGATCCGCGCGAAGCACGCAGTAATACGGCTTTTGATCGCCGTCGATGAACATGGCGAGATAATAGTCTTCCTTATCGGTATCGCCCTCCTGCATCGTCGCGATGTAGTCGATCACGAGCAGGTCTATGCGGTAATTGTTCTGGATCGTCACATAGGCGCAGGGCGTTTCCTTCATTTCAACGGCCTCTTTCGGCTTATCCTTAAGACGGCCTGCGGTGATGATACCGCCGAAGAAAAGCAATAAAAGCCCGAGCGTGAGCAGGAGCGTGCCGAGCCTGACGGTCAGGCTTAATCTTCTTCTGTAACGGACGGGGACGGAAGAAAGTGCGGTGGAAATCATGGTATTTGTCTCCTTTTTTCTGGATTCGCTTTATTTTACCATATCGCGGCACGGCGCGTCAATCGGAACGCTGACGGAATTTTGCGCGGATATTTGGTGATTTTGCATGCGGGAAATATTCCCGGCGCGTCTTGCGCGGGTCGGTTTATTATGGTATGATATAAAAAAAGACAATATGATTGTTATTTGTCGAAAGGATCTGCAATGATGACGAATGAGAAAAAACTGAAACGGTTTTTCACCCTGCTTGACGAGATCGGGGCGTACGAGCGGTGCGTCGGCAAGGTGGAGTTCGATATGGAATGCTGCGCGCCGGAAGAAGGACTTGACCTTGCGGGCGAGGATATGGCGATCCTCGGCAAGCGGATCTTCAAACTCACCCATGCCAAACAATACGTGACGCTGCTCAGCGAGCTGCACGCGGACGGCGAAGGGCTGACGCCGGCGCAGAAAAAGGCGGTCGAACACCTTTACAGAGACTACGCGCGGGAAAAGAATATCCCCGCAAAGTTCGCTTATGAGATAGACGTGACGGAGAACCGCGCCTACGGCGACTGGCTGCGGGCAAAAAAGGCGCAGGATTTTTCGCTTTTCCGCGATTCCTTCGCCGCGCTGATCGCGAACACGCGCAAGGCGATATCTCTGCGCGACGAGCAAAAGGCGACCGTCTACGACACGCTGCTCGACGATTACGAGCCGGGCGGCTCGATCGCGCAGCTCGACGCGTTTTTCTCTTCACTCAGGGCGCGCATCCTGCCGCTTGTGCGGCGCATCGTGACCGAGGGCAGACCCATCCGCGAGGATTTCATGTCCCGCCCGGTCCCGATCCCGCAGCAGGAGGCGTTTTCGCGGTATCTGCTCGACCTTGAGGGGCTGCGCAAATCGGCGCTCGTGCTGATGCCCACCGAGCACCCGTTCACCACGCACTTCGGTCCGCACGACGTGCGTGTGACGACGCATTATTACGAGGATAATTTCATCTCGAATATCTTCTCGACCCTGCATGAGGGCGGTCACGCGCTGTTCATGCAGAACGAGCCGGCGGAGCTGTATGAAAATCACTGCGCGGACAATATGTCCTGCGCCATGCACGAGTGCATCTCCCGCTTTTTTGAGAATATCATCGGCAGAAGCGAGGAATTCCTGCGCTTTGTCAGCCCGAAGCTGCGGGAATTGAGCGGGGATACCTTCGCCGATGTGACTGATCGCGAGCTTTACGAGGCGGTGAACGTCGCCCGCCCGAGCCTGAACCGCATGAACGCGGACGAGCTGACCTACTGCATCCACATCATGATCCGCTACGAGCTCGAAAAGGCGTTCGTCAACGGCGAGATCGCCGTGGATGAGATCCCCGCGCTGTGGAACGCGAAATATAAAGAATACCTCGGCGTAGACGTGCCGAACGACGAGGAGGGATGCCTGCAGGACGTGCATTGGACCGGCATGTTCGGCTACTTCCCGTCCTACGCCCTCGGCAACGCCTACGGCGCGCAGATCCTGCGCGCAATGCAGAAGGATTTCGACGTGTTCGCTGCCGCGGGCAGGGGCGACCTGAAAACGATCGGCGACTGGCTGACGGAACACGTGTTCTCGATCGCGTCGATGACGACGCCGGACGAGTGGATCCGCGCGATCACCGGCGAACCGCTGAACGTGGATTACTATCTCGATTATCTTGAGGAGAAATTTACTGCGCTGTACGGAATTGGTTGCTAATTGCTCGTTACTCGTTTCCGACAGAGTGGAGTGTGAAGAGTGAAGAGTGTAGTGTCGGAAATTGCTGCGCGATTTGATTATAGAATCAGTTGCTCGTTGCCGGTTGTTAGGTAACCACTGATTCATTCACATCTGAAGATTCGGCACGCACCTTGCTTGCATCTTTCCCGTCATATCGCCCAAAAATCCCTTGAAAGGCGACAGCCTTCCTGCGGTCTTTTTGAACGATCTGACGAAAAATCTGACGGCGCAATCTGCGCACCGG
>JAFRPB010000196.1 GCA_017429345.1 Clostridia bacterium | reverse complement strand
GTCGGGGCGTTCACGCCCCGACCAATCAGATTTTACTTGACCTTTTTCGATGCATATATATAATGTAATGTAATAATAACATTTTGGAGGCGAATGGATATGGATACAACGGAAACGCGGGTCGCGGTCATGTCGATCATTGTGGAGCAGCCGGAGTCGGTTCCCGCGCTGAATGAGTATCTGCACGAATACGGAGAATACATCATCGGTCGTATGGGTATTCCCTACCGCGAGAGAGGCATCAGCATTATCAGCATCGCCCTCGACGCTCCGCAGGAGAAGATCAGCGCGCTTTCCGGCAAAATCGGCAGACTCTCCGGCGTCGGGGTCAAGACCGTATGTTCCTCATTCGGGCAGTAACGCAGACGGCGTTTCCCGGGGGAATTCGGACCGTTTCCCGAAGTCTGTCGGGCGTTCGGCGCAGGTTCGCCCGGCGTTGCCCCGTGACGGCGTGCGGGACATATCCGGGGTGCCTTCGGGGCAGTTTTGGACATCGGTTCTGTGTGTCGTTTAATCGACATGTGATTAATTATTTTCAATATATTAATTAAATATTTATTCATTTTTATTCCAAAATCGTTTAGAAATCAGACGGTTTTTGGGTATTTATTTTACTAATCAACAAGTGTGGAAAATTATATTTTCTGCCGAAAACCCGGTATTTTTGCATTTCATGTATTGAAATTCAGACCGGACAGATGTATAATAAAATGTGCTAAATTATAGAAGGGAGTAATCCGTCTATGCAAAAGACAATCAAGAGATTGTCGAAAAAGACCGTCAGCATTCTTATGGCGATGCTGCTGGTCTTTACGAGTGTTTCCGTGGCGATGCCCGCTGTTTTCGCGCTCACGCCCGCTCAGGCGGCGTCGAATTACAACAGCAACGCAAGCGCCAACAACACCTTCAATCTCGCACTCACACTCGCACAGAACATCAACAGCTACGTTTCCGTCTGGAACGGCACCTTCAGCCACAGCGGCAACAGCTACAATACCGGTTCCGGTAACGCGCTCGGTCAGTTCAAGACGAACGTCAGAAACGCGTTCTCCGGAAACGCCGGTACGACGGCTGCCGGCTGGTTCGGCTCGAAGACCGGTGAAAACTATTGCCCGAGCAGCCCCTACAGCTCGAACACCACCGACGCGTTCGGCGGCACCGACGGCAGCGCCGACGAGCCCAGCCATGCGCTGCAGAGCGGGCACAACAACAGAACGTGGAACGAGGACATCACCGTCTCGAAATCCCGTTCCGTTGCCGACGCCCTCTCCGGCGACTACGCGAACAACCCGCTGGGCGTTCCCACGAGCGTTGTGACGGGCGTCAGCATGACGCTTTATCTTTCCGGTAAGAGCGACTGCAACCACTACGACTCCGACGGCGGCTGGGGCCACCACAGACACGTGGTCGAGTTCTGGTACTTCCGTCAGGCAGCGTCCTACAGCACGAGCAGCTCGAACACGAACTACCCGCTGACGCAGGTCCAGAATCTGAAAGCGGCGCTCGACGCGGCGAACAAGACGCAGTCGAACTACACGAGCGCCTCCTGGAGCACCTATTCCAGCGCCCGTTCGACCGCGCAGAATATGTGGAACGCGATCTACGCGAACCCTTATACCGCGATCGGCACTTACGGTTCGACCACGATCCAGAACGCCGCGACCGCGCTGAACAACGCGATCGCGGGTCTGCAGACCACCGTGACCCTCAACGGCAACGGCGGTACGCCCACCGCGTCCAGCGTGGCGGTCACCGTGGGCAGCGGCACCACCGGCAACTTCCCGGCGGGCAGCTATTCCGCGTCCAGATCCGACGGTTATTCGTTCAACGGCTGGTCGACCAGCAGCTCCGCGACGAGCGGTACCGCCAGCGGCAACATCAGCGTCGGCTTCAACGCAACGCTTTATGCGACATGGACTCCCACAAACTATACGATCACCTACAATACCAACGGCGGCACGGCGATCGCGGCGAAGACATATAACCGCACCAGCACCGATACGCTTCCCGCGGCAAGCGGCAAGGCGGGCTACAGCTTCTCGACCTGGAAGCCCGCGGCAAATTCCGGAACGTGGAGCGCGTCCTCTACCTACAATTCCGGAACTTCTCTGAACGGCAAATACGGCAACGTCACGCTGAATGCACAGTGGTCGCCCGTCGGGTACACGATCACATATGATGCAAACGGCGGCAGCGTTTCGCCCGGTACGCTTTCCTATAATATAGAAAGCACCTCGACGCTGGCGACGCCGTCAAAGACCGGTTACTCCTTCGCCGGGTGGAAACCCTCGGCGGCGGCAGGCAACTGGAACGCCTCCACGACCTACGCCGCAGGCGCGAGCGTCAAGAATATGTACGGCAATGTGACGCTTGTCGCGCAGTGGAATATCAACCAGTACACGCTGACGGTCAACCCCAACGGCGGTACATTCAATAACTCCACTGCGAATTCCAGCTTTACGCAGAATTATCAGTCGACCAAGACGATCGACGATGCGACGAGGACCGCTTACACCTTCTCCGGCTGGACGCTCTCCGGTTCCGGTTCGTGGAACGGCTCGAACAAGACCTATACCTTCGGCGCGGGCGCAGGCACGCTGACCGCGGGCTGGACGCCGATCAATTACACGATCACGTATAACGCGAACGGCGGCAGCGTTGATTCCGCGACCCTCGGCTACAACATCGAGGCGACTTCGAAGCTTGCGACGCCTTTCAGAGAAGGCTACACGTTTACCGGCTGGAAACCCTCCGCGGACGCCGGCAACTGGAGCGCTTCCTCGACCTATGCCGCGGGTTCGGCTGTGACCGGCAAATACGGCGACGTGACGCTTGTCGCGCAGTGGCAGATCAATCAGTATACGCTGACGGTCGATCCCAACGGCGGTTCGTGGGGCGGCAGCACGACGAACGCGACCTTCACGCAGGATTATCAAAGCACGAAGGAGATCGCGGATCCGTCGCGGACCGGCTACACCTTCACCGCATGGACGCTTTCCGGCGCGGGTTCGTTTGACACGTCGTCAAAGACGTTCACCTACGGCGCCGGCGCGTCGACCCTGAAAGCGGGCTGGAACGCCAACATCTATACCGTTCAGTTCGACGGCAACGGCGCGACGAGCGGTTCGACCGCATCCTTCTACAAGACCTATGAGATCAACGCGACGATCCCCGCGAACGGCTTCGAGAAGATCGGCTATACCTTCCAGGGCTGGTCAACCGGCGCGAACGGCGAGAAGGTCTACGGCGACGGCGCGGTCATGAGCAATGACCTTTCCACTGTCTCGGGCGACACCGTGACGCTGTATGCGGTCTGGGAAGCGATCCCCTATACGGTTGAGATCGATCTGAACTCCACCGATCCGCTCACGACCTACAGCGGTCCGACCGGCGGCATCTATGAAGAGACGATCACGCTTGCGGATCCCGTCCGTCCCGGATATACCTTCACCGGCTGGACGCTGATCTCAGGCAGCGGAACCTTAAGCGGCAGTGATTATACCTTCGGGCCCGACAACGCCAAGGTCAGGGCGAACTGGTCCGCGATCAGCTACACGCTGACCCTTGACGCGAACGAGGGCGTCGTGGACCCGAGCACGATCACCGGCATCATCTACGATGAGGTCGACGTTCCCGATCCTTACAGAGAGGGCTACGACTTCACCGGATGGACGAAAGTATCCGGCAAGGGGACCTATGCAAACAGCAAATTCACCTTCAGCGACGACGACGCGCAGCTGCAGGCTGGCTGGGAAGCGATCATCTACAATGTTGGGATCGACTTTAACTGCATCGATGAGTTCGGCAACGATTGCAGCGAGGACATTACCTTCTATGAGGATATGCCCGGCGGCTGCATCATCGGCGACGAGGTCCCGCTCGGCGAGCCAACCAGAACCGGCTATAACTTCGTACGCTGGGAGCTTGTCTCCGGTAACGGTACTTTGGAGAACAACGTTTACACGGTCCGTTCGAGCGACGCAGAGATCAAGGCGATCTGGGAAGCGATCCCCTACACCCTGACGCTTGACACCAACGGCGGTGAGCTCGCCGAGGGCGTTTCCAACCAGATCACATCGATCATTTACGGCACTGCCGACGTTCCCACACCGACCAGAGAAGGTTATATCTTCCTCGATTGGGAAATGGTCGAGGGCAGCAAGGGCATGTACGCCGATACCAGATTCCACTTCGAGGACGGCGACGCGACCCTGAAGGCGCAGTGGCAAGCGATCCCCTATACGCTGACGGTGGACCTCGGCTGCGAGGACCCGACGGCGAATTATTCCGGCACGGTCGCTGAATCCTATATCTTCCTCGATACGGTCGAGATCCCCGATCCCACAAGAACGGGATATGACTTCGCGGGCTGGACGATCACCTCCGACAAGGCGGGCTCGTTCATTGACAAGGTCTATACTTTCTCGTCCGCGGATGTGACCTTTACTGCGACCTGGACGGCGCACACCTACCACATTGCGTTCGATATCAACAATGCGCTTGCGACCGCCGACGACGTGAAGAATATGGACGCGGTCGATGCAACATTCGATACCGCGCAGAACCTGCCCGCAAATGAGTTTACGGTCTTCGGCTATACGTTCAAGGGCTGGGCGCTTACATCGGACGGCGAGAAAGCGTATGACGACGGGGCTGAGGTCATCAACCTGACGACCGACAAGGACGTCACCGTAACGCTGTATGCGCTGTGGAGTCCCAATCAGCACGAGATGACGATCGAGCCCTATGTTACAATGGAGCTCGGCGTCGAGCCCCAGATGTACTATAACGGCGATCTCGCTCCCATTACGTTCGAAGGCATCATCTATGACGAGATCACGCTCGGCGTGCCCGAGTGCGAGGGCTATACCTTCGAGCGCTGGGCGATCAAGGAAGGCTGCGAGACCGGCGCGACGCTGACCAAACTCAGCGCCTACCAGTGGAAGTTCACCTTCAGCAACGACGATCCCGTCCTTGTCGCGGTGTTTACTCCGAAGCCGTTTGAGCTGACGGTGAACGCGATCGGCGACACGCCTGCGGCACACGAGAGTGACGTTGCCTACACAGGTGAAACCAGTTATATGAAGTTCTTTACGCAGACGGTCACCGTACCCTCGCCCACGAGAGTCGGTTATGAGTTCACCGGTTGGGAGCTTAAGAACAACTCGTATGCGCCGGAGACCTTCACCGCCGGTTCATTCAGCGGCACGACCTATACCTTCGGTTCCTGGGGCCAGAAAGCCACCGCGACCTGGTCGCCGATCACTTACAATATCACGATCGATCTGAACGCGACCGATAAATTCGGCAACGACTGCAGCGCCGACATTACCTATGCCGGCTGCACCACCGAAGGCATCATCTATGACGTTGTTGATCTCGGCGCGCCGACCAGAGACGGCTACACCTTCAGCGGCTGGGAGCTTGTCGCGGGCGACGGTACGGTCAATAACGAAGATAACAGCTTCGTGTTCACCGCGTCCGACGCGACGATCAAAGCGACCTGGACCGAGATCCCCTATACCGTGGACATCGTTGTCACGGACGGCAGCTATGCCGCGGAATACTCCGGCGAGCCCGGCGTGACCGGCGTCAACCATGAGGTCGTCTCGCTCGGCACCGCGACCAGACGCGGCTATGACTTCGTCAGATGGGATCTGACGGGCAAGGGCACGATCGACGGCAGCACCTTCACCTTCGGCGACGGCAACGCGACGTTGACCGCCGTTTGGGAAGCGCAGAGATACACAATCAAGGTCAATCTGAATAAGAATACGAAGAAGTATCCGATCGCGAGATACGGCGACGTAGACTATGACGGCGCGCTCAAGTATACAGATCAGATCATCTTCGACGAGATCGACCTCGGCGACGCGCCCGAGCGTTACGGCTTCACTTTCAAGGGCTGGACCGCGAAGGTCGGCGCCATCAGGGAAGACGGCAAGACATACGTCGTTGACAACGGCGATGCGACGATCACCGCAAAATGGTCGATCAACAAGTATAAGGTCAGGTTTATTGACGCTGAGCTTGATAAGACCGACGAGTATAAAGTGACGTTCATGGATTCCGTGACGGCTCCCGAAAAGAAGGAATTCGTTCCGATCGACGTGGATCTGTCCTATCACTTCCTCGGCTGGACGGCCGACGGCGATTTCACTGTGAACGGCGACGGCGTCGTCAAGGACGTTTCCAGAGACCTGACGTTTACGGCGATCTATGAGACGGTCGGTCACGTCTGGGGCGACTGGCAGTTCGACAATCTCGGCACGCATTATCGCGTATGTCAGGATTGCGGCTATAAGGATGAGCACGTCCATCAGTGGGACAGCAGTGAAGTCACGATCGAGCCGACCTGCTATCTGACCGGCGTCGAAGTGTTTACCTGCTCTGTCTGCGGCGCGAAGGGCGCTGTGTCGATTGACGCGCTCGGGCATGATTGGGGCGAGTGGACGCCCGTTCCCGGCGACGAGGCGGACTGCGAACACGGCGGCAGCGAGCATCGCTTCTGCTCGAGATGCGGACTTGAGGATACGAAGAAAGTTATCAAGCAGTGCCACAATCTTCCGAACGCCGTCCTCGGCGAGGGCTACTGCACGCACTGCGGCAAGTTCGTCTGCACCTCCTGCGATCAGTTTGACGTGCTTGAGCAGGTTCCCGGCATCGGCACGCTCTACAAGATCATCCACTTCTTCATCCACACCTTCCATCAGATTCAGTATCATACCTGATCGGAAATAAAAACAACAGCGCCCCGGGCTTCGGTCCGGGGCGTTTTCTTCGCGCGAACTCCGACGTCCGATCTCCGGATTCCGACGGGCGCGGGACGGGCATGCCCAACGGAATAACAGATGAAATATTCAAAACGCAGATGAAGGTATATATATGCTTTGAATTCCCTTTTCTCTTTGAATGAAAGCGTATAGCCCGGAGTTCGGACATCGGATATCGGAGCTCGGATATCGGAAATCGAAATAAAAAGACACCCGGAGGAAGCCGATCGGCGAACCTTCCGGGTGTTTTTATTTTACGATTTCACGACATCACGATCTCACTATTTCACGATCTTCACGCTCTTCGCCGTGCTCCACGCGGAGAAATAATGTAAGCTTGAAACGGTCTTGTAGACTCTGACGCGGACGAAATAAGTGCTGCCCTTTGTCAGACTCGCGATCGTTTTGGAGAGCGTCGAAGCGCCGCTCACGGTCACGATCTTCGCGCTTGTGAATTTACTGTTCGTCGCGTACTGGATCTGATAGCCCGTCGCCTTGGCGTTCTGCGCCCAGTTGACGGTCATTGAGCCCGCTGCCGTGCAGGTCGCGGCTTTGGTGACCTTGCCGCTGTTCCACGTGTGTTTTGCCTTTTCTTGGTTTCGAATGATAAAATGCGATTACCTAACATCGGCGGACATTGCCGGAATTATAACAAAACTGTAATGGAATTTTCCGCGCGGATATGCTATACTGTCCGCGGAGGTGGCACGATGGACATTTTTCTTCTGGAAGACGACGAGGCGATCGCGCTCGGTCTTACCTATTCGCTGGAAAAAGAGGGATACGCGGTGACCGCGGCGAAGACCGTCCGCGACGCGCGGCGGATCATTGCGGAAAAGCGTTTTTCACTCTATATCCTCGATCTGACGCTGCCCGACGGCAGCGGCTACGATATCTGCCGTGAAGTGAAGAGGCAGGGCGATCTGCCCGTGATCTTCCTGACCGCCTACGACGAGGAGGTCAACGTCGTCATGGGCTTCGACCTGGGCGCGGACGACTATATCGCGAAGCCGTTCCGCCTCAAGGAGCTGCTGGCGCGCATCCGTTCCGTTCTTCGGCGGTATGAGCGGCAGAGCGGCGACGCCGTGATCGTGCTCGGGGACGTTAAAGTGGATACGGCGCAGGCGCGGGTGTTTCGCGGCGGGGAAGAGATCTTTCTCTCCGCGATGGAATACCGCCTGTTCCT
The DNA here is from genome assembly GCA_017429345.1 of Clostridia bacterium. Classification (GTDB taxonomy): domain Bacteria; phylum Bacillota; class Clostridia; order Oscillospirales; family Acutalibacteraceae; genus RGIG2774. The sequence continues at coordinate 8,579 of JAFRPB010000196.1, read as the reverse complement.
GACGATGCTGAACAACCGCGGCATCGTGCTGACGCGCGCAAAGCTTTTGGAGGAGCTCTGGGACGTGGAGGGCGATTTCGTCAACGACAACACCCTGACGGTGTATATCTGCCGCCTGCGCGAAAAGATCGAAAAAGACCCCGCGAAGCCGGAGATCATCAAGACCGTGCGGGGAATGGGGTATAAGATCGATAAATCCTGATTTGTCGGGCTGCTGAGCAGCCCGCAAATCAGGATTTGCCAATGAGGAATGAGAAATGAGGAATGAGGAATGAATGACGGAGCTCTGCTCCATACCTCGATTATATATGTGCGTATAATTTGTTTTCCGGAATCAATCGACATTATCTATGTTAATTTTATCGAAAAAGTATTCTTGTCGAATGTATAATCCAAGTCGCGAAGCGACTTCCGACATTCCTCATTTCTCATTCCTAATTCCTCATTTTTCAGAGGTCGAAGACCTCGATTTATCCGTCTTTGAAGGATCGTGATAATATGAAAAACAGAGAATTCTTCCTCCCCCTCTCGATCGGCGGGGGGCTGACAGCGGCGGCAGGCGCGGCAATGTGCTTTTTCTCGCCCGTCGGGGCGGCGGTCTGTCTGCTGCTCGGCGCTGTTCTGCTCGCGGTCTTCGCCTTCTATACGAAACGGCGGTACCGCAGGCTCGCGGAACTGAACGATTATCTCTCCTGCGTCTGCGGCGGGGATTATTCCCTCGAGATCGGCGGCAACGCCGAAGGGGAGCTTTCGATCCTGCAGAACAATCTGTATAAGGTCATTACGACGCTGCGCTCGCAGAAAGAGGTCATCGAGAAAGACAAGACCTATCTTGCGGATTCGCTCGCGGACATTTCGCATCAGCTCAAAACGCCGCTGACCTCGGTCATTATGATGACCGATCTGCTCGCGAACGAGGATGACGCGGAAAAACGACGCGAATTTTCGCGCGTCGCGGGGGAGCAGTGTGAAAAAATGCGCTGGCTCGTCGGCACGCTGCTCAAGCTCTCGAAGCTCGACGCGGGCACGGCGGAGTTCCTTTGCGCGCCGCAGCGGATCGGCGCGGTCGTCGGCGAAAGTCTGAAGCCGTTCCTTCTGACGCTCGAACTGCGCGGCATTACGGTCGAAAAGGAGATCGCCGATTTCGGCTTCAACGGCGATCAAAACTGGACGGTCGAGGCGATACAGAATATCGTCAAAAACTGCATCGAGCACACGCCGGACGGCGGGCGGCTGCGCATTTCCGCGAGCGATACGACGCTCTTCGGGCGTCTTGTGATCGAGGACAGCGGCTGCGGGATCGCCCCGGAGGATCTGCCGCATATCTTCGAGCGCTTCTACCACGGCAAAGACGCCTCCGCCGAGAGCGTCGGCATCGGCCTTGCGCTGTCGAAGACGATCCTCGCGAAAGAAAACGCCTCCATCGAGGCGCGTTCCGTCCCCGGCGAGGGCGCGGCATTTGAAATCAGGTTCTATCATGCTGTGGTGTAAATTCTGATTTATCGGGCAGCTTCGCTGCCCGATAAATCAGAATTTACGGCAATCGTTAATCGGCAGTCGGCAATCGTGTCTGCCTAATTAACGCACCGGGTTATAATTGAAATTTTCTTGTAAAATATACAGAATTGTAAATTTGACGATGAGAGTTGTATCAAAACAGAAGACGCCAAATATACAATACGATTGCCGATTGCCGACTGCCGATTGCCGCCGAGCATCAGCTCGTCAAATCAGAATTTATTACAAATCTGTAATCGAAATTGTCACCGTATCGTAAGGTTCGTATGGTATCGTAGATACCGAAAGGAGCGAGGAACCATGAAAATTCTCGAAACAAACAACCTTTGCAAGACCTACGGAAAAGGCGATACCCTCGTCAAAGCCCTGGACAACGTCTCGTTCAGCGTGGAGAAGGGCGAGTTCGTCGCGATCATCGGGCCCTCCGGCTCGGGCAAATCGACGCTGCTGCACATTCTCGGCGGCGTGGACAAGGCGACGAGCGGCCGGGTGACGATCGACAATACGGATATTTCGGCGCTCGACGAAACCGCGCTCGCGATCTTCCGCCGCCGGCAGATCGGCCTTGTGTATCAGTTCTATAATCTGATCCCGATCCTTACGGTGGAGGAGAACCTGACGCTTCCGCTGCTGCTCGACGGAAGAACGCCCGACAAAAAGCAGGTCGCGGAGCTGATCGAAAAGTTAGGGCTTTCGAACCGCATCGGCCATCTGCCCTCGGAGCTCTCCGGCGGGCAGCAGCAGCGCGTCTCGATCGGCAGGGCGCTCATCAACCATCCGGCGCTTCTGTTGGCGGACGAGCCGACCGGCAACCTCGACAGCGAGAACAGCCGCGAGATCATCTCTCTTCTGCGCAAATTCAACCGCGAGGCGGAGCAGACGGTCATCATGATCACTCACGACGAGAAAACGGCGCTCTCCGCCGACCGCCTGATCGCCATTGAAGACGGCAGGATCGTCCGCGACGAAAGGAGAGCGCAATGAACATCGTTCAAAAACTGACGCTGCGCCATATCCGCACGCATATGAAGCGTTCGGTGCTGACGGCGCTGGCGATCGCCGTCTCCGTCGCGATGGTCACGGCGGTGTTCACGACGGTCACGTCCTTTCTGAAATACGAGCACGACACGACGGTCGAGACCGGCGGCAGCTGGCACGCGCAGTATATGTTTGATAAAACGCCGGATCTCTCCGTCTTTGAAAACGAATCGCAGCTGACCTGCGTCGCCGTCGGGCGCAGCTATTGCGAGCTGATCACGAACGGCGCGGGCAGCAGGCGCGCGCCGGGAACGGTCGACGCGGCGAACGCCGAAACGCAGGAGCTGCGCAGCATCAGGATCCTCGAGGGAACATTCCCGACCTCGGCGCGCGAGCTTCTGATCAGCGACCGTTTTCTTGAGGTGAACGAACTGGACTGGCGCGTCGGCGACACGGTGCGCGTATCCGCGATCCGCGATCCTTACGAAAACGAGACGCAGACGGAATGCGAGTTCCTGCTCTGCGGAATCGCGGACGACAACTGCACCTATTTCGACAACCGGGCGGGCCTTGTGCTCTATGACGGTACGGTCCCCGTGGACGCGCATACCTACGTGACCGTGCGCTTTGACACGCTGGACAGCGGGATCTACGACAGGGCGAACGCGCTGGCGGAAAAATGCGGTTCGAACTCCGCAAAAATGAACGTCGATCTGTTCGCGTTCTCCGGCGTGTTCCGCCACAGCGGCATGCTCCGCGCGCTTGTGCTCTTTGTTTCGATCATTCTCGCGATCATCGTGATCGCCTCGGTGTCGATGATCTACGACAGCTTCGCGGTCTCCTATCAGGAGCGCGAGCGGTATCTCGGCATGCTCGCCTCGGTCGGCGCGACGAAAAAACAGAAGCGCGCGTCGATCTATTTCGAAGGGCTGATCCTGGCGCTGATCGCGATCCCGGTCGGGATCGGCGCGGGCTTTCTCGGCATGGAGATCACCTTCCGCGGCATCCAGACGCAGCTGCTGTATCTTCTCGGCGCGCGTACCGCGGCGTCGTTCCGCGTGCGGTTCTCCCCGTGGATCGTCCTCGGCGACGTCGCGGTCGCCGCCCTCACGGTGTTCGTCTCCTGTTATATCCCCGCCCGCAGAGCGTCGAAGACGAGCCCCATCGACGCGATCCGCGGCGCGAATACCGTCAGGGTCAAAAAGGCAAAACGGCTGCGCGTTTCCCGCCTCGAGCGCAGGCTCTTCGGCTGCGAGGGCGAGCTGGCGGTCAAGAACTACAAACGCAACGGCAGGCGCAGCAGAAATATCGTGTTCGCGCTGGTATTGAGCGCGGTGCTGTTCCTCTCGGTCTCGAATTTCTCCACCCTGCTCGACGAGCTGATCGTTTCCGAGACCGGCGGAAGACAGGCGGATTTCACCGTCGGGTTCAGCGCGGCGGATATTGAAAAGGCGGAGCCGATCCTCAAAAACGGGATCGGCGCGGACAGCGCGTTCGGCTACGCAGGTATGACGATGTCGCTTCGGGACGATGCGCTTTTAACGGAGGAAGCGCGCAAGATCAACGGGCAGGCGGAGGACGCCGATATCATGCTTGAGGTCGCAGGCGTCGACCGGGAGACCTTCGACGGCTTCGTGCGCCGGCTCGGCGGAACGGCGGCGGACTACCACGAGAAGGACAAGATCCGGGCGGTCGTCATGAATACGGCGCTGGATACCTCCGTAAAAGAATTGACGCCGTACGAATTCTTCTCCGACGCCGCCGTCGGCGCAGCGCTGCATCTGAACGGTCTTGAGGACACGGAGCCGCAATCCGAGGGCGACGTGACCGTCGGTCTTCTGACGGGCAGCGATTACGGCGCGGATCTGCCGGTAACGTTCGGCGCAACGCTGCCCGTGCTGATCCTGCCGTTCGATACGTTCTACGAGATTGCGGACGCGGAAAACGGGTACGTGCTGTACGGGGTGAAAGCGAAGAATTACGAAGAGGTCGAGGACGACGCGAACGTGCTTCTGAACGAGGCGGGCGTGCGGGAGCTGAGCTTTTACGACAACGGCGCTTCGGTCAGGCAGATGAACGCGCTCTTCGACGTGGTCAAGGTGTTCATCTACGGATTTATCACGCTGATTACTCTGATCGCCGTCATCAACATCGTCAACTCCGTGGCGAACTCGATGAACGAACGGAAGCGCGAATTCGCAATGCTGCGCTCGGTCGGCCTTACCCCCGGCGGCTTCAAGAAAATGGTGTGGGCCGAGAGCATCCGCTACGGCGTAAAGTCGCTCCTGATCGCCCTGCCGCTGGGCCTTGCGATCAATTTCGGGATGTATTATTCGCTTGCCGCGACCGACAATATCGACGTCCGCTTCGCGCCGAACCCGCTGTTCTACGTAAGCGCCGTTCTCGGCGTGATCGCGATCATCGTCGTCTCGCTCCTGTACTCCGCGGATAAGCTCAAGGACGACGGGATCATCGAGAATCTGAAGGAAGATATATAAATTCTGATTTAACGGCGAAGCCGTTAAATCAGAATTTACAGGGATGAGCGATGAGGGATTAGGGATGAGAGAACGGAAACGATACGCTCTGCCCCTCGGTTTATTCTCCGTATTTTTGAAGGAGAATTAGCGCTATTGCTTATTTTGAGGCTAAAATGAAATTTTACAAGCCCTTATCCCTCATTACTCATCCCTCATCCCTAAATTCTCCCTTCGGGCTTCCGCACACCGGGCAGGTTTCGGGCGCGGCGGCGCCGCGCTGCGTATGCCCGCATTTGCCGCAGATCCATTCGACCTCGGTATCTTTTCGGAATACCTTGCCCTGCTCCACATCCGCGATCAGCCCGCGGAAGCGGTTCTCGTGGCTTTTTTCCACCGCGGCGACGCCGTCGAACAGGGCGGCGATATCGTCAAAGCCGTCCTCCCGTGCCTCGTCCGCAAAGACGCGGTAGAAGTCCGTCCATTCGTAGTTCTCCCCGCCCGCCGCATCGTTCAGATTCGTCAGCGTGTCGGGAATCGCGCCGTCCTTAAGCAGCTTGAACCAGATCTCCGCGTGTTCCTTTTCGTTGTCCGCGGTCTTCGTGAACACGTCCGCAATCTGAGAAAATCCGTCCGTTTTCGCCTTATCCGCGAAAAACGTGTATTTCATCCACGTCTGCGTCTCATTCGCGAACGCCGCCCACAGATTTTGTTCCGTTTTCGTCCCGAGCAGGTCGCTCGTCTTTGTTTTTGTTTTCTGCATAAAAAACACCCTCCCGCAATAGCTTTTGCGGAAGGGAGCTTTTTTATACAGAGGTGACCGTTCATTAATATGCCCAGTCGAGGGAAATATCGTCGCCCTTGCGGAAATATGTCAGCTTCCCGTTCTGCGCGCACTGCGATCTGACCGCTTCCTCGATCGCGTCCGCCATCTCCGTGTTCGGCATATAGAAAGTGCATTTCATGCGAAGCCCCTCGGAGCCCGCGCTTGAAAACAGCCGGAATCCGGTCAGCCACCAGTGCTTCGCGGGGCCGTTTTTGAACATATAATCCTCGTAACGGTACAGCTCGAAATACATCCCCGGCAGCGGATCCCCGTCCGTCGGGGTATAGAAATATTCCGTGTTTGTCGTATCGGGCTCCTGCCAGTACGCGCCCATCTCGCAGCCGCTCGTGATCCCGTAGCGGCCTTTCCAGATCTGGTATCGCCAGCGCTTGCCGCCGTAAAGAAAATCAAAACGGATCGTGTCGTAATACATATTCCCCAGCACGGAGAGATTGTCGTAGAGCGGCGTGAAGCCCATATTGCGCTGCCAGGGGTCGTTCGTTGTGTAGAACATATTCTCCTGCGCGTTATAGGCGTAGCCGAAGGAATACAAAATCTGCGCGATCGTGCCGAAATTCGAGGTGTCGAAGCTGAATTCCGTGATGGCGGGTTCGGTCGTCGGCGCGGCGGAAGGCGTCTGCGTCCGGGGCAGGGTCGTTTCCGCGGCGGTCGGAGGTTCGGTCGTCGGCAGAGCAGTTGTCGGCATAGTGGTCGGAATCATTGTTGTCGGCAGGGTTGTAGGCAGAGTAGTCGTCAGAGTTGTCGGCTGTGCGGTCGTCAATGGTATCGTTGCGGGCGCGGCGGTCGGCGCGACGGTCGGGAGCGTCGTCTGCGCGCTGACGGCGGCGGGAGTCGCCGGAATTGCGACGGCGCGTTTTTCTCTTGTGCGCACGGAGATGATGTATGCGCTCAGAACCGTGACGGCAAGCATCAGAACAGCGCCGATCGCGCCGATCAGAAATTCTTTCTTTTTCACTCCGCACCCTCCTTGCCGTGAATAAACGAAGGATCTCTCCCTGTATTCGCACTTATATGCGTATTTTATCACATATTTCCTCGTTTGTCCATATCCGAATGCGCGCGTCGGCTGTCACATTTTTCCGTCGGCAACGTAAGATGAAAATGAATGAAAACGGAAAGGAATCGTTGTTATGAAAATACTTGTCTGCGGCGGAGACGCGCGTCAGCTATACGCGGCGAAAAAGCTTCGCGGGGACGGATATGATATTTCATTTGCTCTGACGGACGGCGGGAACGACGAAAAGACGGCGTTCGCCGGGAAGATCGAAGACGCCGACGCCGTGCTGCTGCCGCTGCCCGCGTTCCGCGCCGGGCTGTTCAACGCGCCGGCTTCGTCTCTGCGGCTCGGGATCGCGGAGCTGGCGGCGCTTTTACGGAACGCGAAAATCGTGATCGGCGGTATTCTGCCGCCGGCGCTGACCGATGCGCCCGACGTTCGCGGCGTTGGTTTTTTCGATTATTATCCCGATCCGGCCTTCACGCTGCCGAACGCGCTTCTGACCGCCGAGGGGGTCCTGGGGATTCTGATCTCCCAAACGCCGCGCGCAGTCAGAAACGCGGAATACCTGATCGCGGGATACGGCTGCTGCGGCAGAGCGACGGCGCGAAGCCTTGCCGCCGCGGGCGCGCGCGTTACGGTCGCCGCGCGCAGGGAGGACGCCCGCGAAAGCGCGGAAGCAGACGGCTGCTTTTCGTCTTCATTTGAAGATCTGCCGTCGATCGCGTCCCGGTTCGACGCCGTCGTCAACACCGTGCCCGCGCCGGTGATCGAAGCGGATGTGATCTGTCGGCTGAAAAAAGACGCGCTGCTGCTTGAGATCGCCTCCGCGCCGTTCGGCGTCGATTTCGAAGCGGCGGCAAAAGAAAACATCCGCGTGATCAAAGCGCCGGGGATCCCCGGTCGTTTTGCGGCGGATTCGGCGGGGCAGATCATCGCATCCTGCGCCGAAAAATATCTGAGACAATGCCGCGCAGCCGAATTGTGCGGCCTTGCTGCGAACAAAAAAGGAGAAGAAGCCTTATGAATAAAACCGTCGGATTCGCCCTGACCGGGTCGTTCTGCACCTTCCGCCGCGCGCTTGAAACGCTGCAGGAACTGCGGCGCGCGGGCTATGAGATCATCCCGATCATGTCTTTTAACGCTTATCAGCTTGATACCCGCTTCGGCGAGAGCGCGTATTTCCGCGAAGAACTTCGCCGCATCACGGGCAGCGAGATCGTGCACACGATCCCCGAGGCAGAGCCCATCGGCCCGAAAAAACTGCTGGACGCGCTTGTGATCTGCCCCTGCACGGGCAACACGATCGCGAAACTTGCCGCGGGCGTTGCCGATACGCCCGTGACGCTGGCGGCGAAATCCCACCTGCGCAACCAGCGCCCCGTCGTGATCGCGGTTTCGACCAACGACGCGCTCTCCGCGGCGGCGGCGAATATCGGCGCGCTGAAAAATCGGAAAAATATTTTCTTTGTCCCGTTCCGGCAGGACGATCCGCGTGAAAAACCGAACTCCGTCGTCGCGGATTTTTCAAAGACCGCAGAGACGCTTTCCGCCGCGCTGGAGGGGAGGCAGATACAGCCGGTGATGCTGTAAATTCTGATTTATCGGGATGTTTTCCGTTGCGTCGGGCGACAATTTGTAGGGGCGGGCATGACCGCCCGATCGACGCTGAAGGCATCCCTGCCTTTACGGCAGGGGTGGCGAAGCGGAGAAATTGTATATTTTACAACGGATTTGACTATATTGCATTTTTCGCCCGTCC
>JAFRPB010000001.1 GCA_017429345.1 Clostridia bacterium | reverse complement strand
GTCCCGACCGCGGGCGTCGGTTTTTTGTAAATTCTGATTTTCCGAGGTCTTTTGTTTGCGGATATCGGGGATCGGGGATCGGATATCGTGCCTGAACTGCGGCTTAGTTAACTTCGTGAAATCGGGATCGAGCAAGAATAGTAAAATTTACAAGCACGATTCTCGAAATCCGATACCCGATATCCGAAATTCCGATTTGTCGCGCAGCGCCAGATCAGAATTTTTCTCTCTCCAGCCTGAACGCCACCGACGCCTTCAGATAATCGAGATACGCCTCGTCGCGGCACATCGCCTTGCCCGGATCGTCCGACAGCTTCGCCACGGGTCTGCCGTTGACGTACTGAAGCTTGATCACGATATTCAGCGCTTTTTCTTCCGTATCGTTGGAGCAGAAGGTGCCGATGCCGAAGGAGACCTTCGTTTTATCCCTGAAGTAATCGTACAGCGCTTGCGCCCGGTCGAAATCAAGGCTGTCGCTGAAAAGCAGAAGCTTGGATCTCGGATCGATGCCGAACTTTTTGTAATGGGCGATCATTTTCTCGCCCCATGCGTAAGGATCGCCGCTGTCGTGGCGTACGCCGGTATAGTTGTTGGACATCGCGCGGTTGAAATCAAGTAAAAACAGATCCGTGGTCACCGTATCCGTCAGAGCGGTGCCGTTGTCGCCCTGATACTCGTCGTACCAGTCCTTCATCGCGCAATGATTCGTGTAAGCGAGCGGAATCCTGTCGATCCCCTGATACATTTGCACGAATTCATGCGCGTAGGTACCGATGGGCGTTAAATTGTATTTCATCGCAAGATATACGTTCGAGGTGCCCACACAGTTTTTCGTCTCCGTCGCGAGCCGGCGAACGACCTCGTCCTCCCACGCGCGGGAGAGTCTTCTGCGGCAGCCGAATTCCGCGAAGGAAAACGTATACTTCCCGGTGCGGAAGTCCTCGATTTTTTTGTCAAGCCGCTCCCGGGCGGAGGCAAGCAGACGGTTGTAATCGAATTTCATCCGGAAATAGACCTCATTGACGATTTCCAGAAGATAGATCTCAAACTGCATCGCAGAGAACAGCGGGCCCTTCACGACAATGCTCAGCTCGCCGTCGTCGGAAAGCGAGGTTGAGACGTAATCGCGGATCGGCCGCCACAGACGCAGAAATTCCACATAGTCGTTCTTGATAAAACGGATCGAACGCAGATAATCAAGCTCCTCGTTTGTGAAACGAAGCGTGCATAAATGCCCGATCTGCGCGTCGATCTCTTCGTGCATCTCCGGCGTGAAAACAACGTTTTTATTTCTGCATTTGAAATAGTATTCGCCGCTCAGATCCGTGTGTTTATGAAAAATGACCTGATCCATATTGAATTTATACAGATCCGTGTCGAGCAGCGATTCCACAATCGGCGCGAGTTTCATTTTTTGTCCCTCCCCGTTAAGCGTTGAGAATATCGATCTGACAGCTTTTCATCGTCGCGAGCGCCGCGTCGTGAAGCGACGGCGTGACGCCGGCGCAGCAGGCTGCGTCAACAGAGATCTCCGCCTCGGGAAAACTTGCTTTCAGCAGCAGTGCGTTCGAGACGACGCAGATATCCGTGCACAGACCGATCAGCATGACCGAGAACGCATCGTCCCCGGCCTTTTCTTTGATCAGAGCGGGCAGATCCTTGCTGCCGAAGGTGTATTTCTCAACGGCAGTAAAGCCTTTCGAGTTGAGCGCGTCCGCGATTTCGGCGTTCAGCGCCCAGCCGTCCGTACCCCTGACGCAATGCGGCACGGGCAGTTTTCTGCCCTCCGCGGTGTCGGAATAATTGTCAAAATGTGTGTCGAAGGTCGCAAGGATTTCGCCGTCGAACTCCCGGATCTTTTTGACTGCCGCGGGAACGATCTTCTGCGCTTCCGCTGAGCCGAGCGCCCCGTCGACGAAATCCTTCTGCATATCCACGACGATCAGAAAATTTTTCATATCTGTCCACCCCTTTTTTCCTATAGTATAGTACATCTTTTTGAAAACATCAAGGGGATAAATCGGTATTTCAGCGGGATAAATCCGTATTTCTCCCGATTGACAATTCCGCTTTGAAATGATAGAATAAATAAAATAATATCTGATATTACTATTATTAAATAAGAGGTCTTCAGATTTGAGAAAAAACAAATCCGGTATGAGTGTGCTGCGGGTCCTGCTGCTGGCGCTCGGCGATATCATTATAATCAACGCGACGAATATACTCGCGGTACTGGTGCGTCTTGAATTCAATCTGGTCAATTTTCAGGAAAGCCCTTATCTGCAGAATATTCTTTATTACGCCGTCTTCAACACGGTGATATCGCTTCTTATATTCCGTTTTTTCAATATCTACAAAATATTATGGAAATACGCGGGCATCACGGAAGCGTTTATTCTGATCGGCGCCTGCGCGCTGTCGACAAGCCTGCAGTATATCGTAATGCAGACTGTTCTGCCGAAGATCCTCGGCAATAATGAGATCGCGCTGCCGCGAAGCTATCCGATCATCGCGTTTCTTCTTCTGGCGTTGGCGGAGGGCGTATTCCGGTTCTCTTACCGGCTGCGCGAAATGGCGCGCACTTCTTACGGGATCCGTCCGAAGGCAGACAGCCGCGCCCGCACGATGCTCGTCGGCGCCGGCAAAGCGGGGTCGCTGCTTCTGCGAGATCTTGCGAACAATCCGTCGACCTCGCATAACAACGTGGTGTGTATCATCGACGACGATAAAAGCAAGGCCGGGCGTTATCTGAATAATATCCCCATCATCGGCGGCAAAGAGAAGATCAGGGAGGCCGTCGAAAAATACGACGTGGAGGAGATCATCATCGCCCTGCCGAGCGCTTCCGCGCAGGAGAGGCGCGCGGTGATCGACGCCTGCAGCGAGGTCGACTGCCGTCTGCGTACGGTGCCGGCGCTGTATCAGCTTGCAAGCGGCGACGTCAGCGCGGCACAGCTTCGCGACGTGAAGATCGACGACCTGCTCGGGCGTGACAGCGTTAACGTCAACGTCGAGCAGATCATGGGTTATGTCAGCGGCAAAACCGTGCTTGTTACGGGCGGCGGAGGTTCGATCGGCAGCGAGCTCTGCCGGCAGATCGCCCGCCACAGCCCGAAGCAGCTGATCGTTTTTGATATTTATGAGAACAACGCTTACGCCCTGCAGCAGGAGCTGCTTTCGGAGCTTCCGGAGCTTGATCTGGAGGTCCTGATCGGTTCTGTCCGCGATAAAGACCGTGTAAACATGATCTTTGAGAAATATCACCCCGACGTCGTTTATCACGCTGCGGCGCATAAGCACGTTCCCCTGATGGAGGAATCGCCCAACGAAGCTGTCAAGAACAATGTGTTCGGAACGCGCAACGTGGTGGACGCCGCCGATCGTTACGGCTCTTCCGTTTTTGTGTTCATTTCTACGGATAAGGCGGTCAATCCGACCAATATCATGGGCGCGACGAAGCGTCTTTGCGAAATGGTGGTCGAGTATTATTCCCGCATCTCTGAGACCAAATTCGTCGCCGTCCGTTTCGGGAACGTGCTTGGCAGCAACGGCAGCGTGATCCCGCTGTTCCGCCGTCAGATTGAGGCGGGCGGCCCGGTGACGGTGACGCATAAGGATATCATACGGTATTTTATGACGATCCCCGAGGCGGTTTCGCTTGTGCTTCAGGCCGGCGCTTACGCCGAGGGCGGCGAGATCTTCGTGCTCGATATGGGAAAGCCCGTCCGGATCGACGATCTTGCCCGGAAAATGATCAAGCTCTCCGGCTATGAACCGGATAAAGATATAAAGATCGTTTATACCGGTCTGCGTCCCGGGGAAAAGTTATATGAGGAGCTGCTGATGAGCGAGGAAGGGCTAAAGAAAACGCCGAACAATCTGATTTTTATCGGAAAGCTGACGGATATCGATATGGATTCCTTTCCCGCGCGGCTCGATATGCTGTATCAGGCTTGCGAGCGCAACTCGCCGGAGATCAAGGAACTGATGAAGGAATTTGTGCCGACGTATAAATTCTGAATTGCCGCAAAGCGACAATTCAGGATTTGAATGGATAATGGACAATGGATAATGAATGACGGGGTTTCACCCCGTACCCCATTAATAGAAAAACGTAAATTCTACTTTGTGGTAAAAGAAAAACTTCTCTGCGTTAAGTTCTTTTATCAGAACGCCCCAATATCACATAT
>JAFRPB010000195.1 GCA_017429345.1 Clostridia bacterium | reverse complement strand
TTATACTATGAAAGTCGCGACCGAGCAACCCTTTCGGGCTACTCGGTCGTGTTTTTTTTTGGCTTAATGCAACAGCCCCTTATATCATATTGCGGCGAAGGAGCAATATATCATACGGCAAGGCCGTATATCATATCGTGCAGCGATATATCATTGACAGGAACTTTCCCATATTCTATAATAATTGTCGGGGTGATAATCATGTCCGACTACAGACTTCTTGATCTGTCTTTTGAATTTGCCGTTGCGATCGTTAACCTGATAGACGGCGTTTCTGCGCCGAAAAGTTCTTACATGACCGATCAGCTTGCGCGGGCAGGTACGTCGGTTGGCGCGAATATCCACGAAGCACAATATGCGCACAGCAAAAAAGACTTTATTGCAAAGCTTGAGATTGCGTTAAAAGAGACGAATGAAACAAGCTATTGGCTGAAACTGATGTTTGAACCCAAAAGGATCGATGAAGTCAGTTACAGGAACACCGAAAAACTATGCGGAAACATCCGCAGGCTTCTGATAGCCTCCTGCCGCACCGCCAAAGAAAATCGATCGACTTGAAAAGGAGCAGGATTTTAAAGATTATGGATATCAGAAAAATCAGCGATGATTTCTTTACGATCGGAAATATCGCGGTCTTACTGCGGAATACGGGAAATGACGCCTATGACTTCAATTTCAGGGATCATTTTGAATGCAGATCGGTCGTTTTCGAAACTGACGCTCCGGTGCTTCTGCATATAGGCGCCATTGAAGATTATGCGGCGATTGAATCGGCGCTGGAAAAATCGGGGCTGCGGCTTTTCGTTCATGAAGCGGAACATCTCAGATGCAGTACGATAGAAAAATGGTATCCGGTCTTGAAAGACAAAACCCCGTTTACCAAAATATACGACGAGCTGCCGGACGTGGAGGAGATCCGCAAAGACTTCTCATTTCCCGTCTTCATAAAGGGGAATCGTCAGACGAACAGGCACAAACGGGCGCAGAGTATTATTGAAAATGAAGAACAATATCTTTCGCTTCGGGAAGAGTGGAAACGGGACGCGGTTCTTTCTTGGCAGAAAGCTGCCGTAAGAGAATATATACCGTTGAAGACGATCGATCCCGTGTCATTCCCGGATATGGTCCCGATCAGCTACGAGTTCCGCTTTTTCTATTTTGAAGGAAAATGTATGGCGTACGGACCGTACTGGAATATTGGAAAACGATACGCTCTTCCGGAAAACGAATTGCCTGAAGTCCTCAGACTGACAGACTGGGCAGCCGAAAAACTCGGCGTTTCTTTTCCGGCGATCGACGTCGCAAAAACAGCGTCAGGCGAGTGGATCATCATTGAGGTCAACGATGCGCAGGAGAGCGGGTTTGTCGGTGTGAATCCTTTGATTCTCTGGAATAACACCATCGAGGCGCTGCAGAACCCTACCAGGATCCCGGTTGAAGACTTTTTTGAGGAAGACACTGTGATCATGGGCGGCGATCCGCTTCCGGATAAGTCATTAGAAGAAATGCGTCTGATTGCCGAGAGCATTAAAACGACGCAGGAACTGGTCGATGTATATGCCGCCGTCTATAATAAGTTCTGGTGGATCGAAGACGACGTTTACGACTTTGAAGAAGGGACGGAGGAATATAAGAAAGCCTGCAATGTTGCTGATGCGTGGGAAACACTGATGGATGATCTCGAGGAACGAGTTATTGCCTGTGCTGTGAATGAAGGTCTTTTTGCGGAACGACAGAATAATTCCGGTCTTGTGAAACAGTTGGAGGCCTTTATGCTGAAATACGGCTATCGAGATGGTCGCGGATGGTGGGTCGGAATCTGAGAGCGCAGAGTGTTGCGCTGTGTGCAAAATGCGATCCGGGCATTTTAACGGACCCGGGATGTCTGAATGACAAATATAATTGACAGATACTGCGGCATATTCTATAATATTTTCGGAACGGGTGGGCAAAAGAAACGGAAAAGTCCGAAATAAGCAAAAATACAGAGGCGTTTACCGCCCAAACGACCGGGGAGATCCCGGCGCTGGGGCTGCCTGCCGACGAGGCGGCGGAACTGCTGATCGACGCCATCGGTGAGGTCACCTATACCGAGGAGTGCAAAGCCGCCATCGATATGGCCCGCGCCGTCTACGACAGCCTGACGGCGCAGGAACAGGAGCAGGTGGATAACTACGCCGTGCTAACAAGTGCGGAAGAACGCTATGCCGAGCTGGAAGCCGCGGCGCAGACGACCGATCCGCCGACGGACCCCGAAGATCCGGAAGACGACGGTCATTGCAGGTGGTGCGGCCAGACCCACACCGGTCCCTGTGGCAAGATCGTGGGGATGTTCCATAAGGTGCTGTACTTCTTCGCCTGCCTGTTCGGCAAAGAATAACGGGAAAGACAGGGAACGATACGCATGAAAAAAGTGCCTTTTGTCTGCCAAAAGGCGCTTTGTGTTCTGTGAAAGACAAGTCAGTTCTTGATTTATCAGGCTTCGGTCAAGGCATTGGGCATTGGGCATTAGGCAATAGACATGTCAAATATACGCTGCGCGCCTTTGCAAGTTGCCTGAGGCCTATTTGCCGACGATTGCCTTTTATCACGACAGCTCGGAAGTCGGAAGAAGGAGGGGAACAGAACATGATCCGGAAAGCGGTTTTTTCAGACCTTGACGCGGTGGTGAACATCTACGATGAGATCCACCGGGCAGAGGAGGACGGCGTCATATCCGTCGGATGGATACGGGGCGTCTATCCGGTAAGGGCCACCGCGGAAGCGGCTTTCAAGCGCGGCGACCTTTTTGTTCTGGAAACAGACGGCGTCATTCTCGCCTCCGGCGTCATCAATAAGATCCAGGTGGATGCCTATGCCCGGGCCCGATGGGAACATGAGGCGGACGACGATCACGTATGCGTATTGCACGCGCTGACCGTTTCTCCCAGCGCCGGCAGGAGGGGACTGGGGAAGCAATTTGTCAGCTTCTATGAGGCGTACGCAAGAGAAAACGACTGTTTTGAACTGCGCATTGATACAAACGAACGGAATCTCGTCGCACGGAAGATGTACAAAAAGCTCGGTTACAAAGAGATCGCCGTCGTGCCCACCGTATTCAACGGGATCCCGGACGTGAATCTGGTCCTTTTGGAAAAGTATTTAGGATCGGAACAGATACCGTAATACCGGCAAATCCCGCTTTCTCGTTCCGGCGGCCGGCGCGCTTTCGTGATTGACAGGCGCGGCGGTATATTCTATAATAATTCTCGTAAGGGATTCGCAAAAATACGGGAGAGTCCGAAATAAGCAAAAATACAGAGGCGTTTTCTGTTTATTCTTGCAATGAAACGGATCATCGTCTTCGCGCTGGCGATCTTCGCGCTTTTCACGGCAAACGCCGGCAAAGGACTGCCGGACAGCTATGCGGCTTACGATTTTCCGATCATCAAAGCAGAAAACCAGGCGCCGGGCACGCTCAGGATCATGTCGTTCAATATCCGCGTGGGCGGCGTGAACGGCAACACGACCTATGACCGCATCACGATCGGCGAAAGCAAGATCTTCGAGATCATGCCGGATTCTTTCGGTCTGCAGGAAGCCTCGAATATCTGGATGGTCGCGCTGGACGGGCGGCTGACCATGTACGACTGGGTCGGCTGCGAGATCGACGCCGGCGGCGACGTGAAAAGCGCGATGATCGGCAGCAGACAAACCGGGTTTTGTGAATGTAAAATCAACAGATATTTTTGCAGTGCAGGGAATGGATATGAAACGAAAAACGGCAAAAGAGATCCTGACGGAATCATTTCAGGAGCTTGCTGCGCAAAAAAGCATCGATAAGATCACAATACAGGAGATCGTCGACAACTGCGGGTATTCCCCGGCGACCTTTTACCGGAATTTTAAGGATAAATACGATCTGATCGCATGGGAACACACCGGAGCCGTCGCCGAGATCGTCGACCGGGTCGGCGAGGGAGATTATTTATGGACGCAGACGCTTTACGACGGTGCGCGGATGTATTATGAAAACAAGGACTATCTTGTGAACCTGCTGAAGCACACGTCCGGTCATGATTATTTCATGCGATATATGGTCCGGATCAATTGCGCCGCTCTGGAAAAGTACATTCTTTCCGTCAACGGTCATCGGGAGCTGACGCATGAAGAGATGATGTGTGTAAAAATATACTGTCTCGGATTGGTAGGTCTCGCCTGCGAGTGGATCATGGACCGGATCGATACAACAGTCGAAGAAATTGCAAAAATCTACGAGCAATCGATCCCCGAGCCGCTGAAAAAATATCTTTTGTAAATGAGAGGATTCGGAATATTTCTCTCATCATGAGAGATTGAAGCATTTTTCTGAATTGAAAACCCTGCCGTCACGGATATAATAAAAATAGGTTATTGCGCACAATGCCACTGCGCACAGCCGCCAATATCATATCTGTTAACGGAGGTCGGTTACGATGACGAAAATTGAGTTTTTGAAGTATCTGTCAAAGGGCTGGTTCGGCAATTCCCAGCAGCATTCCATCCACGCGCAGCTTCTGAAGGCGCGGGGACTTAACAAGCTGGCGGACAAGATCATGGCGGAATCCGATGAGGAATGGGAAGAGGCCAAGAAAGTCAACGCCCGTCTGATCGAGC
The DNA here is from genome assembly GCA_017429345.1 of Clostridia bacterium. Lineage (GTDB taxonomy): Bacteria > Bacillota > Clostridia > Oscillospirales > Acutalibacteraceae > RGIG2774. Next base: position 29,446 of record JAFRPB010000195.1, on the reverse strand, counting down.
TGGGCGAGACGCCCTGCGTTGAGCTCCAGGAGTACCCGGTGATCACCGATATCAAAGAGATGCTGGAATACGACTGCAAGGAGGCCGCCGAGGCGCTGCCGATGATGAGCAAGGCGCTTTCCCTGTTCGACGACGACTACGTGACCAGACGTATGATCGAGGAATTCATCATTGACGAGCAGGATCACTTCAACTGGGTCAGGGGCCATCTTTGCCTGATCGAACAGATCGGCATGGAAAACTATATCATTGAGATGCTCGGTGAGTAAAGGAGAAATTATCATGAACGAAAAAGAACTGATTTTAGAGGCTATGAGAAAGGCCGGCGAACCGCTGAACGCGGGAAAAGTCGCCGAGCTGACCGGACTCGACCGCAAGGTCGTGGACAAGGCGTTCGCCGAAATGAAAAAAGACGGTTCCATCATGTCCCCTGTCAGATGCAAGTGGGAACCGGCTGTAAAATGATTGCTTCACAGCATGTTGACCGGCATTCCTTCAAACGATAAGGCATGCCGGTCTTTTGCAGTAATATAAAACGATCATACAAACGGAGGAATCAATATGGAGATCAAAGCGGTAAAATTCAGAAAAGACGGGTTTTATACCCAGCCGTTCATCTTCGGCGGCGAGGACGGCGTCGACAAGTACGATAAAAATATTCGCTATCGCGGCAGTCTGCAGAATTATCTGATCGACACAGGCCGTGAAGTGATCCTCGTCGATACGGGGCTCCCCACCGGAACGCCGGAGGAAGCGCCGGACGAAAACAGCCCGATCTTTACCGGGAAAGACATCTGCACCTATATGGAAGCGTTCGCCGCGCTTGGATACAAGCCGGAGCAGGTCACGAAGATTTTGCTTACTCATAAGCACGCGGACCATTCCGGAGAATTGCGCTCTTTTCCGAACGCGAAGGTTTACGTCGGCGCGGAGGAAATATCCGCCGCGGAGCTTCAGGGACTTGACAATATCGTGCCCGTCGAATATACGGACGGCGCGTATTACAATTTCCCGGAAAGTCAGAAGATCGCGGACGGGGTTTATTTCATCAGAGCAAAAGGCCACACCCACGGAAACAGCATCGTGATCGTTGAAAACGACGGTTTGTTCTATATGCTCCACGGAGATATCACCTATATGGATGAGGCGCTGTACGAGAACATGCTTTCGGTGGTGTTTGACGATCTTCCCGCTGCGCGTGAAACGCTTGACCGCGTCCGTGCGTTCGTTCGCGATCACCCGACGGTTTACTGCGGAACGCATACGCCGCAGGGGTATGAGAATCTTGAGGCAAAGCGCGTGATCGATCTTGACAACCCGGTCCCGACCGTTCTTGCCGAAGACGATTTCAGCGCCGGGGAAGCAAGCGGAAAATACGTCTGCTCGATCTGCGGTTACGTTTACGATCCCGCCGAGCATGACGGCGTCGCGTTTGAAGATCTTCCCGACGACTGGAAATGCCCGAGATGCAAACAGCCGAAGGAGAAGTTCAACAGAGCCTGATCTTATTCGGAAAGAGATCGGCAGATCCCGGTCCGGCATCCCGGGTATAATGAATAACAAGGATCTGCCGCAGGGCAGGTCCTTATTTTGTATTGCGATGAAGGAGTGATATATCATTGACATCGGATTTATTGTATTCTATAATCGTAAACAGATAAATCGGAGATCATTTTTAAAGGAGAAAAGCAGATCCGGGAATTGCAAATCTCCGTTAAAAATGATATAATCAATCAAAACAGTCGAAACGCGGAACGTTTTCCGTATTGAAAGGAGATACCTGAATATGATCCATCTGATGCACAAAATGATAGACCCGGACGCCATGCCCGTGCTCTATGACACGCCCTTTACACCAGAATCCTTCGCCGCCGATTTTGAGGTCAGAGACGGCAGCTGGTTCGTCCGGGACGGCTGGCTGATCGGCGAAAACAGACGCAATTTCGCCTCCATGGCTTTGCTGAAGAAATCTTTTTACGGTCCGGTCTGCGTGGATTTCAGAGGGAAAGTGCTGCCGCCCTGCACCCACGATATCAACTGCATGTGGTCCGGCTCCTGGAACGAGGAGACCAATACCCGGGCGCTTGCATACGTCGCCGGCGTCGGCGGCTGGTGGGACGGCAAGGTGGGCTTTGAAAAGAGCCCCGAATACAAGCTGACCTGCGGAACGAAGCTCTTCGATTTCAAGCCGGGAAAGGAATACCACATGCAGGCGGGAAGCATCGGCGGGCACGTGTTCGTAATCATTGACGGGCAGCTGTGCATCGAGGCCAACGACCCGGACCCCATCGATCAGGAGAAATACGGAAGGATCGGCTTCGAGGCGTACTGCACCAGAATTGCCGTGACCGATCTCAAGGTCCGCCGGGCCGTCTGGGAAGAAGTGAAGGAAGGATACGAGCCGGAGTTTTAAGCAGCGCGAACCCGAGAGAAGAAAACATGAGAACCGAATCGACCAGACAGAGATTATTATGGGAAACAGCAAGATCGAGAAAATGCTTTTAGATCCGGGTTTTGATTATCTTCAGCCGTATTTTTACTCAAATCGCTATGCTTTGAGATGCGAGCTGGGGATAGGAAACAACACGGATGAGTATATGAAAAATGCGCGTCTGCGCGCAAAACAAATATATGATATCTTATTTCCCGACGGCGCCGACGCAATGATCTTCAATTACTGGATGTATGACTGGTCTGACAGCGGAGAGGCAGAAGAGAAACAATATGACGATCCTGCCGAGGTCATTGAGGTCATTAAGAGCAGAGTTCACTCTGAAATGAGAGCTTTGCGATTTTTATCCGAGATGCTGATGAAGTACCGCCATGTTTGTGTCAGGGGCCTGAAAACTTACGCGGAGCCCGGCGATCCGGATCTTGAAACGACGCGGCGGAACCGTATCATCTGTTATTCGGACGGTTTGGGCTTTGACGATATTGCCTTGATCAACGGACAGATCGATTCCGAAGATAATTCCGATGTAAGCCTTGTTTCCGTAAAAAATGATCTTATCATGTCCGTGTATGACGACCGGGGATGTGATATCGTTTTTGCAACATATGAAAAAATGAAAGAGTTTTATCCTTTGCTGAAACCGTATTTTTTATCTTACGATCTTGAAGAGATGGAGCGGCGTTTTCGCGGCTGATAAAACGAAGGTCCGGGGTGTTATGATAAGGATCCCGACGAAACAACAAATATTTGAAGCAACAGACGGGCCGGTATGCAATCCGTATATCGGCTTTACGAGCTATCAGCGCTTCCGTTCTGATCCGCTGTTTTTCGACGTCGCCGTCCGGCCCGAGAACAACGGAACGGAGACCGAAGAGACGGAGTGCTATCCGGTAAAAGAAACCGCCGTGCAGTCCGGCGGTTCTTCCGGTTTTTATCCGGACACTTCCGTGGCGTATATCCGATTGCTGTGGAAGGATCTTGAGCCCCGGCGCGGCGAATACGATTACGCGTCGATCGGGGAGATCCTGCAGAAGGCAAGGCGAAGCGGTCAGACCGTGATGCTGCGGCTGATGCCGCATTCCACAAGAAAAACCGACGACGTGCCGGACTGGCTGAAAACGATGATCCCCTGCCCCTACCGGCCTGACGGGATGCGCGTGAAGGATTCCCCCGAGGATCCGCTTTTCCTGAAACTGTTCGGGGAGGCGGTCGAAGCGCTGGCGCTTAGGTTCGACCCGGATCCCACGCTGGACGTCATGGATATCTCCCTGCCCGGCGCGTGGGGAGAGGGGCATCAGTGCGGCGCCTATCCCCGTCAGACGCTGGAAGAGCTGGTCGACGTTTATACGCGGTCCTTCCGGAATACGCGCCTCGTCGGACAATCCGCCGCGCCGTGGCTGATCGAATACGCCAACAAAACAAGCCCCTGCGGCTGGCGCGGCGACGGCGTGGGGGAGGCGAAGCATATGACGGTGAAATACCCTGCCGTCGCAGAGGCGCTGAGCGATCTCTGGAAGACCGCCCCGGTCTCTTTTGAATCCTATTGGTGGCTCGGGGAATGGAAGCGCCGCGGATGGGATATCGACGGGATCATAGAAAAAACCCTTTCGTGGCATATCAGCACGTTCAACGCGAAAAGCTTCCCGATCCCGGAGGAATGGCGGGAGAAGATCGCCTTCTGGACCGGCAGAATGGGCTATCATTTCGCGCTGCGCGGGTTTGCATATCCGGAGACCGCAAAAGCGGGGGATCTTCTGCGCTTCAGGCTGTCGGCGGAAAACCGCGGCGTCGCGCCGATCTATCACCGTATCCCGCTGCGCATGCGGTTGAAAGCGGGAGACAGGGAGTATGTTTTTCCGACCGGCGTCGACGTGCGGACGTGGCTGCCGGGGGAACACACGAAAGAATTTGTAGTTCCGCTGCCGTGTGATATTTCCGCCGGCGGATATGAGATCGGCGTCTCGATCTCGGGAGAGAATACCCCCGTTGTATCGTTGGAAACAAAGGGCGAATCGGACGGGCGTTTCCTGACCGTCGGAAGGATCGATATTTCAGCGTAAGTATTTACGTCATATCGCGCAAAGATCCCGGGACGCGTCACGGGATCGCAATTTTCGATCGAAACGATATCGTTGCATGAATTCGAAGCGGCGCAGAGCCGAAAGGAAATTAATAAAAATGTTGCTTGCCGTATTAAGCCTGGTCGTCAGTCTGATCCCTCCGACGCTCCTGTTCTGTTATCTCCGCAATCTGCGGGGGGACGACCCCGGTTACCGTTCGAACTGTGGACGGCTGTTGAGAAACGGGATCCTGTGTTCCGTCGGCGTGGCGCTCCTTGATTTCGCGATCAACATCGCCTGGTCGTTTTCAGGGCTGGGGGAGAGTTCCCCCTTGCTGAAGAAAGCGTTCAGCGCCTTCGTCGTGGCGGCGTTCGCCGAGGAGCTTGTGAAATATCTTACAGCGAACAGAGTTATAAAGAAGAATATCGATCACGTCTCGTGGCTCGACTGTATCGCCTATACCGCCATCGTGGGAACGGGCTTTCAGATGATCGAGACCGTGGTCTATATGATCCAGTCCAACCCCATTCAGATCCTGGTCCGCGGCTTTACTATGGGGCATCCGTCCTACGGAATGCTGATGGGATATTTCATAGGAAAAGCGTTGTATGAAAAGAAGCGGTCTTTTAGAGCCGACGCTCTCTGGCTGCCGATGCTCCTGCACGGCATATATAATTTCTCGCTGGCGGACGAACTGGAGGAGATCAACGACAACCTTGTCGTCGTTCCCTTTATCGCCGTGCTCGTCGAAGCGGTCATTTTCATAAGGATCCTGCTCCTGATCAAAAAAGAGAGACGCGGCACGAAATACACGCAGCCCTTACTGCATCGGGAAGAACTGCCGGTCGAAACCGGGCAGCCGGAGCCCTGACCGCACAGTTTGCGTCTTTCTGCAGATCGGACACGGATCTGGAGAGCTTCGGCAAGGGAATAAACTGACAAATCGGGATCTGCGGAGGCAATTTGATTTGAAAATCGAAAACAATATTTTGAAGTATTATCTGAAAAACGTATACTTTATCACCGGGACCGCGTACGCCGGCAAGTCGACGACGGTAAAAATGCTTGCGGAAAAATACGGTATGACCTTCTGCGGTGAAAATTATCACAGCGCCGTATCGGATGTCGTTGCAGCGCCGGACGCGCAGCCGGACCTCTGCTATTTAAAAAACCTGACCGATTGGAAAGATTTTGTGTGCCGCTCTCCCGAGGAATATGAAAGATGGATCTGCGGCACGGGAAAGGAAGCGGCGGAGTTCGAGATCGCCGAACTGCTTTCGCTGTCCGGGAGCAATAAAAAGATCATTGTTGATACCAATATCCCCGTCGACGTGCTGAAGGAGATCTCGGAGTATCACCGCGTCGCGGTGATGCTCTCGCCGCAGTCTATGAGCGTTGAACGTTTTTTTGACCGGGAAGACCCCGAAAAACAGTTTATTCTGCGCGTCATCCAAAGCTGTGAAAACCCGGAAGCGGTAATGGAGAATTATAAACGCGGTCTTGCGTTGATCAACAGTAAAGAGCATTATGACGCATACGCAAACAGCGGTTTTTTTACCGTAGTGCGGCAGGACGACGGAAACGATACCCGGGAGGAAGTCTGCGATATGATCGCAGCGCATTTTGGTTTGACAACTTCCGGTTTGACGGGATACATAAAAAAATGATCCCGATAATCGGGATCTGCAGAGGGGAAACATATCATGTTTGACGTTGACGGTTATTTGCAGCGGCTGATCGGAGAATGCAGGAACACTTTCCATGACCGCCTGCTGTATGTGGGGCTTCAGGGCAGTTATATGCGCGGCGAAGCGACCGATCAAAGCGATATAGACGTTATGATCATTCTTGACGGCTTTTCCGTCGCGGATATGGACGCGTACCGGGAGATCCTCAGAACGCTCGGGAATGAAGAAAAGTCGTGCGGGTTCATCTGCGGCAGGGATGAAATAACGCGGTGGAATCCGCTTGAGGTCTGCCAGCTCCTCCACACAACGAAAGACCTTTTCGGCGAACTGAAAGGCTTTCTTCCGCCCGCGACGCGGGAAGACCGGATCAATTACGTCAGACTGAGCCTCGGGAATCTGTATCACGAGCTTTGCCACCGCTATATCCACGCGGACAGGGAAAGAAATATCGCGGCGTTCCGCGGCAGCTGCAAAGCCGTGTTTTTCCTAATGCAGAATCTGCACTATCTGGAAACCGGAACGTTTATTGTTACAAAAAAAGAGCTGAAGGAAGCGGTCTCGGCGGAAGACCGGCAGGTGCTGGAGCTTTCCGAGCTGCCCGACGGGTTTGACTTTGACCGGGCGTTCGCCCTTCTGTTTGCCTGGTGCCGGTCGGCTTTCTCACGACCGGAAACGCCGGCGCGGTAAAGTTACCCGGTTCGTCTTTTTGACGAAAACGGAAACTCAACCGGCAGAAAAATGTACTGCTTCAATTCCTGTGGGAACGGGCTGTTCCGCTGCGCGGAACGCCGCGCGCCCTTCGGGCAGAGATAAGACAGCGAAGGATAAACGGAATAATACAGCGGAAAGGAGCGCCGGCCGGCAGTTTTTTACGCGCCTGCCCCATCGCAGCAAATGGAGAACATCATCACCAAAGGCCTGTCATTTTATGACGCCGTCGGCAATCTTTATATCAAAGGCGTTTTGAAGCGCAGCGGCAGAAAAAGCTTTTTTTCCTCCGCAGAGGTCGCGAAGCGCGAGCTGGAACGAATGAAACGCGAATACCGGGACGATATCGGTTTTCCGATCGATCCGAAATGGAAGACCTTTGCCGGAAGGGAGCTTTTCTGCGGTTATCCGCTGTACCGTTTTCAGCCCGAAAACAGGAGCGGATTGACTGTGCTGTATATCCACGGCGGCGGTTTTGTCAATCAGCCGGATCCCAGGCATTTTCAGTTTGCCGATCGTTTCTGCGCCGAAAGCGGGGCCCGGGTGATCTTCCCCATCTACCCGAAAGCGCCCGTTCACGGCTTCAAGGAGACGTACGCGCTGATCGAAGCGCTTTATCGGGAGCTGCTAAACACAAGGGACGGGAAAAACGTCGTTTTTATGGGGGACTCCGCCGGCGCAATGCTCTGTGTGACGGTCTGCGGCGAACTGAGCAAAAAGAACGTCCCGCTGCCGAAAAAACTGATCCTCTACAGCCTCGTAGCGGACGCGGAGCTCAACAACCCGGAGATCGGAACGATCGACCCGAGGGATCCGATGCAGGGCGCGGAAGGGCTTCGGGAGTATATCCGGGCATGGGCGGGGGAAGAACCGATCGCTTCACCGCTGATCGATCCGATGGCGGCCGATCTTTCCGTTTTGCCGGAGACGATCCTCTTTTCCGGAACGGATGAGATCTTCTGCCCCGACGTGCGCCTTTTCGCAGAGAAAGCGCGCTCCGCCGGCGCGGACGTCACCTGTTATTTGTTTACGCATATGTATCATTGCTTCCATTTATTCGACCTGCGCGCCGCAAAGACAGTGAGAGACCTGACGCGCGAGGGGCTGAGCGGTTTTCTCAGATAAGGATCAAAGGTATGGAATTTAATGAAAAACTGCAAAAATTAAGGGCAGGCGAAAACCTGACGCAGGAAGAACTTGCAGAAAAGCTTTACGTTTCCCGCGCCGCTGTCTCAAAGTGGGAGTCCGGGAGAGGTTATCCGAGCATCGATTCCCTGAAAGCGATCGCAGGCTTCTTTCACGTTACCGTGGATGAGCTGATCGGCAGAGAAGAGATTCTCACGCTCGCGGAGCAGGACAAAAAGGAATCGCGCCGGAAATACACGGCGCTCGTCTGCGGGATCCTCGACTGTCTATATATCCTGCTGTTCTTGCTTCCGGTATTCGGCAGCGGCGGAGAAGCAAAAGTATCTTCCGTTCCCCTGTTGTCCGTTACGGCGAGCGGGACATGGCTGAAAATCGTCTTTATCACCGTTACGGCGCTGACCGCCGCGAACGGCTTCTGTACGGTCGTGATCAGTAATTTCGATAGGCCCGTCTGGAACCGGCACCGCATCGTCACGGGAATGGCGCTGTCTGTTGTCGGAACGGCGGTGTTTATTCTGGCAAGGCAGCCCTACGCGGGCGTTTTCTGCCTTATTTTGCTTGTCGTCAAAGGTTTTCTGATGCTGAAAGAGAAATGATACGGAACGTATCGCCCATGTGAATGGGCGTTTCTTGCGGGATCATCCGACGGGAGATAGAATGTATTTGCTTCGCGGCAAATCATTTCCGAAAGGATGGTCCTCATGGAAATCAAAATCAAATTCGTTACTGCGGCGGTCTCGGGGGCGCTTGCGGCGCTGCTGATCGTTCTTGTCCGTTTCGCCGACGTCGCGGCGATCGGTCCCGAAGGGACGAGTGTCGGCCTTGCGCGTCTGAACCGCTTCGTCTTCGATCTGTTCGGCGTGCGTCTTCTCTGGTATCATATCACAGACTGGCTCGGCGTTATTGCGATCCTCACGGCGATCGTGTTTGCGGCAGCCGGACTTGTACAGCTGATCAGAAGAAGAAGTTTATTCAAGGTCGACCGGGAGATCCTTCTTCTCGGCGGGCTTTATCTTGACGTGATAGGACTCTATGTTCTGTTCGAGCGCGCGGTCGTGAATTACAGACCGATCATTATGCCGGACGGCGTGCGCCCGGAGGCGTCGTTCCCGTCTTCGCATACCATGATCGTGTGCGTCATCATGGGCAGCGCGATCATGCTCGTCGGAAAATATATCAAAAGAAAGCCGCTGCGTACGGCGCTGCGGCTGCTCTGCGCCGCGGTGATCGCAGTAACGGTATTCGGGAGACTCATCTCGGGAGTACACTGGTTTACGGATATTCTCGGGGGACTTTTCATCGGCGCGGCTCTGCTGGCGCTTTATTCGGGAGGAATTACGATAATGAAAAATGATTTTACCATTCGTAATGAAAAGGCGGAAGACTACGGAGAGGTCGAAAACCTTGTGCGGGAATCGTTCTGGAACGTCTACCGCCCGGGGTGCAGCGAGCATTTCGTGATCCACGTTCTGCGCGACGACCCCGCTTTTATAAAAGAGCTGGATTTCGTCATGGAACAGGACGGACGCCTGATCGGTCAGAATATGTTTATGAAGACCGTGATCAACGCGGACGACGGCAGGGATATCCCCGTGCTTACGATGGGGCCGATCTGCATCACGCCGGAGCTGAAACGCCGGGGGTACGGCAAGGCGCTGCTCGACTATTCTCTGGAGAAAGCCGCGGCCCTCGGCTTCGGCGCGGTCCTTTTTGAGGGCAACATCGCCTTTTACGGAAAGAGCGGCTTCGATTACGCGCGCAGGTTCGGTATCCGTTATCACGACCTGCCGGAGGATGCGGACGATTCGTTCTTTCTCTGCAAAGAGCTGATCCCCGGATACCTTCAGGGCGTCACGGGCGTTTATCAGACGCCGCAGGGGTATTACGTCAAAGACGAAGACGTGGAGGAATTTGACAAAAGCTTCCCGCCGAAGGAGAAGCTGAAATTGCCGGGACAGCTTTTTGAATGATCTGCGAACGGATCAGTAGCGCCCCGCCTGTTTCACCGTTTCTACGATCGCCTTCATGTTTTCAAGCGATACGGAATTCGGGATCGAGTGATCGGAGGAGAAGATATACCCGCCGTTTTCCTTAAGGACCGGCACGGTCTCTTCAATCGCGCCGACGATCGCGTCCCTGTCGTCCCAGAGTACGGCGTTGATCCCGCCGTGCAGCGTAAGACGGTCGCCGTATTTTTGTTTCAGCCCGATCGGATCCATGCCGGCTTTGACCTCCAGGGGATTGAGGCAATCGATCCCCACCTCGACCAGATCGTCCACCAGGGTCATCACGTTGCCGCAGGAGTGCAGATGCGCGTAAACGCCCCGCTCGTGGGCCCAGTCCGCCGCGCGTTTGTGCACGGGCCTGAGCAGGTCGCGGTACATCTCTTTCGAAAAAAAGGTCGTGCCTTTGTATCCCATATCGTCCGGCCAGTTGATGCTGTCGAACCGGTATCCGGCGTCCCAGATGCGGCCGAACAGGGCGACGCAGGAATCAAGATACGTATTGAACATATCCTTTACCCACTCCGGTTCTTCCAGCATGGCGATGAGTACCGTTTCCGTTCCCGCCATCCAGGAGTGCGTCACGTCGAAGCCGAACCAGAAATTCGCCTGCACCCACAGCCCCTCGGCGCGCCAGCGCTCGTAATTGTCCTTCAGCATTTTCCACGGGATGCGGTCGTCCTCCAGCGTCATGCGCGCCTTCGCGTCAGCCCACGCCTCGGGGGTGTTGACCTTGTAGTCGAGGAATTCCGGCGTGGAATCCAGCTCCTTGAAGTTTTTGAGCGTAACACCCCACGGCGTCGTCGAGATCACGTAGCGGTCGGTCTCCTCAAGCACCTTTTGCTCGTAGCGCGGCGTGATGTCAACGCCGATCCCCGCCACCTTGTCGATCCCGAAATAATCCGCCCAGTCGACGTTCCGGGGCATCCCCTCGTTCTGCCAGCGGCGGATCGTGCCCGCCCACGGGCTGTCGATGATCGGGACTCGGTCCGCTTCGCGGTGCGTAAACATTCTATCAAAGCGTTCATACGTGGTCATGCGGTATCTTTCCTTTGCAACAATATTCCAACCTCCCGGCGCGTCACGTTCCGGGAAAAGATACGCGTCGGGAGCCTTATTGAAACTATATCACAACGAAGAAAATTTGTCCATTGTAATTCAAAAAGCGCATCCGGGAATTGCAAAGTTCCGTTCGGAATGCTATACTGTAATTTGAAGAAAAAAAAAATAAGGAGGCGCGCAGATGAAGAGGATCGTTTCCATACTCCTTGCGGCCGTTCTGCTCTGTCTGTCGCAGGCGCCCGCGCTGCGGTCTGTCGCTGCGGATGCGGAGCTGACCGTTGTCGAATGCGAAGCCGTGCCGCCGACGGCGGCAGAGGAGGAAGACCCCGTCGGTTTTCTTAAAAGCCTCATAACGCGTCTTCTCACGGCGCTGAAAATGCTTTGCACGATGATGCGCTTCAAAACGGAAAAACCGGAGGACGAAAGCGAGGCAGGTCATATGATCGCCGATGTATATACGGACAAAGCCCGCTATCTGCCGGGCGAAAAACCGCTCCTGACCGTTACGCTTCTGTCGGATAGGGATGTACAGATCGAACTGACGGTCAGGGCGACGCATCTGGCGGAGACGGTGTGCGAGGACAGTCGGACGGTCACGCTGCGGGCGGGGCAGGCTTCGCGGCAGACCTTTGCGCTGAAGCTCCCGGAAACGGATTTCACCGCGTACGCCGTCGAGATTAGCGCCGAAGAGGGCGAAGAAACGGCGGATACCGCGATGACCGCGGCAGAGGTCGCCTCCGACTGGTCCCGATATCCGCGATACGGGTATCTGACGAACTACACTGCGCAGACGGACGCGGAGCTGGACGCGACGGTCGGTCGGCTGAACCGCTTTCATATCACCGGGCTGTTCTTCTACGACGCGCTGGACCGCCACGATCAGCCGCTGGCGGGAACGGTCGAAGCTCCCGCCGCGACGTGGCAGACGCTGGCGCGGCAGACCGCCTCCTTTGATACCGTCAAAGGGCTCATCGACCGGGGGCACGCGCGCGGGATGAATTCCTATCTTTATAATCTGCTGTTCGGCGCGTATCAGGATTACGCCGACCGCGGGATCGACGCTTCGTGGGGGCTTTATAAAGATAAAGACGGCGCGCAGCAGGATTACCACGGCGAGCTGCCCGACGCGTGGGAAACACAGCGCATCTATCTGTTCGACCCTGCAAATAAAGACTGGCAGGATCATTATCTGAAAGTCACTAAAGACGCGCTGGACGCGTTCGGCTATGACGGTTTACAGGCGGATTCCCTCGGCTCGCGCGGGACGGTGTTTGACGCGCAGGGGAACGAGGTCGATCTTGCCGCTTCTTACGCGCCGCTGCTGAACCGCCTGCGCGGCGAGCTCGGCACAAGAGTCATTTTTAATCCCGTTTCCGGCTACGGCATGCCGGAAATGCTCGCGGGGACCGATTACGATATCTGCTATGAGGAGTTCTGGCCCCACGACGGGGAAAGCTACGGGGATCTGCGGGATAACGTCTTCCGGCTGAAAAGTCAGATGGGCGGCGCGGAAAAAGGCGTCGTGATCGCGGCGTATATGGACCGCGACAACCCGAACGGGGCGTTCAACCTGCCCGGGATCCTGCTGACGGACGCGGTGCTGATGGCGTCCGGCGCGGCGCATCTGGAGCTCGGCGACACCGGGATGCTCAAAAGCGAGTATTATCCCGGCGGAACGCTTGCGGTCGGAGACGATCTGAACAGCGCCCTGCAGCGGTATTATTCCTTCTTCGTCGCCTATGAAAACCTGCTGCGCGACAACGCGTTTACCCTCTCGCGGAAACAGACGCGGGTCGGTCTGAAGCGCGTCAGCTTTGATCCAAAGCGGAATTCCGTCTGGTGCGTCAACCGCGAAAACGCAGACGGAGAAATGCTTTTGAACTTCATTAATCTGAAAGGCGTCACAGACCTTCGATGGGCGGACGCGGACGGCGCGCAGGTCATGCCGGAAAAGCAAACGGGCCTGTGCGTGAAGCAGTACGTTTCGCAGAAGCCGAACCGCGTGTATCTTGCCTCGCCCGACGGGGATGCCGGCGTAATGGAGGAGATTCCGTTCCTTGCCGGTACGGACGTCGGGGGAAAATATATCACCTTCGTTCTGCCGGAGCTGGAGATCTGGGATCTTGTATATATTTCAAAATAAGCTAAGGAAGGGATCATCATGAAAAACGGAACCGAAAAACTGTTTCATCGTCTGATCGCCCTGCTCGTCGCGGCGGTCCTGCTCTGCGGGGCGTTTCCCGTCGCGGGCGCGGCGTCTGCCCCGGAGTTTGAGTATCTCACCTGCCCGCAGGAAGCGGTCAGCCCGTTTGAGGACGCGATCCTCGACCGGGCGTCCGGCGGCGACGACCTGCTCTCCAACCGCGGGTATGAGGAGACTGGGCTTTACGTTTCGCCATACTGGACCTGCCGCGCTTCGGGGACCGCTGTCCCGGTGTACGCCGCCATGTGTTACGACGGCGTTCCGGACAGAGGCGTTCTCAGCTCCTTCGTTTACCTGTTCGTGAGCGACTTCGCCGACGGGATCGAGCTTGAGCTTGACCGGGGCGAAAACGTAAAAAACGCAGTCGTTCTGCCGACGACCCTCGGCGTGGCGGCTGAGGTCCGCGGCAGCACGGTGCGCTTTACCGCGGACAAAACCGGCGTTTACACGTGCCTGATCAACGACGACTGCCTTCTTGACGCGGTCACCGTTTTCGTGCGGGACTGCCCGGACGAGGAGGCGGAGATCGCTTCTTACCGTGAACGCTACGGGGAAGACCGGGTGAAAGTTTTCCCCGCGGGTAGATACGACCTTGACTGCATCGACGTTTCCGGCTGCGACGCGCTGTATTTCCGCCGCGGGGCGTATATCTGCGCCACGCACCTTTTCGATGTCCGCAAAGAGGGCGACGTTTCTTCAAGGCCCGCGTTCCTGGATTTTTACAATAAGACCGGCGCGGTGATCGACGGCTTCGGCATCCTCGATTTCAACCGGCTGGACCGGAACGAGATCTCGTATATCAACATCACCCACTGCGTCGACTGCTCCGTTGAAGGCCTGCTCTGCCTGAACCCTGCGGGCTGGAACTTCGTCGCTTACGCCGATAAGGGTCTTACCGTGCGCGATATCGCCGTGTTCGGCTACCGCACCAACAGCGACGCGCTCAATATCTGCGGCTGCGAGAACGTGACGGTCAGCGACTGCTTCGCCCGCAGCGGCGACGACTCCTTCAGCGCGAAAACGACCAATACCGAGTACGCCCTGAAGCACATCCGTTTTGAGAACTGCGTCGGCTGGAGCGACAAGTGCCGCGCCTTCGGCATTACCGGCGAGGTATACAGCCCGATGGAGGACGTCGTTTTCGCAGATTGCGCGGTGCTCTACCGCAACGCCACGTGGGATAACGACCGCGTGTGCTCGCTGGCGGTCTCGGTGGAATACGGCGGCGCCGATATCTCCGACGTTCTGTTTGAGAATATCGAGATCTACCGTGATACCGGAAGGGCGATCTTCGTAATGGTAACGAATAAGGAGCTGCAGAACTGCAAGATCAAGGGCGTCGTCTTCCGCAACGTAAACTACACCGCGGACGTCAAAGGCAGGCTCGCTTCCGTAATAAAGCCCTCTGACGGCGATAAGATCCGCCTGTGGTTCTTCCGTCTCTTCAAACAGATCCTGCCCTTCGGCTGGCTCGACGGAAAGCTGGAGCAGCCTCCCGTCAACGGCAACGGGATCGAAGTGACCTTCGACAACGTGACCGCCAACGGCTGTAAGCTCACAAGGGCCAACTTCACAAGATTTTTCACGACCTCCGGGAACGAGGATCTGATTTTTAAATAAGAAAAGTCCCGGAACCCTGCGGGCGATCGGATCCTCTCTGAAGGGCAGGAGTTTATATCATGATCGCGCGGCGATGTATTATTCATTAACCCCTTCGCACAAATGTTCAGATCGTATCGGAGAGAACCATGAACGGTAAAAAGTTTATTATATCGGCGCTGTCCGTGCTGCTGGCGGGGCTGCTGTCCGTCGCGGGTCTGCAGATCACGGTGGATCCTCTGTTTCAGTATCATACGCCGTGGTTCGGCATGCAGCCGGTGCTGACCGACGAGCGGTATCAATACGCCGGCGTCGCGAAAAACTTTGAATTTGACAACGTGATCATCGGCAATTCGTTCTGCGAGAATTTCAAAGCGTCCGATTTTGACGCTGCTTTCGGCGGAAAGACGGTGAAGCTCGCCATTCTCGGCTCCACGGTGAAGGATTGGGGGCTGCTGCTGGACGTTCTGAATCGCAGAGCGGAGGAGCCGAAATACGTTTTTTCCAATATTGACCCGTTCTCGCTTTTATTGGGCGCCCCCGAAGATCCTTACACGCTGCCCGAGTATCTGTATGACAACAATTTATTCAACGATACCGGCTATTTCTATAATTTCGGGACGTTATCCATCGCGATCGATTCGATCCGGCAGAATATCGAGGGGACCGTTCCTGATACGGATACGCTCTTTTTGCTGCAGGCAAGAGGAAAAGAAGCCGTGCTCAGCACACGCGATTCGATCGACGCCGTCGAGGAAGCGCCGTCGGTGGAGGATGCGGTCAGCCGCGCGACAGGGAATCTTGACATACTTCTGCATTATATTGACATGATGCCGGATACCGAATTCCGTTTCTTCTTTACGCCGGTCAGCGTTTTGTATTGGTATAAGGTTCGGGAAGAAAAAAACACAGACTGCTGGTACGCCGTGTCTCATCTGATCTGTGAAAAACTCCTGCGGCATCCGAACGTCAGAGTGTATCTCTGGTCGGATGAGGAAATGCTCGGCGTCATCAGCGATCTTGACAATTATGTGGACGAGGCGCACTGCTCCCCCGAGATCTGCGAACGGATGGTCCTTCGTATGCGCGGGGACGAAGGGCTGCTGTCGCCCGAAACGTACCGGGAGAAGATCGACGAACTGTTTTCGTATACCGCCGGCTACGGCTACGCGTCTTTGATCGGGTAATACTTTCAGGCGGCGCGGATCAACGCAGAGGGAGGCGCGGTCGTGCTTTTTAATTCATATGTATTCGTACTGTTCTTTTTCCCGATCGTCCTGATCGGGTATTTCGGCTTCAATCATTTCGGCAGGTTTACGGCGGCGAAGATCTTTCTGATTTTGGCGTCTTTGTTCTTTTACGGATATTTCAACTGGCGGTATCTTCCGATCATCGTTCTGTCCGTCGCGCTGAACTATACGTTCAGCAGGATCATGCTGAACGAACGGACGGGCGGAGGCGCAAGGAAGCTTATTTTCGCCGCGGCTCTGGCGCTGAATATCGGGAGCCTGTTCTTCTTTAAGTATTACGACTTCTTTGTTGAGAACGTCAACGCGGTTTTCAAGACCGACTGGCCGCTTCTTCACATATTGCTTCCTCTCGGGATCAGCTTTTTCACCTTTCAGCAGCTCTCCTACGTGATCGACAGCTACAGGCGCGACGAAAAGATCGTTGCGTACCGCTTCTTCGATTACGCGCTGTTCGTCACCTATTTCCCGCAGCTGATCGCCGGCCCGATCGTTACCCACGACGAAATGGTTCCGCAGTTCGCGGACGTCGGAAAGAAGAAATTCAACCCCGAAAGCTTTTCGGCGGGGCTTTACGCGTTCGCCCTCGGCATGGGGAAAAAAGTGATCGTCGCCGATACCTTTGGGCTGCTGGTCAATACCGGTTTCGGCAAGATTTCGGTCCTCGGTCCGATCAACGCTTTTATGGTGATGCTGGCGTATACCTTTCAGATCTATTTCGACTTCTCCGGCTATTGCGACATGGCGACGGGGATCGGCAAGATGATGAATATCGACATAACGATGAACTTCAATTCCCCCTATAAGGCGGTCAATATCAGCGATTTCTGGAAGCGCTGGCATATCACCCTGACGCGGTTTTTCACGAAATATGTTTACATCCCGCTCGGGGGAAACCGCAGGGGCGCGGCGCGCACCTATGTCAATATCATGATCGTTTTCCTCGTCAGCGGTATCTGGCACGGCGCGAACTGGACCTTTATCGTCTGGGGACTTCTCCACGGGCTCGCGCTTGTCTTGACGAGAATGATAGATAACGCGACCGGGATCTATTCAAAGCGCAAGTCGAAGACCGTGTCCGCCGTCTCGTGGATTTTTACCTTCGCGTTCGTCAATCTGGCGTGGGTGATCTTCCGGGCGGATTCGCTGACGCAGGCGTGGCAATTCTACCGGCAGTTCTTTGATTTTTCAAATCATATGTCCGGGACGAGGCTGCTTCAGCCGATGATCACCGGCGGTTGGGAGTTCGTCGGCAAAATCATCCCGGCGTCGGATATCATTCTGCCTGCCGCGCTGTTCGTTTTCGCTTTCACGGCAGGCGTTTTTATGAAAAATACGAATGAAAGAATTGCGGTATTCAAGCCGGACGTCAAAAAATCCGTCTTCACTGCGGCGACGCTGTTCTGGTGCATCATGTCGCTTACCGGCGTCGCAACGTTTCTATATTGGAATTTCTGATCTGTCGGCGAAAGACCGGGATCTCCGAACGGCAAACCTTCGGAGATCCCGGTCTTCTATTACGTTATGTTTTGTTCTGTATTATCCGATGGCGGGGGTCCAGTGCTCCATCGAGAAGCGGTCGGTCAGCACGTAGGCCGCCACGGGCGTGCCGTCCGCGGGATCCAGCGTCACGTCGGTCACGGCGAGGGCGCCGTCGCAAACGATCTCGCCGCCCAGCCTGTAGGTGTCCTCGTAATTGCCGTTGTAGTCGTAGCGGTCGCAGATGGGCTGGATCACGTCGCCCTCCTGCAGCTCGGCGAGGGACTTGGCGACGGTGTCCGTCTCGCCGTCCGCATAGAAGAGCCGCGCGCCCACGAGCTGCCCGCCGTTGTTGTCGAAGCGGACCAGCAGCTCCGCGCGGTCGCCGTTCAGCAGCACGGGGATGCGGCCGTTCGTGATCGTTTCGCCGTTCCCGTCCGTGCAGTCCGTATAATAATACGCCACGGGCTGATTATTCAGCGCGACCCACATGCCGTCGTATTCGCCGACAAGGTCGCCGCCGTCCGTCCAGCTGAAGATATTGTCAAGTCCCAGGTCGATGTAGCCGCTGCCGTCGTCAAGGAAGACGTTCAGCTGCAGATCCGCGACAAGCGCCCACTGCTGCTCCGAGAGCTTGAGCACGCGCTCGCCGCCCTCGTAGGTCCAGACCAGCGCGCTGTCGTCGATCCTGTTATTTTCCACCACGTCGATGTATTCGCTCTCCGGGATGCTGCGGTCGAAGATCCCCGCGCCGCCCAGAAGGCCTGCGAGGTCAAGGCCGGAGGAGGTGCTGCCGCCGCCCAGGAGCGAGCCGACAAGATCCGTCACGCTGCCCGTGGAAGAGGACGATGCGGAGCCCGTCATCCCCGTCAGCGAACCGAACAGGGAGCCGAAGGGGCTTGTGCTGCCGCCGCCCGCCGCCTGACCGGTGACCTCCAGAGAGGCGAATTTCTTCACGCAGTCGGTGTATTCTTTATCGAAGCCGATGGCGTCCAGCTGCTGCACGGCCTTGTTCACCTTGCCGGCGGAGCGGTAGGGGAAATACGCCGAAATGCCGTAGGCGTTGCTGACGGCGGAGGAGGTACGGTTGTATTTGACCGCGGAGAGCAGCGTATCGGCAAGCGCGCGGCTCTCGGCGGTGTCGAGATTCAGCGCGAGATGCACAAGGTCGATCTGATCGAGCTTGTTGGAGCCGCCGAATTCCTTTGTGTCGCCGCGGGCTTTGGATACGGCGGAATAGCCGCTGCCGGAGATCTGCTTCGCCGTGGCGGCGGAGAAATCGGAAAGCTTCCCGCCCACCGTGGCGGAGAGCTCCGCAAGGTCGACCAGCGAAAGCGTGGCTTTCTGGCCGGGGCACTTCTGTCCGCAGACGGAAATGAAGTCGTCGATGATCTGTTTCGCAAGCTCCGTGGTGGGGATCGCCGTGTTATTGCTCAAGGTCGTGAGCCAGTTCGTGTAATACCAGCCGATGCCGGGCTCCGTCTCTTCGCTCGCGAGAAGATAGTCCGCATAGGGCTCGAGCACCAGCGCGGTCTCGAGGGTGCCCATCAGGCACGCGTCGAAGCCGATGAAATCGAAGCTCACGCCCGCCTTTTTCACCGCGCCCGCGATATCCGGCAGCGTCATCGAGCCGGAGTTTTTCACGCGCTCATCATAACCGAAGCCGGAGACCGTGCCGCCGCCGTGATCCCAGAGGATCAGCTCGTTGCGGTCCGCGGGGAAATTCTGTTTGCAATAGGTGATGAAATCCGTCAGCGTGTCGGGCTTTGTCATGGCGGCGCTGCCGCGGTTCTTTTCCAGGAGCTTGAGCTTGCCGTTCTTCTGCACCTGATAGATCTGATTGCTCGAGTTCGAGACGCCGCTGAGCTTCCAGTTCTTGCAGCCGCCGGTATAGACGATGACGTTCACCTTATCCGAAAGCGAGGCGGACGCCATCTCCTTGAGGTCGTTGGTCGCCATGCCGCTTTTGGATTCAAGATCCGTGCCGCACAGATACACCATCACCGTGACTGTATCCGTGCCGTCGCCCCTGAGCGCAAGACGCTTTGCCCGGGCTGCACTGTCGACGGAGGTGTTCAGCCTGCCGGTGTTGTCGGTCCCGGTCCAGCCGGCATCGTAGGAGCTGTTGCCGGAAAAGCTGCTCGCGCTGCCTAAAAGACCGGCGAGCAGGCTGCCGGAAGAGCCGGAGCCGATGCCGCTGCTCTGCTGTTGCGTGACGACGGGGGTAACGTCCGTATCGGTACCGCCGCCCAGCAGTCCGGAAAGTCCGGTGCCGCCGCCTGCCAGCACGACGATCGCGATGATAATGATCAGTATCAGCTTGCCGCGTCCGCCGCCGGAAGCGCGCTGCCCGCCGCCGGAATTGCGCTGTCCGCCGTGGGAGCCGGAGGGACCGGGGCGCTGCGCGTAGCCGTCGTTCTTGCCGACGGGCCCTGTGCCCATGCCGGGGCCGTGGGTTCCGACGCTGTGTCCCGCGCCGCCGCCGACGCGCTGCCGGCCCGCGGGTCTGTTATTCGGTGTGTTTGGCATAAGATCGTCTCCTTTATATATGACGAAAACAGATTACTTCCCGAAGTGAAGGACGAACCATTTTTGGATCTTCAGAAAGCCGGAATAAAAGAAATACAGGATCCTGACGATTAAATTGCCCTCGTCGATCTCGCTCTCGCACGTTTCCTCGAAGATCGGGAACTCGTAAACGCTCGAACCGGCGACCGGGACGCCGTCGTCGCCCAGAGAGCCCTGCAGGATATACTGTCCGACGGAGAAAGCCGTCTCTTTTGCATCACCGGAAGAGAGCGTGACCCGCGCGTAGAGCGTGATCGTTCCTTCCGGCGTTTCCACGTCAAAGAAGTTTTCATAGACGGCCATGGGGGCGAAGTGGGAGGGCTCGTCTGAAATCCGCACGCTTGTCGTGGCGCCGTCCTTAAAAACGACGTCGTACTGCTGCGGGAGCCGGCATTCGTCGATCTTGTACCCCTCCGGCGTCAGTTTGATCTTGACATAGGGGCCGTCGCCGACGGGCGTTACGGTCTCGACGGTGTTCTGCCAGGTGGGCTGCACCCCGGTCTGTGCGGAGGCAAAGACCGGCAGGACCGCGCCGAACGCCATGACCGCGCAGAGCAGCACCGAGAGGATCTTTTCGGTTCTTGTTTTCATAATGACCTTTCCTTTCCGGTTATTTCGGATATATTATTTCCACTTTATTCATCATACACGAAACGGGAATAAAAATCAAGCATAAAGAACGCTTCCCGTTCCCGCGTTTTCCTGTTGAAAAACGGCGGGTTTTATGTTATTCTTTTTTTAAGAAAGAGACAGAAGATCGTCCGGACGCCGGCAGAAGGAGAGAGAATCCATGGCAAAGATCATCATGAACGCGCCCGCAAAAAGCGGGATCCCGCTGGGCGGCATCGGCGCGGGGAGCGTCGAGCTTCAGCCCGACGGCGAATTCCACTTCTGGCAGATCGCAAATCCGCCCAGAATGACCGAGGTCTGCTGGGAACGAAAGGCGTACGAC
Organism: Clostridia bacterium; assembly: GCA_017429345.1. Lineage (GTDB taxonomy): Bacteria > Bacillota > Clostridia > Oscillospirales > Acutalibacteraceae > RGIG2774. The sequence goes on along the minus strand of JAFRPB010000195.1, from coordinate 8,279 downwards.
GGCGAGATCCATACGGGCGCGCTGTCGTTCTGGGTGCGGACCGAACGGGCGGGACGTCGGCCCGTCGTGCGCAAGCTCGGCATGCGATGCGAGCCGGACGATTTCACTTACCGCGTATTCCCGTGGAACAAACCGGTCGAGCGCATCCGTTTCGACGGGCGGTTCCCCGTATGCGAGCTCGGATACGAGGATGCTGCCCTGCCCTGCAAGGTCACGGGACGGGCGGTCGCGCCGTTTGTGCCGCACCGGACGGACGAATCCGCCACGCCCGGATTTTATATGGATCTCGAGATCGAGAATACGGCGTCCGAACCGCTGACGGCGAGCCTGCTCGGCGCCCTTGTGCCGGAGTTCTGCAATGAAGGCGACTGCAGGAACACGCTTTCCCGGAATCCAGACAATATCGCCGTCACGATGCATCCCGCGAAAAAGACCGACGCGCCGGACTGCGGCGAGGTGTGCTTCAGCATCGGCGGCGACGGTGAAAAGAGTTTTGTCGCGGGAGAATACCGCAACTTTATCCGGGAATATATCTATGACGACGGTGCGTTCGGCGTCAGTCAGGAATCCATCCTCTTCGGCTTCCGCGAGACGGGCCGCCTGCCCGACAGCGAGGCAGGATCGCCGCCGCCCGAAGTCCCCGAAAATACGGACGCGCTGTCCGACGGGGAGCTCGCAGAGCTCTTCGGCGCGTATGCGGAATATCCCTTCGCCGCGTCTGTTCTGCGGCGCATCCGCGAGGCGCGGCCCGCGTTCCCCGAAACGAGGGAGGACCGGGCGGCGTTCCTCAGGAGCATGAGCACGCAGGACCGTCTGAACTATAAGGAATTCGGCTCCGCCGCCCTCTGCGGCACGGTGAAGCTCGCTCCGGGCGAGAAAAAGACCGTGCGCTTTATCCTGACGTGGTATTTCCCGAACCACTTCTCGAAGGACGGACGGCGGCTCGGACATTATTATGAAAACCTGTTCCGCGGCGCCCGGGAGGCGAACGCCTTTCTGCGGGATCACCGCCCGGAGGTCTTCGACAAAGCCGCCGCCTTCTCGCGGCTGCTCTATGATACGGACCTGCCCGGGGTATATCCGGACTGCTGGAGCGGACATCTGAGCACCCTCGTCAAATGCTCCTGGTACTTGAAGGACGGCAAGTTCGGTCTGTGGGAAGGGCAGGGCTTCTGCGGCTTCCACACCACGGACATCACCTATCACGCCTCGTTCGGGCTTCTCGCGCTGTTCCCGGAGCTGCAGCTCGGGCAGATGCGCATGGGCGCCGCCTTTCAGCGGGAGGACGGTCGCGTGCATCACTTCTTCACGCCGGATCTCGATCACGTGGATAACGGCTTCGACCGCGTGGACATGAACAATCAGTTCGTGCTGATGGCGCTGCGCGACTACCTTTACACCGGCGACGCGGAGTATCTGAAAGAAATGTGGCCGCACGTGATCCGCGCGATGGATTCCATCGCCGCCCTCGACAGCGACGGCGACGGTCTGCCGGATAAAGAGACGAAGCGGAACACCTACGACGCGTGGAATTTCTCGGGCACGCCGGTCTATATCTCTGTTCTTTGGCTCGCTGCGCTGAACGCCGCCGCCCGCATCGCCGACGAAACGGGCGACGCCGCGCGCGCCGAAGCGTGGAGAGATCTTCTTAAGAAAGGCCTCGCGTCGCTGGAAAAGTGCCTGTGGAACGGCGAATATTACGACCTGTGGCGCTCGGACGACGCCTGCGACGAGACCCTGATGACCGACCAGCTCGACGGCGAATGGTTCCTGCGCGCGGCGGGGATCGGCGGCAATCTGCCCGACGATCGGGTCAGGGACGTTCTGCGCTACATCCTCGAGCGCAACTTCACCCCGGACGGGGGCCTCGTCAACGCCTCTTATCCCGAGGGAAGGCGCACCACGCTGTATTCCCATAAAAACTGTCAGGCGGAAGGGGTCTGGACAGGCATCGGCTACGCTATGGCCGCGCTCTGCATGAGCGTGGGGCTCCGCGCCGACGCGGACGCCCTCGTCACTGCCATCCGCGACAATCAGGCGCGGTTCGGCGCGCTGTGGGATCACTGGGAGTGCGGGCATCATTACTCGCGGCCCATGTCCAGCTGGACCACGCTGACCGCGGCGCTGGGGCTTCGGATCGACTTTGCCCGGAGGATCCTCCGGCTTCGGCCGATCGCGGAGAATATCACGCTGCCGCTGTGCTTCCCCGGCGTGCTGGCGACGGTCGAGGTCAGAAACGGCGATATATCCGTACGCGTCGCCGAGGGAAGTCTGGACGGCTGGACCGTCCTGACCGGGGAAACGGACGGGTGAGACCGCACAGGGCGACCGTTTCACCTGAACACCGAAACACCAATACATGTATTATCATAAATAACATAAAAAAGGAGAGCTTCCCATGGCAAACGCGAAAAAGGTCGGCAGACTGATCAAAACCGCCAGAACGGACGCAGGGCTGACGCAGGAGCAGCTTGCGCGCAAGGTGAAAAACTGTTCCGCATCCGATATCGGCCGTGCGGAACGCGGCGAAAAGGAGCTGACGACGGAACAGCTGAAACAGGTCGCAAAGGCCACGGGCGTGACGCAGAAGTCGCTGCTTGACGCGGCGAAAGGCACTTCCTCTTCCGGCGCTTCCAAACCGCCGGCAGGGGCGAATACCTCTTCCATGAAGGTAACCGCCGCCGAAAAAAAGCTTGTGCAGCTGTATCGGGCTGCGGACAGCCAGACAAAAAAAGAAGCCCTCGCACTGCTGAAGGGCGAAAAAGTCGAAACGCTGGTGGGCAATCTGATCGGCTCCGCATTCAGCGCCCTGACGGGCAAAAAGGAACTGCCCGAAGACGAAGAGGAGGAATAAACGCTTCCCGCAACATCGCAAAAAGTTCCTTTATTTACCCCGGAAATGAATTGTTGTATAATTATTCTGTCATACCGTGATATGACAAGATAAAGGGAAGTGTTTGTGTGAAAAAGACGGTTGCGGTGCTCCTTGCCCTGCTGATGCTCGCGGGAGCGCTCGTCCCGGCGGCATACGCGAAGGGAGACGTTATGATCGACGCAGGATCCACGGTCGTCGCGGGCGAAGAGAGCCTTCTGCCGGCGGCGGAAAAACTCGCTTATTATATCGGGAACGTATGCGGCGCAGAGCCCGCCGTCACGCAGGGCGGACCCGGGGACGGCGAAGTATATCTCGGCGTCGACCCCGCCGTCGGAAACGGTTTTGTGATCGAAGAGACCGGCGGCGCGGTTTCCGTTACCGGCTCCGACCTCGCCATGGCCGTGCGGGGCGTTTACGCGTTCCTTGAGAGGTACGCGGGCGTGCGCTGCTATACCTCGGCGCTGACGAAATGCGAAAAAAGCGAGGTCGTCGTTCCGACGGGCGAGAAATACGTCTGGACGCCGACTTTTGAATATACGGATACCGACTGGCTCAGCCCGCGGAATACCGAATACTCCCTGTTCAACGGCCTGAACGGCGGGCAGTACAGAACGATCCCGGCGGAATTCGGCGGGACGGTGGACTATATCTCCTCCTTCGGCCATTCGCTTACGAATCAGTTCTGCAGCAAAGGGAAATACTTCGAGAGCCACCCGGAATATTTCGCTTATTATCTCGGCAAAAGAACGGATCAGCAGCTCTGTCTTTCCAACCCGGAAGTGCTCCGGATCGTCAAGGAAGAGGTCTTCGATCTGCTCAGAGAAAAGCACGACCCGTCGCTCCCGCTGCAGATCGTCTCGCTCACGCAGGCGGACAATATCGCCTTCTGCACCTGCAGCGAATGCCGCAGGATCGACCGGCAGTACGGGTCCCACGCGGGCACGATGCTGACGTTTGTCAACGAGATCGCGCGCGCGGTGAAAGAAGCCGGGTACGACAACGTGGCGATCGACACCTTCGCCTACAGATACACGAGGACCCCGCCGCAGGGGATCGCGCCCGAGGATAACGTCATCGTGCGCCTGTGCACGATCGAGTGCTGTTTTTCGCATCCCTTCGACGACCCGACCTGCAAAACGAACGCGGAATTCATGAAGGACCTTGCGGGCTGGTCGGCGATCTGCCGCCGCCTGTATATCTGGGATTACTGCACAGATTACAGCGCCTTCGTCGGCATTTTCCCCGATTTCGGCACCCTGCAGCGGAATATGCAGATCTTCGCGGAGAACAACGTCCGGGGCGTCTACGAAGAGGGCAATTATACCATGCAGGCCGAAACGGAATTCGGCGAGCTGAGGTCGTATCTGATCGGCAGGCTCATGCTCGACCCGTATACGGATCTTGAAAGCGAACGGGACGCTTTTCTGAACGCATATTACGGCGCGGGCGGGGAATACCTCGCGGAATTTCTCGATATCGTCACCGAGCGCGCCGGCAAAAAGCATCTGGGCATCTACGAATTCCAGAGCAATATCCTCTCCCTCGACCGGAACGGGATCGCCCGCTGCGACGAATTGTGGCAGAAGGCAAAGGACGCGACGCAGGGCGAAGAAAACGCCAACGTGCGCGCTTCCGAGCTCTGCTGGCGCTACTGGAAAATGAAGAACCGCGCGTCGGAATTCGCTTCGCCCGTGGGTTACAAGGCGGAAAAACAGAAGCTCACCGACGACATCAATGAAAAGACGACGCGCTGGGCGGAAGTCGGCGAAAAGGAAGCCTTCCGCAATTCCCTGTTCCAATACCTGTATTTCAAAGCGTACCGTCTGGTCAAAGCCGTGCTGGATCTGCTCTACGCGGTCCGGTAAGATCATACGCAAGACAAGGAGAAGTATTATGAGAAAATTCATCAGAACGACGGCGCTTGTGTGCGCCGCGGTATTGCTGCTCTTCGCCTGCGGCTGCGGCGGGAAAAAGCCCGCCTCGCAGGAAACGACGGAGCCGGACGGGGTCTCCTATATCGACGGCAGTTTTATGAACCTGTCGTGGAAATATCCGAACACCATGGCCGGGATCGACTTTACGCCCCGCGCCGGGGCGGACGGCGAGGCCTACGGGATCACCGACGAGGACGGCAGATTCTTCGGCTTTACCGTTGAGGTCACGGAATGCGAGCCGGGGGATTACGACGGGACGGACCCCGAAGGCTTTCTGCAGAAATACTTCCCGGAGCACGCCGCGGAGTATGAGGTGACCGAGGTCGGCGACAAGGAGAACGGCAGGGAGATCGCACGATACAACGGCAACCCGGTGTTCGCCCGCGGCGATGAAGATCTTTCGGACGCGGACGGCGTCTTCAAAAACGCGGAGTATCTGCTGGAATACGTCATTTTAGACGAGGGAAACAACCGCAGCTTAATATATATCGTCGGCGTGTACGGCAACGAGGCGTATTATCCCGGAACGTCGGATGAGTTCGCGTGGAATTTCCGAAACAGTCTTTCCTTCGACGGCGCCGCGGCGAAGGCGGAGGACCTTGAGAACGAAGACAACTCCGTACTCGAGGCGGAGGGCGTCGTGTTCGAGCCGGTCAGACTGAGCATGGGCAATTATCCGCAGTACGATATTCAGAGCTACGAGCTGACCGTCGTCGGCGCGGAGTTCTTCCGGCACGACGGCAAGGAGGCGGTCCGCGTCATCTACGACGTGAAGAATACGGACGAGAAGAAAGACCGGGTGTGGCAGGCCTACGAGTATTTTCATCTGACCGCCTCGCAGGACGGCGAAGAGCTCACCAAGACGTGGGAATATGAATCCTACGAAAAAGACGCCGGGTACGACGGCACCAATCCCGAAGTGCTGATCGACATGGCGAACTACATCTACGACAACGAGTATTCCAACAACCGCAGATGCATGATCCGCAACGGCTATACCGTCAGAGCGGCGGAGGAATTTCTCTGCGACTGGCAGGGCGGCGCGATCACCCTGCGGATCACCCTGCCGATCTATGAATACAACCTGAACTTCTACGCCGAGGACGACCCGCTGATGGTCGAGATCGCCCGAAACTGCGTCAAAGAGGTCACGTTCGATCCCGCAGACATGCCCTGCAAGGTCAAGAACGCAGAATGGCTGACCCCGGTGACGGATCCCGCGTGGACGAAGGAACTGCCCGAGGAGGGCGACTTCTCGCCGGACGATCTGACCGCCGCGGGGCACGTGAAGCTCAAAGACGCGGAGTTCACCGAAAAAGACGGCGAGAAGCATATGCTTCTGCATCTGGAATACACCAACAAAGCGACGGATGCAAACAGCGTATTCGAGCTTCTGTCGATCCCCGTCTGGAAAAGCGGCATGGCGGACGGCAAACCGCATCTTTGGGTCATGCAGGACGGCGTCAGTCTCCTGCTGGTAGAGACGGAGCTGACGAAGCAGGGCGGGAAGCAGCTCGTGCAGCCCGGCGAGACGGCGGAATACGTGCTCGAGTATATCGTGCGCACCGACAGCCCCGTTGAGGCGGAAGTGAATTATATGCAGCCGAACGGCGGCGAGTTTGACGGAAAAGCTGCGGGAAAAATATACAGGCCGTAACGCCGCGCCTTGCCGATCAAGGCCTGTATTCATAACAATTTTTATCCGACAATAAATTTGAACAGAGGTGGACCGTATGGCAGCGAAGACCCCGACGCCGGAACAGCAGCGCAAGGCCGCGCTGAAAAAACAGCGCGAGATCGCGAAGTGGGAAAAAGAAAAGGCGCGTCCCAAACGCAGGACGTATCTCGTTTACATGGTGTTCCTCATCTGTCTTGTGTATATCACGGACGAGATCGCCTCGCAGATCTGCGCGCAGATGAAAACCGAGATCGCGGGGGATCTGTTTTCAAAATTCGGCGACAAATCCCTTTCCACACTTGGAACACTGGAGCTGATCTCCTATCCCTGCATCGCCGTATCCCTGTTTTATAAAACGCTGTCGGACCGCTACGGCCGCCGGCTGTTTCTGGTCGTCAACACCTTCGGCATGGCGCTCGGCATGACGCTGATCTTCCTTTCGGGCAATATCCCGCTGTATATCATGGGCTACTGCGTGATCTCGTTTTTCGTGCCGCACGATATGCAGGTGGTGTATATCATGGAGACCGCGCCCGCGAAGCACCGCGCAAAGATCTATTCGCTGGTGCGCGCGGTCGCCACGCTGGGCGTGATGCTGATCCCGCTGCTGCGCCGCGTTTTTATGCATGATCAGTCGCAGTGGCGCACGGTCTTTCTCGTGCCCGCGATCATCGGGCTTGTGACGTCGTTCCTCGCGCTGATCCTCTCCCGCGAGACGGACGCCTTCATCGATTCCCGCCTGAAATACCTGAACATGAGCGAGGAGGAGCTGCGGGCGGAAAAGGAACGCAAAGACGTGCAGAACGCGCAGGGCGGCTTTTTCGCCGCGCTGAAATTCGCCATGCGGCATAAGCAGCTCCGCTGGCTGTATATCCTGATGGCGTTCCACAATCTGGGCTTTATTATCACGATGAACTATCAGCCGATGCTCTCCTACGGCTACGCGGGGCATCTCGTTTCCTCGGGCGGGGCCCGGAACATCGACGACGCGCTGAACGCGGTCAGCTCCGGCGGCGGCGAAGTGACGCAGGCGCTGTTCCTGTTCGCGGTCGGCAGCGCGGTATTTCAGTTCATCGTCGGCTTCGTTTCGGATAAGCTCGGGCGCAAGAGCGCCGCGGCGATGATGTCCGCCCTGACGCTGACGACGCTTCTTGCGTTCACTTTCGGCGCGCGTTTCGCGTGGAACCCGTATTTCGTGGGCTTCATGACCGGCGCGTGCGTGGGCAGCTTCTGGTCCGTGGGGGATATCAACGTGATGATGATGTCCGAATCCGCGCCGACCAACCTGCGCTCGTCCGTCACCTCTTCCGCCTACGTGATCCAGGCGATCGGCACCGTGGTGGGCATGGCGATCCTGCTGCCGACGCTCGGCGCGCTCGGCAATTCCGTGATCAGCACCGTGATCCTCTGCATCTCCGCGCCGGGGATTTTGGTCGGTCTTTTGCTCGTGCTGATGAAGACGCATGAGACGAAGGGGACCGATCTCGATACCGTGACCGGCTGCGAATGGGACTGAGCTGGGCGGCAGGATCGGCTTCCGGCTCCCGGCTCTTGGCTCCCGGCTCCTGGCGCTACAGCGTCAGCAGTTAAATTCTGATTTATCACGGCGTTGGGCATACCCGCCGGTAGCACGGCAGACCTCTGGTCTCGGCTCCCGCCTCGGTCGGTGCTTCTGCTTTCTGCAGAGGTCGCCACCGGCGACCCGCACCGTTTTGAAGATCGTGGTGGGCGGGCGGCATAAAATGGCGTCCCGTCCCGACGACATTCAACGTTATTTTTCGTTGAATGTCGT